>JBKKCB010000037.1:0-10043 GCA_046713545.1 Hyphomicrobiaceae bacterium | reverse complement strand
CCATAGACGCGCTGGTCTACTCGCAGCTGCGGATCATTCTGCCGTTCACCGTAGCCCTGACCGCCTGGCTGATCGGCGTGGCCGGCGGACATCATCTGCGGACGGTCGTAGCGTGGGCCTCGGCACGGTTTCGCCTGCGCACCTTCACAAGGCAGGCCGCAGTCTAATGCGCCTGATGGGCGCTTCTTTCCAGCCGAGCTCGAGCGCACCTTCATAAAGGCGCGCTCGGATGCTGCAGCCCAGCAGCGGCTCATACTACCGGCCGCACTCTCGGCGATACCTGCGGCAGTTGCCTTCACCGACCTCGCCGCGCTCTTCCTTATGGACGCAGGCGTGCCGCAACCGCTCGCAATAGCGCCGGCGATGCCAGTAGCCATCGTGATGCCAGCGACGCTCGCGATAGTAGTCGCGGTCGCGCCAGCCGCCGTAGTGCTCGGCCTTTTGCGGAGCCGAGCCCAAGGCTTCGCTCACAGAATCGGGAGGGACCATCGGCGCTGCCGACGCCGCGCCGGGCAAGAGCATCGCGCCAGCAAGGACAAGGCCTGCCGCAAGCATAGCCATTCGAAGCATGAGGTTCTCCATAGCAAGGCGGTGATCCGCTGCTACAGAGAACGACAAATGCCCTGAATGCCGACCCAACGCCGCATTCATTTGGCGTTCAAGACTGCGTCAGTCACGCGGGATCTGCCGCGATGGCGCCTGGGTCAGATGCCTCGGCCCCAATAGCCGCACCAGCGGTGGACGTTCCAGGCGAGGTTCTGCTCGTAGTTGGTCATTGCCGCATGCTCAGGCAATTTCAGCTCGGTGTCGGCTGGGCTGAAGCATTTGCCGTCGTCCGAGGCTTTCTTCACGGCGTCGGACAGGTCAGTCATGAATTTGAGCTGCTGCTCCATGTCCTTCTTGGTGCCGAGTCGGCCGCCGGGTCCGGGATGGCCCGGGATCATGCGCTCCCAGTTCAGCGCCAGCGTACGCTTCAGCGAGGCCTCCCATTCGACGGGATAGGAATCGTTGATGGCGAGACGCGACGGCACGGAGCCCAGCGCGTTGAAGTCCACGGCGAAGATGATCTTCTCCTTGGGCAGCAGCATCACCAGCGAGGAGTCGGAGTGATTGCGGCCGACGTAGACCAGCTCGAGCGTGGTGCCGCCGAGCTTGAGCGTGCGCTTGCCATCGACGACCTGGTCGGGAACGACGACGTCGCGGCCCTTGAGTGCCGCGAGCCGCTCCTTGGCGCGGCGATGCGCGATGACAACGGCGCCCGCGTCCTTGAACGGCTTGCCGCCGGCGATGTGATCGTAGTGGTGGTGGCTGTAGACCAGATACTTGATCGGCGCCTTGGTGATCTTGCGGATCTCCTCGACGTAGGCCGTCGCCGCCTGCGGCCGCCCGTAGCTGATGGGATCGATGGCGATCACGCCCGCTGGCGTGACGACGAACATTGACTGATGATTCTGGTAGCGGAAGATGTAGACGTTGTCCGTGCCCTCGACCTTGGTGGTGGCAAAGGTGGGCGCCTGCGCCTGCTGGGCGACGGCTCCGGACGTGACGGCCAGCAACGCAGCCGCAGCAACGACAAACGCATGGCTTTCCTCCCGTATGAAAATGTTCTGGCGCGGATTTTTTGGCGCTCTGGGGCGCAATCCTAACCGAGACGCAGAAGAGGGCCTAGCGTGTCGCTTCGCAGCGCGGCGAAGGAGCTGCCTGCAAGTCGCTTTGTTCCGGCATTTCTGGAAACCCGCGCAGGCTGATATGCGTCGGCAACATCAGCAGGACGTGTGCCTGACGTCAGCCGATCGGACCGTGAAACACGAAGAACGCCCCGCTACGATCAGCGCGAAGCCGATGGCATGATTGATCGTGAGCGCTTCCTTGAGAACCACGACTGAGAAAATCGCAAACACGATGAGGGTGATGACTTCCTGCATGGTTTTGAGCTGGGCTGCCGAATAGACCGCGTGTCCCAGGCGATTGGCGGGCACGGCGAAGCAATATTCCACGAACGCAATGCCCCAGCTCGCGAGCACCGCAACCCACAGCGGCCAGCTTTTGTAATTGAGATGACCGTACCAGGCGAAGGTCATGAAAACATTGGAGATCGCAAGCAGCACAATGGGCGCGACGGCAGCCGGCAGCGCGACGTTGGACATGGATACCTCTGGTGACGATCGATGGCCGGCAGGGTGGACCCGGTGCAAGGCGTGCGCAACCAGCGCAGCGTGCTTGTTGGAGGGCAAGGCCGCGACCGGGTGCCGCCGTCTGCTCGCGAAATGCGTTGCGGCGGAACTGCCAGGATCGATAGGACCGTCCTAGACTCACGCTATTGCGCTGCGGAGCGCCAACGCCTCTGCTTTTCGCGGTTTCCGCAACCCTTCATGCTGCACCATTGACGACGCCGAGCCTTGCTGACGTCGACATAAAAGACATCGCAGTCGGAGGCTCCGCATTTGCGAATCCTTTTGCGGTCTTCATCGACAAGCAGACGCTCGATAGCGAGCGAACAAGCATGCAGCGGGATATCGGGCAGCAATGGGGGCAACCAGATGCGACGGGCGAGCCTCGAAGCGGGTGATGTCACCAGTGCCTGAGCCGCATGCGCTGCCTGAATAGCAGCCGTTATCGCCTCCAGATCCGGCTGCCGCGCAGGGTGTCCTGAGTGTGCCGCCACCAAGACATCATGCAGATGCTCGCGCAGCTTGCGGGCGCGTTTCACGGTACGCGTGCAATCGAGGCGCGTGAGCCGCGCGGCGATGGAGGGCTCGACGAGTCCCGCCAACTCGGCGAACCGCACCAGATCACGATACGTCGCAAGGTTCTCGATGGGCGACTCCGAGGGCCGCTCGTCCAGCGTGTTCACGAAGTCGAGTGCGGGATGGCCGCCACTCCACTCGAAGGGATCAGCACGATCGCTCATTCTCGCTCTTGTCTCATGCGCCGCCTATCGATAGCATAACCTGTAAAATAGTTTATATAGGTTACATGCAAATTACAACGCCGAGCACTCCTCACTGGGTGAGCTACGCCGAGGTGGCCATGGATACGCGCACGGCTGCAGACTACACGCGCGGTGCCCTCTATGGCCTTGCTGCGGTCAGCATCTGGTCCGGATGGATCGTCGTGGCGCGCCTCGGCCTCCGGACGAGCCTCACACCATGGGACATTGCGGCGCTTCGTTTCGGCGTGGCCGGATTGCTTCTGCTGCCCTACGTGCTGAGGAAGGGCCTCGGCATCGAACGCCTCGGTTGGATCGGATTGGCGGCGATCGTGCTCGGGGGAGGCGCGCCTGTCCTGCTTGCGAATGCCGGCCTGCTGTTCGCGCCTGCGGCACATGCAGGGGCTCTCTTTCCGGGGGTAATGCCATTGATGGTCGCGCTTCTTGCGGCAGCTATCCTGCGAGAAGAATTCAGCACCACGAAAAAGATTGGCTTCGCCCTGATCCTACCTGGCGTCATTGCCATTGCTTGGGGCACGGGGGGCGCCATCGGTTTGCAGACTATCGGGCACGCTTTGTTTCTCGGCTCCGGCTTGGCCTGGGCCTGCTACACGGTGGCGATGCGTGGCGCGCGGCTCGATGGACTGCACGCTGCTGCCATAGCCGCCGTCGGCGCCTTGTTACTCTACGTCCCCGTCTACCTGTTCATCGCTGGGGCGAGTCTCAGCAAGGCTTCATGGGGTGATATCGCTCTTCAAGCCATCGTGCAGGGGCTCCTGACAGCCATCATTTCACTTGTCCTTTACGGGCGCGCCGTCAGCATCCTTGGCGCCTCGAGCGGGGCCGCGTTCGCTGCTTTGTGCCCAGCGATGACCGCCCTCATGGCCATCCCGATCCTTGGCGAGTGGCCCACACCGATGGACTGGATGGCCATCCTCTCCATCTCTGCCGGAGTTTACGTTGTGAGCGGGGGACCGTTGCCGGGACGACGCGCCTGCTGAAGCGCGGGCTTCTAAACCACGCGATGGCAGATGTTTCGCTGACGTTTTAGATCGCCCCTACTCGCAGAACGCGCTGCGGCGGCGGGGCGCAAGGTCGAAGTGGAAATGGTTGCGGTGGGCCTCGTTGGCCTCGGGGCCAAGCACCGTGCCGAAGATCCCGCACGCGCCGCGGTGAAGGCGGCGCAGGAACGCGCCTTCCTTGGTGACGACGTCATCGCCAGCAACGCTGCCGGGAACAGGAAGCACGTCCGGCCGGCCAAGCCCGCGGCGCTCGACGGATGCGATCGGCGGCTGACGCCGCGCGTCCTTCTGCCTGGGGTCGCCGCGCGGGGTCGGCTCGCCTTCGACGGCCTCGGCGTCCTTGGCCGCAGGCTCGTTGCGTCCTTGCTTGGATGACGGATCGCGCGCCGCTGGACCGTCTTTGCCGTCAGCTTTCGCCTTTTTCGGATCGGCGGGTTCTGGCTCTACGGCCTTGCCTGACTTGGCCGCCTTCTCGGCGGCGGCTGCGGCCTTGGCCTGGCGCTCGGCTTCGGCCTTGGCCTGGGCGATGGCGCGCAGGTCGCGCTCGGTCTTGCCCCAGTGGCCCAGCACGTCGATGGAGCGGCCGTCGGCGGTGACGATGGCGGAAATGTCGAGCGCGTTGGCGAAGGCGTGCTCGCTGATTTTCGTGACGCTCGAGCCATAGCGGTTGCGGCAGGTGTAGCCCGATGCGCTGACGAGGCGGCGGACCGGCGCGTTGAACGTCTCGCGGGCGGCCGGCTGCAGGCTGGTTTCGACCCACTCGTGCAGCTTGGCCACCATGCGGCAGTTGAGCGTGGCGGGCGGGCTGATCTCGACGGGCGAGGAGACGCCGACGCGTTTCAGCAGCACGACAGCGGGCGCACCGCACTGGCCGCTGCGGATGGGCTTGGACACGTCGATGTGCGCGGCGATGGGGGCGAGGAGGGTCATGCACTCCTCGAGCGCGGCGATGATCTCCTGATCGGACCACCTGTCGGGCTCGGGTGCAGGCTCGGACGGCGCCGGAATTGTGTTGGACGCCGTGCCCTTGCCGGGATCGGTGCGCGCCTTGCCCTTGGGCGGCGCGGGAACGTCGAAGGCGTTTTTGCCGATCGGCTCGCCGGCGATGGATTGATCCGACCTGCGTTTGGTTGCCTCCAGCGCCGCCGCTTCCTGCGCGGCGGCTTCCTTGGCAGCAGCCTCTTTGGCGGCAGCTTCTCGGGCTGCGGCCTCTTTTTCGGCGGCTTCCTTCTCGGCGGCCTCGGCCTTCTCGGCGGCGCGGGCGGCTTCCTCCTCGCGCTGAAGGCGTTCGCGACGCTGGCGGTCACGGCGCTGGCGGCGGGTTTCTTTCGCCGGCTCGACGGCGCTTGGTGTGCGCAGGGCTTCGGCCGCAGGTGCGGGCAGCGCCACGCTTCCGGTCGGCTCACCGAGGAGAGCGAACAGAACCCATATGGCGAGCCCGGCCTTTACGGCGAGCGATAGAAAGAGCGACCATCGAGAAATGCGGACACCCAATTTGCTCATGTGAACCCGGATACTGAACGCCGGATAGCGATTGATGGTTCCGAATCATGCCCGCGCAAACGGGCTTTTGTCGGGCGCGGTCATTGTTCCGGATAGACGAGAAGCCAAAGCCCGCGCGTGAGATAGACGAGGCTGATGGCAATGGTGACGCGGCGGCTCCAGGTACGGAAGTTCAGGTCCGTCATGCGCTCGAGCACGAAGCCCGCGAGCGTTGTGCCGGCAACGGCCAGCAGCAGCGCGCCGCCATAGGCCCAGCCGGGGATCGAGGCATCGTAGGCGCTGGCGAACGAGCCGAAGTAGGCGATGCGCATCAGGTGGCCGGTGGTCTGCGTGACGGCCTTGGTGCCGACGATGGCACGGCGGTCGAGCGCGCTCTTCTGGAAGAAGATGTCGAGGATGTGCCCGGTGGCGCCGGCGAGGAGTTGCAGCAACAGAATGACGAAACCGCAGATGTAGGGTCCCCATGGGCGGGTGATGTCGGGCGTGAGCGCTTTCGGCAGCGCGTAGGCTGCGAAGGGGATGAGGCCAAGGCCGAGATAGAGCATGGCCTTGTCCGGCACGAACGCGATGGCGCGCATGACGGCGAAGGCCGCGCACGCGCCGATGAGGTAGCGCCAGATGATGGACCAGTGCACGTGCCGCCGCCACAGCGTGGCGCGCCAGCCGTTGGCGGCGGTCTGGATCGTGCCGAACAGCACCATGGCCGGGGCGACGTCGAGCCAGATCAGCAGCACGCCGAGCAGGATGAGCCCGCCGGCCATGCCGAAGATGCCGGACAGGAACGACGTGGCCAGGATGGTGACGGCGATGATGCCGAGCGCAACCGCACCCATCAGTTGACACCGCTCATGATCATCGCGTTGTTCTTCTCAATTGATGTTGTTCTCGGTGCATGCCTTGACCTCGGGTCCCCTCTCTCTTGAGGGAGAGGGCTTCGCGCCTTGGATTTGCGAGGGCCGTGAGAGAGCGCTGCCGTGGTCTCAATCATCGCACGCAGTAGAATGGCCCGAGCAAACCTTAGGCGCGAAGGGTGAGGGTGTTACAGGCGGCGATCGTGTCCCCCTCACCCTGTTCGCCGAAATGACTTACTCGGCGCCGGGACCGAGTGACTAATGGCCGTTAGGGGGCGCTCGTAAGTCATGGCGAACAGCCCTCTCCCCGGTGGGGAGAGGGGAACCAAGAAACACGATACCACCCACGAAAACCCGAGGCTCTGCGAGCGCTCGACATGGCGACGATCCCGATGGTGGCGACGTCGCCCTCCACCAAAGGCCAAAGCCAATCCAACGCCCCGCGATCACTTCAGCTTCCGCAGGGTGTCGGCGCGTGAGGTCGCGGCCTGGATCAGGAACGTCATGTCGCTGCTGGCGAGGATCATGCGTGCGCCGATGCTGACGTACTTGGCCTGGCCCTCGTCGTTGTAGACGCCGCCCATGCCGAGCCACTTGCCGTGCTTCTTGCAGGCGGCCGCGGCGGTCTCGTAGGCCTTGACGAGATCGGGGTGCAGGAGCTGGCCGGGAATGCCCATCTCCAGCGTCAGGTCGCTGGCGCCGATCAGCAGCACGTCGATGCCGGGCACGGCAGCGATGGCATCGGCGTTCTTGATGGCGGTCGGCGTCTCCAGCATGACGACGATGAGCAGGTTGTCGTTCACGAGCTTGGTGGATTCCGCAGGCGCCATGGCGGGAAAGCCGAGCTGCGGCATCAGTCCGCCGATGGAGCGGTGGCCGACGGGCGGGTAGCGCAGCCGATCGGCGATGACGCGGGCTTCCTCGGCCGTGTCGACGTGGGGCATGACGATGCCGAAGGCGCCGCCGTCGAGCGCGCGGGTGGCCATATCGTATTGGCCGTGCGGCACGCGCACGATGGGCGAGATGCCGGTGGCGTTGGCCGCGACCGAGATCTGCACGGCCATGTCGAGCGTCATGGAGTTGTGCTCGAGATCGATGAAGAGCCAGTCGTAGCCGCAGGACTTGAGGATCGGGGCGATGTCGACGGTGCGTGCTTGCCTCAAGCCTACGCCCAGCGCCAGCTCGCCCTTTTGCAGGCGCTCGCGCGCCGGATTTTTTGCAGTGATTGTTGCGGCAGCCATATGCGCTCTCCACCCGTGCTGTTGCTTGTTGTTGATGACATCCCTGGCGGGGCCAGCGCCCCAGGGGCAAATTCTAGCACCCGATTTCGGCAATTGCAGCGGTTAGAGTGCGATCCGCGCTTCGACGGAGGTATCTCCGACCTGAGACTGATCGGCGCGTGGATGGCCGTCTGCGCGGCCATGACGCTTGGGGAGAGTCTCCCATTCAAGCCGTCAAGCTTGACGCCTGATGTGCGCTCGTGGTTTTACACCTTGGCCGGAATCATATGCGGGCTGGATTGCATCTTGACACACTCCTCGCCTCCCAAAAAACGTCATGGCCGCGCAGGCGGCCATCTACGACGGGGTGGATGGCACGAGGCAGATCATCTAGGAACGAGAGCATTCGACGCGGCCGGTGACGCGCACGCCATCGGACGTTTCGAGCGGGAAATTCCCGGCGTAGTCTCCCTCCGTCCCGGGGCGGGCTTTGGTTTCGATGATGGCGTCGACCGTGCCCTCCCCCGCTTCGATGAACAGCCGCAGCTTCAATTCGGTGCCGTAGTTCCAGAATTGCACGAAGCTGCGGCCGTCGAGCGACTGGGATCGGCGCTCGCGCGGAACCTTCTGGTGGTGGATATCGAGCGAGCCCTTGAGCGATCCGGGGAGCGCCCCCTGCCCGCCGCGCGGCTGCACCGTGGCCAGCAGCTTCAAGGTGAGATTGCTGTCGGCAACGGCGCAATAGACTTCGGCCGGCTGCGCCATCGCCGAAGCGGCCATGCCGGCAACCAGCGCAGCCGTCATCATCGCGCGCCAGAGATACTTGGTCAGCCACATGGCTATCGCACCTCCACAACGACACCCGTCCGCAGGACCTTGGCCGGATCGGCGCGCGGCTCCGGCGGCGGCACGCTCGGCCGGGATCGGACCACCCGGCGCCGGCCGCGGCGTACGGTCTCCACCGGCTTGTGCACGTGCGGCGGCTCGATGGCCGGGGCTGCGATCGCGCGCGCCAGAAACGCGCGATAGTCGCCCAGATCGGTGAAGCGCTGACGCTCGAAATCGTGGCGGATACCGTCGACGGCACCTGACGTTGCCGTATTGCAGAGCGCGACGACACGCTCGCGGCCTGGCTCGTTCAAGCGCAGCAGGTAGCCTGCGTCCGCGCGTGGCACTTTGATCTCCTCACCGGCGACAAGCCGGTGGGCAGGCTCGAAGTCGTTGGGAAAAAGAACCGTGCCGCGTCCGCGAGCATCGATGCTGACGAGCGTGAGCTGACAGTCCGAGCGGCTGCGCACGCGCAGGGTGAGCGGATCGCCGCGGGCATAGGCGTCCTTGTCCGTTTCCAGGGCGAGTTCGTCGTCGCCGGTCCGGCGCAGATTGCGCGTGACGTTGCTGCGCTTGCGGCGCTTGCCGGCATAGGCGCGGGGCGGCTGCGACGGGGGCTGCTCGATCCAGTCGCGCACGGCCAGAATGTCCTCGGCGCTGGGCGCGGCGCCGCCGTCGTGCTGCTGAAACACGTCATACGGCATCAGGCGGCGCATCATGTGCGTCCACACGCGGGAGCCGTCCGGATTGCCGGGCCGCACGTAGCGCGGATCGAGGACGAGCTGGTCGAGGTGCAGGATATTGCGGAAATTGGCGGCAGCGGCCGGGCGTGTCAGGCGGCCCTCCTGATGACACCGCGCGCAGTGGCGCTCCAGGACAGCGAAGGCCTTGGCGGCAACAGGGTCGCTTGGGATCGGGATCGACTGCTCAGCGTTCGCGCGGAGATGCATCCACGCGACCGCAAGAGCTGCCAGCGCGCAAACCCCCACTCGTCTCATGCCGCGCCCTCCCCCGACAGGCTTCGCGCTCAAAAGGGTTTGCCGCCGGCGAGCATGATCCCACCGATGACAATGGCGACGGCGAGCACGAGGCAGACGAGCGCGCGCCAGGCGGGAGCGATCTGCACCGCGACCGCGTCCTCGAACGGCGCCGCCCGCTTCTTGCCGGTGATCATCGGCCCGATCAGATTCTCGCGCTTCCAAAGGATGTAGAGCACGTTGGCCATGATGTGCGCGATGATGACGTAGAGCAGGATATAGAACAACCAGATGTGCCAGGCGGTGAGCGTTGCCATCAGGCCCTCGCTGATGCGGCCGGAGAGCGGGCCGCCGTCGATGGAGTCGTGGTCGTCGTAGGAGAACAGGCCGAGCACGCCCTGCGCCGCGACGAGGCCCAGCATGACCAAGACGGCGATGCTGCCCAGGGGGTTGTGGCCGAGAAACCGGCCCGGCCGCCGCAGGACAAAATCCAGGGCATAGCGAACGCTGGTCAACGGCGCATACAGAAACGAGGAAAAGCGCGACGTCGAGCTGCCGGCAAAGCCCCACAGGATGCGGAAGACGATCAGGATGAGGATCGCGTAGCCGGTCCAGGTGTGCCAGGCGAGATCGTCGGTGTTTTTGCGCGTGAGGTAGGCGGTGAGTATCAGCAGCGCGAGCAGCCAGTGGAACAGCCGCGTCGGCAGGTCCCA
>JBKKCB010000036.1:0-8644 GCA_046713545.1 Hyphomicrobiaceae bacterium | reverse complement strand
CCGCCGACAGGATGAAGGTGATGTGGATGATGGTCTGCCACATGATTCCGGCTTCCGTGTAGGTCGACGCCGGCTTGCCGAGATTGCCCGCTTCGATGAACGTCCTGAGCAGGTGGATGGAGGAGATGCCGATGATGGCCATCGCCAGCTTGATCTTGAGGACACTGGCGTTGACATGATCGAGCCATTCGGGCTGGTCGGGATGCCCCTGCAGGCGCAGCCGTGACACGAACGTCTCGTATCCGCCGACGATGACCATCACCAGCAGGTTCGAGATCATGACGACATCGATCAGGCCGAGCACGATCAGCATGATCTGCTGTTCCGACACCGAAGCCGCATGCAGGATCAGGTGCCACAGCTCTTTCAGGAACAGGATGACATAAACGCCCTGGGCGACAATGAGGCCCAGATAAAGCGGAAGCTGCAGCCACCGGGAGCCGAAAATGAGCTGGGGGATGGGGCGCAACGGACGCAGGGCGGTGGGAATGGTTGTCTCGGTCATGGTCCCGTCAGATACGGAGGGGTTGTTCGCACTTCAAGGATGCGCGGCGTAGAGCCGCGAGTTCTATGGAAAGGTCTGGAACGAGTCCAGCGGCAGGTGCTGGCATGCGTCGCCACGTCAACCTTCACCGCCTGCGTCCCCGGACGGCGCGGCTTCGACGCGCCGAGCCGGGGCCTTCCCCGTCAGATGGGAAGCACGCACGGTACACGTGACGCCAGCGTGGAAGATCCCGGCTCTGCGCACGTGGTGCGCAGGTCGGGAACGCAAGAGGAGGGGATGGATGAAAATCCGCAAGCGCGACATTCGCAAACACCGTCACCCCCGCGGCCTCTCGGCCCGGAGTGATGAAAACAGTGAGGGGTTGCAGGGCAGCGTGCGCCCAGTGGACCACTCAATCAGGTCTTCGGGGCGATACCATCGCCGCCCTGCACAGGCTGCCGTCTGTCCAGGATGACAGCGCGGTCCGTTTCGCTCGTTGATCCGGTCTCGGTGATCGCTATGCGTCGCCTCTTCCGGCAGCCTGCCTCCGCCCGGCACGTTTCCCAAGAGCCACGCCCTGCAGAAGCGTGCCACCCTCGATCGAGCGGAGTGCACACATCATGCGGCACGCACGCGAGGCGGGGATAACTTCTTACCGATACGCCGGTGCGGCGATGCTTTCCGTCATGACGTTGATACACGCCGGCTTGCCGCTGGCGATGGCGCGCTCGATGGCGCCGGGCAGGTTCTCCGCCTTGTCGACCATCTCGCCGTATCCGCCGAGCGCAGTCACGACCTGGTCGTAGCGCGTCGGCAGCAGGGCGCAGCCGTGCATGCGATCGCGGCCGTAGTCGCGCAGCTGGATCTGGCTCTCCGCATTCCAGGAGGCATCGGTTCCCACCACCGCGACGAACGGCAGGTTGTGGCGCACGGCCGTGTCGAACTCCGTCATGTGGAAGCCGAACGTGCCATCGCCCAGCACGGCGATGACGGGTGCCGTCCTCTCGTAGCTGCGCGCCGCAATCGCGAACGGAAGCGCAGATCCAATCGCCCCGGCAACGCCGTTGATGAGGCGGCGCTCGGCCTTGAGCATGGCCTGACCCCACTGCGAAAATTCACCGCCATCGCAAATGAGCACCGTATCGGGATCGCGGTCGGCGATCGGACGTAACGCGCGAAACACCTCGGCCGGATGCAGCTTGCCGGGGGTCTGCGATTTGAGCTCCGCCCATGCCTTCGGGCGATTGTCGATGGCGGCGTGGACCTCGGCGTGCCAGCCCCGATCGCGCGGCGACCGCTTTGCCGACCGCTGGATCATCGCCTCGATGGCCGGCATCGTATCGGCGACGCACGCGAGCGCAATCGAAGCGCCTTTCTCCTTCACGGCGCGATCGACGATGACGCCCTCCGGGTCGACGACGATGAGGCGGCATGCGGGGTCGAGCGCCGACTCCGCGCCCCAGTGCAGCGTGAAATCGAGCGCCTTGCCCAGCAGCACGACGAGATCGGCGCGCCGCAGAACATCGGCATAGGTGCCGAGCGTCGCGTCCCGCAGTCCGCGCACGCTTTCCATGATGACCGCCGGTGCACCGGTCGCGGCTTCGAGCTTCGCAACGCGCGCACGACCTCCGGCGTGCGCCAGCTGCGGGCCGGCCAAAAGCAGCGGCCGTTTCGCTGCGGCAACCGCATCGAGAATGGCGTCCGCAGCGGCGTCGGCGAGCGCCACCGCGCGGGCGGGAGATTTCGCATCGGGCCAGGCAATGGCGTTGGCCTCGACATTCTCATCCAGCAGGTCGGATGGCAGGCTGACATGCACCGGCCCGGGGCGGCCGGTCGTGGCGATGCGCATGGCCTCGGCCATATCGCGCCCGAGGTTCGCAGCCGATGTCGACGTCCATGACGCCTTGGTGACGGGCGCCGCCATGTCCGCCTGGCGGATCTCCTGGAACCCGCCGCGTCCCAGTTCGTTCGTCATGGCGTGGCCGGACAAGAGGACCATGGGCGATTCCGCGGCGAGCGCCGTGTACAGCGCGCCGACGGCATTGGCGTGCCCCGGGCCGCCCGTCACCATGGCGATGCCGGCCTCACCCGTGAGCCGACCCCACGCATCGGCCATATGCACGGTCGCGGCTTCATGACGGACATGGATGAGCTCGAGCTTGGTATCCAGCGCCGCATCGAACAGCGACATGATGTGGTTGCCGGACAGCGTGAAAATCTTCGACGTCCCCAGTTGCTCCAGTGACCGCGCAACGATATCGGCCCCTCTCAGGGTCTTGCTCATAATGCGTTTCCTTTCCGGGCGTGCGCTTTAGCCTAGGGGTGCCGGGCCCAACACCCGTTGCGGGTGCCATCGTCTTGTATCGCTGCCGTTGCGGGGAATGGCAACTCGAGGTTGCGAGTATCGTGACGAGCCATGCGCTGTGTCAAGGCGTGGAACCATTTCAAGGAGTTGGCCGTCTGATCGACGCAGCCAACCCGGCGCGCGCCGTAAGCACAGTGGTGGCTGGTCTCAAGCCGGCAGCTCAACTAAAATTCGTCGAACTGCACCGTCACGATACGCTCTTGCGCGCGCGACGGCCTCGCGCGTAAGCAAAGCCGGCACTGCAATCGAAGACTGGATCTTGCTTGAAAGGTCGGCGTCTCATGACTGTCAATCCCGAGGACTACGACTACGACCTCGATGAGACCCTCGCTTCGGTCGTGGGTGTCAGGTCCATCGTGCCGCCCGACGCTTTCACGGCCGACACCCTCGGTACGGAACGGCTCGGCAATGGCGTGCTGATCCGCAATAACGGTGTCGTTCTCACGATCGGTTATCTCGTCACCGAGGCGGAGATGGTATGGCTCAGCCTTGGCGATCGCGTTGTGCCGGGACACGTCATCGGTTTCGATCAGGTGACCGGTTTCGGCTTGGTGCAGGCCCTTGCCCGTCTCGATGTCGCGTGCCTGCCCTTGGGCGATTCCGACAGCGTGAAGGTCAGTGAGGAAGTGGTCGTGGCGGGCGCAGGGGGCCGGCAGGGTGCGATTGCCGCGCGCGTCGTCGCCAAGCAGGAATTTGCCGGTTACTGGGAATATCTTCTCGACGAAGCCATCTTCACGGCGCCCGGGCATCCGCATTGGGGCGGCACGGCGCTCATCGGACCCGGCGGCGATCTGCTTGGGATCGGATCCTTGCAGGTCCAGCATCAGGTGCGGGAATCGGCGCGCCCGGCCAATCTCAACATGATCGTGCCGATCAACCTCGTGAAGCCGATCCTCGATGATCTCCTGACCCAGGGCAGAGCCAAGCGTCCGCCACGCCCGTGGCTCGGGTTCTATGCCAGCGAGATCGGCAACCGCATCGTCATTACCGGCTTGGCCAGCCGTGGTCCGGCACATGAGGCGGATCTGCGGCCGGGCGACATCGTCCTTTCCATCAAGGGCAACGAGGTGACGACCCTGTCGGGATTGTTCCGGACCATCTGGTCGGTCGGACCCGCCGGCGCGGACATTCCCATGATGATCTTTCGCGATGGCAGCGCTTTCGAACTGGGTGTAACCTCGGCTGATCGCAACAGCTTCCTGAAAGGCCCGGTTCTGCATTGATGCAGGCCTGATGGGAACGGCTGCGGCTGTGACTCTTGCGCACAAGCGCGGGCGGCCGTAACGGCGGAGGAAACGATGAGCAATGTGTCCGTCCTCAAGGTGAAGCCCGTCCACCAGTCGGTCTCTGCCGCTGAGTGGGAGGCACGCGTCAATCTCGCGGCCTGTTATCGGCTCTGCGACCACTACGGCATGTCGGACATGATCTACACGCACATCAGCGCGCGTGTGCCCGATGAGCCCAATCATTTCCTGCTCAATCCTCACGGCCTGCTGTTCCATGAAATGACGGCGTCGTGCTTTCTCAAGGTCGATCTGGCGGGCAACGTCGTCTACAAGCCCGAGCTGGAGCTGGGCTATGGCCTGCATGCGGCCGGCTTCGTCATTCACAGCGCCATTTACAAGGCGCGCTTGGATGCGATGGCCGTGATGCACACGCACACGATCGCGGGCATGGCCGTTTCATCGCTGAAGTGCGGCCTCCTGCCGTTGACCCAGACGTCGCATCGCTTCTATTCCCGCCTTGCCTACCATGACTTCAACGGTCCCGAACGCGACCCGTCCGAGCGTGAGAAGCTTGCTGAGCACCTCGGCGGTTACGACGTGATGATCCTGCGCAATCATGGCCTGCTAACCGTGGGGCCGAGCGTCCAGGAGACCTTCAACCGCATGTATGGCCTGGAGCGGTCGTGCCAGGCGCAGCTCGCGGCCATGGCCTGCAACACCGAGCTCAACATGATTGCCGACGAGATCGTCGACAAATCGGTGGCCATGTACAGTCCCAAGGCCGTGCGTCCCTATGGATTGCTCGAGTGGCATGGTCTGCTGCGCATGCTCGACCGCAAGGACCCGTCCTACCGCGAATAGAGCGTTTCAATTTCACCCGCGCTTAACCCCCAAAAGCAGAGAGCATCTGACATGGCAAAAACGCCTCCAAATCCCGCGCGCGAAACGGTCCGCAAGATTGCGCCCAAGCTCATCGATCTGACCGAGAAGGTCCTGTTCGGCGACGTGTGGGAGCGTCCCGGCCTGTCGAAGCGCGACCGCAGCCTCATCACGGTGGCGACGCTCGTGGCGCTCAATCGCACGGAGCAGCTCACGGGCCACCTCGGCCGTGCGCTCGACAATGGCGTGACCAAGGAAGAAATCGGCGAGCTCATCACGCACCTGGCGTTCTATGCGGGCTGGCCCTGCTCGATGTCGGCTTCGCTTGTGGCCAAGGATGTATTCGAGACGCGCGACTAAGCGCGGCTGCTCAAGTATCGGAGATCGAGATGCAAGTGGGATTTGTCGGGTTGGGGACCATGGGCGCCAGCATGGCCGCCAACCTGCAAGCGGCGGGATATAAGCTCGTTGTGCATGATGTGCGCCGGGAGTCGGCGGATCGTCACGTCGCCGCGGGCGCCCGATGGGCCGATAGCGCGGCCGATCTGGCGAAGCTGTGCGACGTGGTGTTCCTGTCGTTGCCCGGACCGCCGGACGTTGAAGCGGTGGCGCTCGGCCCCAACGGGCTGTCTGGCGGTTTGAAACCCGGAAGCGCGGTGTTCGACCTCTCGACCAATTCGCCGACGCTCGTGCGCAAGATTCACGGCATCTATGCCGAGAAGGGCGTACACATGCTGGACGCGCCCGTGAGCGGCGGTCCGACGGGTGCGCGCTCCGGCAAGCTCGCGATCTGGGTCGGCGGCGACAAGGAAGTCTTCGACAAGCACAAGCCTCTCCTGGACGCCATCGGCGATCAGGCACGCTATATCGGCGCGATCGGCGCGGGCTCGGTGGCCAAGCTCGTCCATAACTGCGCGGGTTATGCGGTGCAGACGGCACTCGCCGAGGTGTTCACGATGGGCGTCAAGGCCGGTGTCGAACCGCTGGCGCTGTGGGAAGCGGTGCGTGGAGGTGAAGGCGGCCGGCGCCGCACGTTCGACGGCCTGATCGATCAGTTCCTCGTCAACACATACGAACCGCCGGCTTTCGCCTTGCGCCTGGCGCACAAGGACATGTCCTTGGCGACGCAACTCGGTCGCGAGGTCGGCGTGCCGATGCGCCTGGCCAACATGGCGATGGCGGAGATGACCGAAGCCCTCAATCGCGGGTGGGACCAGAAGGACTCGCGCTCACCCATGATGCTGCAGACCGAGCGCGCCGGCGTGAAGATCGACGTCGATCCGCAAAGGATTGCCGAGGTGCTCGATCGCGACCCACCGTTCAAGGGCGACCCCAAGCGCAGCTAACGGGTGCTCACTTGGACGGGTGTTCCGCTTTTTGCTGCCAGCAGAAGTGCATCGATCAAACGATGCACCTTCAGGGCTTCCGCGCCGGTCACGCGCGGCTGCCGCCCCGTGGCAATGGCATCGAGAAAGTCGGTCCACACGCTGCGATGATAGTCGTGCGGGAAGGCCATGGGATCGGCGCCCGTGCCGCCGGCCGAGCCATCGGCAACGTGCTCCTCGCGCGTTCCGTCCTGCCATTGCACAAGAAGTGATGTGCCGGCGAGCGAGGCCGTGCCCTTCTCGCCCACCAGTTCGATGCGCTCGGCAAAGCCCGGAAATGCCGCCGTCGTTGCATCGATAACGCCGAGCGCGCCGTTCGCATACCGGACGGCGGCCGCAACCATGTCCTCGGTCTCCATGCGATGCACGGGCGAGGTCATGGCGTAGCCGCTCACCTCCGCGATGGGACCGGCAAGCGACAGCATCAGGTCGAGCGTGTGGATGCCCTGCGTCATCAGCACGCCGCCGCCGTCGCGCGCGCGCACGCCGCGACCCGGCTCGTCGTAGTAGCTCTGCGGCCGCCACAGGCGGATCGACGTGGAGCAGTTCACGAGCGCACCGAGGGTGCCCTCGTCGATGATGGTCTTGAGGCGCTCGCCCGCCGGCCGGAAGCGATGCTGCAGCACCACGCCGAGCGTCACGCCGGCCTGCGCGGCGCACGCGACCAGCGTCTCGGCCCGTGCCGTGGAAATCTCCAGCGGCTTCTCCAGCAGGATGTGTTTGCCCGCCGCCGCGGCTTTCTGCACCAGATCGAGGTGCGTATTGGGCGGCGACAGGATGGCGACAGCATCGAGCTTCGGATCTGCGAGCAGGGCATCCAGACCGTCGGCGAACGCAAACGGATAGCTCTTCCCGAAGGACTGGCGCCGCTGCGCGCTGGGGCTCCAGGCCACGACATCGACGCGATCCTTGAGGTCGAGCAGGCTCTTGGCATGGGGGGTGACCGCCATGCCAAGTCCGATCAAAGCCACGCGCTGCTTTGCCATGGCAGCTGCTACTTCTTCGTGATCTTGTCGATCTCCGCGATCTCTTCCGGCGTCAGCGCCCAATCCACGGCCTTGATGTTGCCGTCGATCTGCTCGGGCTTGGTGGCGCCGGCGATGACGCTCGCCACGGCAGGCCGCGCCGCGAGCCAACTGAACGCCAGCTCGAGCAGCGTATGTCCGCGCTGCTCCGCGAACGCTTGCAGCTGCTCCACGATCGGCCAGTTGGAGTCCGTGACGTAACGCTCTGCGAGCCGTTGCGTGTGGGTGAGGCGCGCGCCCTGCGGCATTGGCGCGTTGCGCTTGTACTTGCCCGTCAGCATGCCCGACGCCAGCGGGAAGAACGGCAGCAGGCTCATGCCGTAGTGCTTCATGGCGGCATCGAGCTGCCCCTCGACCACGTTGCGCACCAGCAGGCTGTACTCGTCCTGGCACGAGACGAACGAATTGAGATTGAGGCGCGCCGACGTTTCCTGCGACAGCGCCACCTGCCAGGCCGCCAGATTGGAGCAGCCGATGTAGCGCACCTTGCCCTGTTTCACGAGATCGTCGAGGCCGCGCAGCGTTTCCTCCAGCGGCGTCAGCGGGTCGGGCTGGTGCAGCTGATAGAGATCGATCCAGTCCGTGCGCAACCGCTTCAGGCTGTCCTCGACCGCGCGCATCATGTAGCGCCGCGACCCGCCGATCAGCTTGCCCTCCTTGTCCATCGCCATGCCGAATTTGCTGGCCAAGATGATGTCCTTGCGCCGGTCACCCAGGATCTGGCCGAGGCAGGTCTCCGAGCCGCCGAGCTCGCCATAGATGTCGGCCGTGTCGAGCAGCGTGATGCCGGTGTCGAGCGCCCGATGCACCACGCGGCGCGAGGCTTCGAGGTCGATGCGGCCGCCGAAGTTGTTGCAGCCGAGCCCGACCAGCGACACGCGCAGGCCGGACTTCGCGAGATTGCGTTCTTTCATTGAAATGCCTCCTCCACCCGGCTGCGCATTGCAGACGCTTCACCAAGCATTGTTCTTCGGAAAGGGCGCCCGGTTCAAGGCCGAAGCTTGCGCGCTAAAGCACCTGCAGGGCCAAGGGTGAGTTGCGCAAACGGGCGATGTCGCGACCCGGCGGCGCGCCGAACAACGCCGGTACTCGCGATTGAACTGGGATGGACTTTCATAGCCGACGGTGTGGCCTGCGGTCGCCGCATCATGCGATTGCGACAGGATCAGCCGGCGTGCCTCCTGCAGGCGCATCTGCTTTTGATACTGCAGAGGGCTCATGGAGGTCACGGCCTTGAAATGCTGGTGAAACGTCGAGGGGCTCATGCGCGCCTCGGACGC
>JBKKCB010000035.1:0-9372 GCA_046713545.1 Hyphomicrobiaceae bacterium | reverse complement strand
ACGATGTCCTCGGCGAGGATGGCGGTCTCGATGAGCTTGCGCAGGTCGACGCCGGTATCGATGCCCATCTCTTCGCCCATGAACACGAGATCCTCGGTGCAGACGTTGCCGGCAGCGCTCTTGTGCGCAGCGAACGGACAGCCGCCGAGTCCGGCTACTGCCGCGTCGTAGATGGCAACGCCCATCTCGAGGCCGGCATAGGCATTGGCGATGCCCATGCCGCGCGTGTCGTGCAGGTGCAGCGCAAGTTCGAGATCGGGATATTTGCCGCGTACCGCGCCGACGATGCGCTTGATGGTGGCGGGCGTGGCCCAGGCCATGGTGTCGGCCAGCGACAGCAGCTTGATTTTGAGGTCGTGCTCGGCGGCGAGTTCAAAGACCTGCGCGACCATTCCGAGGATGCGATCGGTCGGCATGTCGCCTTCGAAGTTGCAGCCGAACGCGGCCATCATGGAGGCGCGGTCGATGGCGATGCCGTTCTCCTTGAACAGGCGGATCATGCCGGCCTGGGCGGCATAGTTTTCCTTGAGCGTGCGGTTCTGGTTGCGCTTGAGGAATTTCTCCGACGCCGTCAGCGAGATGGAGCCGCGGATGTCGTAGCGGCCGACCGCAATGCCGCGCATCAGGCCCTTGTCGTTGAGCCACAGACACGTGTAGCTGATGCCCGGATGCTTCTTGAAGCCCTTGCTGACCTCCTCGGCGTCGGCCCAGCCGGGCACGTTCTTCGGATTGACGAAGGACACGCATTGGATCTGCTTCAGGCCGGTGAGCGACAGGCTGTCGATCAGCTCGATCTTGCGCGCCGTGGAGATCGGCCCCTTCTCGATCTGGAAGCCTTCGCGCGGGCCTTCCTCATTGATGCGGATCGATTTCGGCAGATCGGACATTGAAGCCTCCTCGTGGTTTCTTGGTTGATAAGCGATCCCGTGTCAGGACGACGCGTGTTCCGGATTGAGGACGGGTTTGCCGGCAAGCTTCGTCGACAGCCAGATGCCGGCGAGCATGGCGGCGATGAAGAGGATGAGAGCCGGGAGCTGCGATCCCGCAGCGGTCAGCGCAGCCAGGGCCGGGCCGGGGCACAGTCCGACAAGGCCCCAACCGGCGCCGAAAATGGCTGCGCCGGTCACGAGCCGGGCGTCGATGTCGCGCCGCGCCGGGATCTCGAAATCGACGTCGAGGAGCGGGCGCGCCATGCGCTTCTGCACGGCGTAGGCGACGAACATCGGAGCAAGCGCCGATGCAAAGACCACGCCTAGCGTGGGATCCCACGTGCCGGACGGAATGCCGCCGATGTCGAGAAATGCCAGAATTTTCTGCGGGTCGATCATGCCGGATATGGCAAGCCCGGCTCCGAAGATCATTCCACACACCAGTGCAAGGGCGATCATCATCACACGCTTCCCTGAGGCAATACGTGGCGCGTCAGGAATACGACGATCGCAGCGACAGCCATGAACACGCACGTCGCCACGATCGACCGCGGCGACAACCGCGGGATGCCGCACACGCCATGGCCGGAGGTGCAGCCGCCGCCGAGGCGGGCGCCGAAGCCGACGAGCAATCCGGCGATCGCGAGCAGGGCCCATGAGGCCGGCATTGCCGGCGTGCCGACCACTTGCGGCGCAAGCGTCAGAATCAGAAACGTCCCCAATGGCAGTCCGAGGAGATAGGCGTGGCGCCAGGTGACTGCGAATGGCAGCCGCAGCGCGCCTTCGAGAATGCCGGAGATGCCGGATATCCGTCCTGCCAGCAACAGGAACACTGCTGCGGCCGACCCGATCATCAGGCCGCCAACGAGGCCGCCTATGGGGGTAAAGTTCTGCATGCGGTTGCTCTTTCTCAGCTGCCGGGCACGCCCTGGGCATGAACGTAAACCGCATATAGAGACTGGCTCGCGGCCATGAACAGCCGGTTCCTGTGCTTGCCGCCGAAGCAGAGGTTGGCGCAGCGCTCGGGCAGCGCGATGCGGCCGATCGGCGTGGCGTCGGGCGCGAACACCATGACGCCGTCGAGCTCGGGTTTGCCCATGCCCCAGCCGCACCACAGATTGCCGTCGGTGTCGCAGCGCATGCCGTCGGCGGCGCCTGGACCGCAGTCAATGAACAGGCGCCCGTTATTCAACGCCATGCCGTTCTTCGCGACGTCGAAGACCTTCAGCTTGCGCGTCGGCGCGGCGCGCGATTCCACGACGTAGAGCTTGGTCTCGTCGGGCGAGAAGCACAGGCCGTTGGGACCGAGCACATCGTCAGCGACGATCTCGCCGCGGCCCGATTCCGGATCGAAGCGGTAGATGTTCTGGCCGAGTTCCTGCTTGGCGACGTAACCCTCGTAATAGCCGCCGAGACCGAATGGCGGATCGGTGAACCAGATGGAGCCGTCCGACTTCACGACCACGTCGTTGGGCGAATTCAGGCGCTTGCCATCGTAGCGGTCCATCAGGACCGTGATGGTGCCGTCGTACTCCGTGCGCGTGATGCGGCGGCCGCCGTGCTCGCAGGTGACGAGGCGGCCCTGGCGGTCGCGGGTGTTGCCGTTGGCAAAGTCGGACGGCTTGCGGAAGGCGCTGACCGCGCCGGTTTCCTCGTCCCATTTCAGGATGCGGTTGTTGGGAATGTCGCTCCACAGCAGATAGCGGCCATCGCCGAACCACACCGGCCCTTCGGCCCAGCGGCAGCCTGTTGCGAGCCGTTCGACGCACGCGAGCTTCACCCAGTATTTCTCGAAGCGGGGATCGAGCGCGGTAATCGCCGGATCGGGATAGCGTGTGGATTGGGCCCAGCCGTTTGGGAAGAGATCTGTGTTTTTATCTGGCATATCGCGCGTCTCACGGGTTCGACAATCGCGCACCAACGGTGCACCATGCCTCGGCCGGCTCATGACCGGTCTCGACGCCACACCAGCATAAAGCAGGGACCATGAGGCTTGCAGGGAAAATTGCCATTGTCGTGGGCGGAGGTCAGCAGCCTGGCGAGACGACCGGCAACGGGCGCGCCACGAGCATCCGGTTTGCGCAGGAGGGCGCAACGGTTCTCGTCGTGGACAACAACCAGGGTTGGGCTGAGGCGACACTTGCGGCCATCCAGGACAAAGGCGGCAAGGGCACGGTGCTTGCCGCGGACATCACGCAAGAGGCGGATTGCCGGAAAATAGCCGACACGTGCGTGCAGCGGTACGGCCGCATCGATGTGCTGCACAACAACGTCGGCCGGTCGCGTGGCGACAAGAACACGCCCGATCTTGAAGCCAGCATGTGGGATGAGCTGATGACCCTGAATCTCAAGGGCATGTTCATGACCTGCAAACATGTGCTGCCCGTGATGCGCCGGCAGAAGTGCGGTGCCATCGTGAATATTTCGTCGACCTCGTCATTCGCCGGCCGGCAGATGCTGACCTACAAGACCAGCAAAGGGGCGGTGAACACCATGACGCAGCACATTGCGCTCGAAAATGCGGAGTACGGCATTCGCGCCAACGCAATCCTGCCCGGTCTCATGGATACGCCCATGGCCATCGAGCGGCGGGTGCAGGAGCGCGGCGTGGAGCGCAATCTGGTGCGCCAGGAACGCGCGTCGCAGGTACCCCTTCTGACCGAGGAGGCCGGCAATGCGTGGGATGTGGCCAATGCAGCCGTATTTCTGGCCTCAGAGGAGGCGCGTTACGTCACAGGAGTGCTCCTGCCCGTCGACGGCGGATTGCTGCTGAAGATCGGATGAACGGCGCGGCTTTTTGACTAGGGCGAAGAGTCGTGGCGCTCGCGCCAGTTGCGCGTGGGTGCTCCGCTCGATCTGGAAGGCGGAGACGCCGCGCGAGCGCCGAGCGACATGCGGTCTTCTGGGATGCGCTTGGTTGAGGGGCGTTCGTTTTCGGCTGTAGCGGGCGCGACCGCGTCTGTTCCGCCGGCGGCGAGCGCGTGCTGGCCGGTACCGGCGCCACCGGTCTGACGTGCTGCTGCCAGAGCCTGCTTCTGTTCCGCCTTCAATCGATCGAGTTCCTGGGCGGCGACCTTGTCGCCTTTCGTTTTGGCTGCTTCCAAAGCGTAAATCCTATGACGATCCGTGGCTTCTTTTGACCACGGCTCGGCTTTGCACTTGCAGCTCGGCTCGTATTGCGTGCGATAGAGGAATGCGGTCTTGAGACGGCTATAGGGCTGTCCGTTCAGATCTTCCATGTCCTCGACTTCGGCGCCGGTTCTGGAGCGATAGAGCCTGGCCGGTGAGCCGCAGCTCGATTCGCACTTCTGCCGATCGCGCTCGACGTGACCCGCGGTGGTCGCGTAGCTGATCGGCCAGTAGTAGCCGTCACAAAGGCGAACGCACACGGTGCGATAGGTATTGCCGTAGCTTTGCTGCGAGCGCCGCTCGTTGCCTTCGTCATCACTGTCCCGCCACCGCCAATCGTCATCGTCGCGGCTGCGGTCACGCTCGCGCCAAGACGATCGTTCCCGCGAGGAGCCCGAAAAGCCGAACCAGCCTTGAGTCAGCACGACCGATCCCTGCACGCGGGTTTGCGGCACGCTCATGGCCACTTTCTGCGCGGCAACCGGCGCTGAACGCACATCGGCCGGCTTGACGTCTGGTTTCGCCGAGATCGTCCACGCCGGCGCCAGATGCACAACCATCCCGGCCAGCCGGCCGGTCGCCTGGGCGGCCAGTGCGAAAAGCGCTAGAACAAGGCAAGCGTAAGCGGCAATGGAAACAAAGAACCGCCCGGGCGCCAAGCGCCAGCGCGGCAGAAAACGCGATACCATCGTATTTCGCCTTTGTGGGCCGGAGGCTTTACCCGGTGGCTGATCGTTAAACGCTTGCCCCGCCGTCGTTACAACGCCGCTCTCTTGTTCTCGTTCCGCCGCCCGCTCGATGTACCCCGAGCGCTAACGCGGGGCAAGGCGGACTGCGCCGTCGAGCCTAATACTTTCGCCATTCAGCATTGCATTTTCACAAATATGACATGCCAGAGCGGCATATTCCGAGGCCTTGCCGAGGCGCGAGGGGAACGGAACCGTGGCCGCCAGGGCGCGGCGCGCGTCGTCGGGCAGGCCGTCGAACATCGGCGTATGGAAGAGCCCCGGCAGAATGGCACAGACGCGTATCCCATCCCGGGACAGGTCCCGCGCCACCGGGAGCGTCATGGCGGCAACGCCCCCCTTGGATGCCGAATAGGCAACCTGCCCCATCTGGCCGTCCTGGGCCGCGACGGAAGAGGTATTGATGATCACGCCACGCTCGCCGTCCTCGTTGAGGGGCTCGAGCGACAGCATGCCCGCCGCGCTCTTCGACATCATCAGGAACGTTCCGATCAGATTGATGTGAATGACCTTGCTGAAACTGGCGAGGTCATGAGACTCGGTCGTGTTCGCCTCCTTGCCGCGGCGCGCGATGCGCTTGCCGATGGCGATGCCGGCGCAGTTGACCAGAATGCGCTCCTGGCCATGGGCTTGGCGGGCCTTGGCAATCGCCTCGTCGACAGCCGCTTCGCTGGTGACATCGCATTTGGCGTAGAGGCCGCCGATCTCCTTGGCCACCGCCGCGCCTGCTTCCGCGCTGAGGTCCAATATTGCGACCTTGACGCCTTTTTCCGCCAGCGCACGCGCCGTCGCCGCGCCCAGTCCCGAGGCTCCGCCGGTCACGATTGCGGAAATGCCTTTGCCAAGCTGCATGGATTGTCCTTTCGCGATATCGACACGCGCGTGACGCCGGCGCCAAGCTGTACGGACCAGTCATAAAGTCGTGCGGCGGCGGCGTAAAGACGCTGCTGCCTCTTGTGCCGGACAGCCTGACGCGGTTTTATGGCGCAAGCCTGCCAAGCGGCCCGATTGCCGCTGTGGCGCACGGACCCAGGAGGCTACCTTGTCCCGCAACAAGATCATCGACCTTTACAGCGATACCCAGACGAAGCCGTCAGCCGGCATGCGCAAGGCGATGGCGGATGCCGAGGTCGGCGACGAGCAGCGGGGAGAGGATCCCTCGACCAATGCGCTGCAGGATCGCATCGCTGAGAAGCTCGGCAAGGAAGCAGCCGTCTTCCTGCCATCAGGGACCATGTGCAATCAGATTGCCATGCTGGTGCACTGCCGGCCGGGCGACGAGATCATCGGCGCCGATGTGACCCACGTTTTCACTTCGGAGGCGGGTGGAGCGTCGGCGCTGGCCGGGGCGCAGACCTGGCCCATCAAATGCAAAAACGGCATCTTCACGGGCAAAGATGTCAAAGCCGCCATTCGCGATGCCGGGCGTCACAATCCCCGGTCGCGCCTCGTGGTCGTCGAGCAGAGCGTCAATCGCGGCGGTGGCGCGGTCTGGAAAGTCTCCGAGATCGAGGACGTCGCAAAGGTGGCGCACGAGCATGGGCTCTCGGTGCACATGGACGGCGCCCGACTGCTCAATGCGGAAGCCGCCGCCGGCGTGCCGGCCAAGACCATGACAGCGCCTTGCGACACCGCCTGGATCGACCTGTCGAAGGGCCTTGGCTGCCCGGTCGGCGGGTTGCTCGCCGGACCCAAGGACTTCATCGCCGAGGCCTGGCGCTGGAAGCATCGTCTCGGCGGAGCGCTGCGACAGTCCGGCGTCCTGGCGGCCGCGGGTCTCTACGCGTTGGATCACAACGTGCAGAAATTGGGCGAGGATCACGCCAACGCGCGCCGGCTCGGTGAGCACATCCAGTCGATCCCCGGTCTCAGATTGATGACGCCGAACATCGAAACCAACATCGTCTTCTTCGACGTCAGTGACGCCGGGCTGACGTCGCGGCAGGTCTACGACCAGCTGATCGCGCAGGGCGTGCGCATGGGCGTGTCGTACGGCGGCATGATCCGCGCGGTGACGCACCTGGATGTTTCGCGCGAGGATATCGATTCCGCAGGCGCGGCCCTGCGCGAGGCAGTGGCCTCGCTGAAGGGCGTTGCGGATCCGGCCAGAGCGGCCACCGCGACGGCTTGACGGTCTCGCTGGACGGCTAATCCTCCGCGTCTCCCCACCTCGACCTCTCCGTTTCCCCCTCCCCTCCCCCGTCAAAGGGGGAGGGAAAGACTATGCCGGCGCTGCCGGCCGCACCCGCTGCATCATGATGGCCGCGGCACCGAGCAGGGCGCCGAGGAC
The DNA here is from genome assembly GCA_046713545.1 of Hyphomicrobiaceae bacterium. Lineage (GTDB taxonomy): Bacteria > Pseudomonadota > Alphaproteobacteria > Rhizobiales > Hyphomicrobiaceae > CADEFX01. The sequence continues at coordinate 2,278 of JBKKCB010000035.1, read as the reverse complement.
GACGTTGAAACCGACGTGGATGCCGAGGCCGCCGAGCAGCGGCAGATAGGCTTCCACGTCGAGCCCCGTCAGCGGCTTCAGAACGGCGCTGATGATCGCCGGGAAGACGAACAGCACCCCCGCAGCCACGAACAAAGCCGTCTCCACCGGTGTATTGGCGCGGCGGAAGCGTCCCTGGAAGGCAAAGGCCAAGAGCGCGATGCCTGCGGCCGTCTCAAGGGTGATTTCGACGATATCGAGCCAGTTCCCACCCTTGGGGATCTTCAGCAGCAGCCCGACGCCAAGCGGATCGCAGACGAACACGAAAGGCACGAGGAACGCCGGCATCGTGTATTTCCAGGACTGCAGCGTTGTCTTGTAGGGGCTGCCGCCCGTGATGGCGGCGGCGGCGAACGGCGACAGGGCCGTCGGCGGAGACACCTCGGACAGCACGGCGTAGTAGAAGACGAACATGTGGGCGGCAAAGTCCGGCACGCCGAGCTTGATGAGGGCCGGCGCCGCGATCACGGCACACATGATGTAGGACGCCGTCACCGGCACGGCGAGGCCGACCACCCAGACGATGGCGGCGGTGAAGATGGCCGTCAGGACCAGGCTGCCTTGGGCATAGCCGATGATGATGTCGGCAAAGCGCTGCGCCAGACCCGTCAGCGTCACGACGCCGACGATGATGCCCGCGGTGGCGCAGGTGGCGGCGATGTTGAGCACGCCGGTCGTGCCCTCGGAGAGGGCGCGCAGGAGCTTGGTCGGAACCAGTGCCGTGTCGCTTTTCAAGTAGCTCAGCGCGATGGCGAGCATGGTAGCCCAGAACACCGACAGCACCGGCGAGAAGCCGAGCAGCATGAAGGCGATGATCGAGATGAGCGAGCCGAAATGGAACCAATAGCTCTTGACCAGGGGCCAGAGCGATCCTCGCTGGACCAGCACATCGTTGGCGTTGCCGTACTTGGCGGCGTCGAGCTCCACCATCACGAAGATGGCGAAGTAGTAGAGAAGTGTCGGGATGCACGCCATCGCGATGACCTCGAGATACGAGATCTTGAGGAATTCCGCGATCAGGAAGGCGGCGGCACCGAGCACGGGCGGGGAAATGATGGCGCCGAGGCCGCCGGCCGCGAGCAGGCCGCCGGCGGCATTTTTCTCGTAGCCGGCCTTGGCGAGCAGCGGATAGGCGACCGTGCCGATGGTGACGGTGGTGGCGACGCCCGATCCCGACGGCCCGCCCATCAGGAACGATGACAACACGACGGCCCGGCCGGCGGCGTTGCGCTTGCCTCCCATCGCGGCAAATGAGAAATCGATGAAGAATTTTCCGGCGCCGGAATACTGCAGCACGGCGCCGAAAATCGTGAACAGAATGATGAGGCTCGACGAGACCTCGACGGTGGTGCCGAAGATGCCTTCCAACGTCATGTAGAGATGGCCGGTGAGGCGTTCGAGGTCGTAGCCGCGATGCGTCCAGGGCGCCGGCAACCGATGTCCGAGCAGCGCGTAAGCGATAAAGATCAGCGAAACGGCCGGCATGATCCAGCCGGTCGAGCGGCGCGTCGCTTCCAGCAGCAGCGCAATCAGCACCAGCCCGACGGCATAATCCATGGGCTCGGGATCGATGGCGCGATCGCCGAACTCGGGGCCCTGCCAGGCGATGTAGCCGACCACGAACAAGCTCGCTGCAGCGCAGAACCAATCGAGCGGCCTGATGCGGTTGCGCCAGCTCTTGACCATCGGAAAGAGCAGGAAGATCAGCGCCAGCACCATGCCGACATGCAACGGGCGCAGCAGATAAGTCGGGACGATCGGCGTGGCGGTGAAGGGCCAGGAACCGCCGACGGCGGCGTAGAGGTGGAAGACGGACACCGCGGCGGCGGCCAGCATGATGGTTTTGCCGAGGATCCCGCCGAGACGGTTGGTCGTACCTTCCTCTTCCTCGATGAGCTGCTCGAGCCTTTTGCGCGCCTCTTCATCCAGGGCGGACGTATTTGCTCCGGGCACAGGTGTCTGAGAGTCCGCTCGGTCACCGTTCATTGGAAACCTCCCGCCCGAAGATTTTCAGCGAATCTACCCGCATCGCTGCAACGATCCCAAACAGAAACTGCCGGACGGGGGCGTCCGGCAGCTGAATGGGAGACATGATGCGCGACAGCTTCAGTCGATGCTCAAGCCCTTTTCCTTGAAGTACTTGAGTGCGCCGGCGTGCCAGGGAACGCCGATCAGCTTGGTCTTCTGGTTTCCGGCGACGACGCTCAGGCCTTCCTTGTGCACCTGGCCCAGATCCTCG
>JBKKCB010000034.1:0-10953 GCA_046713545.1 Hyphomicrobiaceae bacterium | reverse complement strand
CGCCCGGCGTTGCCAAGTCGAACCGGCTGGCCGTGATCGACGGTGACATTCATCCGGCGTGGCGCAAGCCCGAAGACCTGAAGCCGTATCTCTCCAAGCATTGGTGGGATCACCTGCAGACCTATGGCAGCCGGCGCAAGAACGGCAGCGTGTACGGCGTGCCGTATCCAAAGTCGGCGCCGCTGGCGTGCCGGCGCGATGCGTGGCCTGAGGAAGGCGGCCGGCCGGGCTCGAGCCTGGCGCTGATGCAGAAGCAGTACCTCGACGCGTGTGGCGTGGAGGTGGGTATCCTGGGGCCGCTCGGTGCGACCGGACAGGGCGAATTCAATCTCGATTTCAGCGCGGCCATGTGCAGTGCGGTGAACGAGTGGCAGCTCGACACCTTCGCGCGGCCGGAGAAGCGGCTGAAGGCGTCGATCGTGGTGCCGTATGAGGACGGCGCGGCGTCGGCGGCCGAGATCGAGCGCTGCGGAGCCGACCCGCATTTCGCCCAGGTGTTCGTGCTGACGCGTTCGTCCGAGCCCATCGGCAGCCGCCGCTACTGGCCGATCTTCGCGGCGGCCGAGCGATATGGCTTGCCAGTCGGTTTTCATGTGTTCGGGACGAGCGGGCATCCGGTGTCGGGCGCCGGCTGGCCGAGCTTCTACGTGGAAGAAGGCGCGGGGCACTCGACATCGTGCCAGACGGCCGTCACCAGCCTCGTCATCGAGGGCGTGTTCGAACGCTTCCCCAAGCTCAAGGTGGTGATGGTGGAAGGCGGCTTCGCGTGGCTCGCGCCTTTGGCGTGGCGTCTCGACAAGCTCCACGAGCGCATGCACGGCGAGGTGCCGCATCTGAAGCGGCGGCCGTCGGAGTACATCCGCGAGCATGTCTACGTGACGACGCAGCCGATGGAAGAGTCGGACGTGCGGGGCCAAGTGCTGGACCTGATGGAATGGATCGGCTGGGACCGGTTGCTGTTCGCCAGCGACTATCCGCACTGGGACTTCGACGATCCGTTCCGCGCGTTTCCCGTGGGATTGAAGGCGGAGCGCCATCGGCAGATCTGCGCCGAGAACGGCCGCTCGGTCTACCGGCTGTAGTCGAGGCCGGGGAATGGCGCGTCATGTTGTTGCCCGTGCGTCGGAGATCCCGCCCGGCGCGCGCAAGCTGGTCCAGCTCGATGGGCGCGGCATCGTCGTCTTCAACATCAAGGGCGAATTCTTCGCGCTGTCGGACCAGTGTCCGCACAAGGGCGCGAGTCTGTCCGGCGGCAAGCTGACGGGGCTCGTGGAGTCGGGCGAGCCCGGAGCCTACAAATATTCCCGCGCGGGCGAGATCGTGCGCTGCCCATGGCACGGCTGGGAGTTCGACATCCGCACCGGGCGGTCGTGGTGCGATCCGCGGCGCATGCGGCTGATGCAGTTCAACGTCACGGTGGAGCCCGGCGCGAAGCTGGTGGAGGGGCCGTACGTGGCCGAGACGTTCAAGGTGGCGGTGGAGGACGACTACGTGGTGGTGGAGGCGTGACTAGGGTGTTCTCGAAGCGCCCGCCATGAGACGTGAGGCCGATTTCACCCGAGAGCACCGAAAGACCGACCTGGAGGCTCCCTCCACGATCATGCCGGATGAGCAGCCCGCGCCTGCAGGCGATCGATGTCCTTGAACAGCCGCTTGCTGACCAGCTGCAGGAAATAGAATCCGAACTCCGGATTCTGGAAATAGAGCTCCTTGACGTGATCGTAGCTGATGGTGAGCAGGTCGCCCTCCTCGATGCATTCGAGGGTGAGGGTGCGCTTGTTGTCCGGCGCAATCAGCCCGATCTCGCCCACGACCTGGCCCGGCTCCAGGTCCACTCCGATCTCGTTGAGCCGATAGCGCCCCGTCAGCGTATAGAACATGTCCGAGGAGACGTCGCCCTTGCGAAAGAGCACTTCGCCCTGCTTGGCGGTGCGCCTTTTCATGTAGGGCTTGAGCCACTCCATGTTGAGGTCGCCCTGCGAAGCGCCCTTCACCTTGCTGATGAGCAGGAGCATCTCACGCAGGCGAAAGACGTTGATGGGCAGCAGCACGGCGTGCAGGAGCAACTGCGGATATACGGCGGCGAGAAATCCGTAGACGATGAACACGCAATTGGCGCCGATCCCCATGATGCGCAGCGGGATCATCCGCTTCATGGAGTAGACGGTAATCGTCAACGATGCGCCGAAGTAGCCAACTATCTCCGCCCAGGACATGACGTTTGCTCACTCGTCGCGTGTTGGAATTGAATGAAAAGGGGCGGGCCATTTCATGCTTGCGATAGCGCAAGGACGGCCGCGCGGGCAGGTCGTTCAGAATGGGGATATTTTCCTCAGCGTTCTTTCGATCGTCCGGCCGCCGTCCTCCAAAGCCTTCACATCACCCGTGATGGCCTTGTGATTCAGGCGCCGCACGGGATCGATGACAAGCCGCTGGCCGACAAAAGGAAACGCTTGGGCGACGCCGACGCCGCGGACGAGGTTCGCCGTCCATTTCATCGGCTGCGAAACGACGCCCAGGGCCGTCGCCTGCACGACGCGCCCCCTGTTCCGGTGCGGCCGGCAGCTGCGCGTTTGCGAGCAGACTTCCACCTCCCCCTTGTGCAGAAGCACAAAGGTGTCGCCGCCCGGTCCGATATAGACATCGAAGACCGTGCCGCGCACGCCGATGGTCGCTGATGGCGTCTCGATCTTGTAGCTCTCGCTGGCATTGTTGCCTGTGAGGAAGCGCAATGTGCCCTTGAGCAATTTCAGGCCGATCGACTTTGCGTCGTTGCCGGTGCCTACGGCGTACTCGTCGAGGCGCAGCTCGGCATCGGGGCCTAACGCGAGCTTCGTGTTGTCGTCGAGCTTGAGCTCGGCTTGCGCCTGCGGTCCGGTGCGCACGAGCTCGTTGCGATGCACACGAACGCCCGTCTCGAGCTGCCGCTCGCCGGTGCCGAGGGTACCCGTGACCGTCTTCTTGATGAGCACGGCGGTGCCGACCTCAGGCTCTTTCGTATCCGCGGCCACGGCGGCGGATGCCATTGAGCCCACCGCCAGCGCCAAGGCCGCGCAAGCCGTCTGCACCCGGCGGACGACGCCAAAAGCACGCGCACCAACCATTCTTTTCCCCGATTTGATTATAGATTGTTCTGCGCGGGCGACGCTAACATGCGGACGTCTGAGCGTACAGGCGATCTGGCAGGCGATCCGGACAGTCGGCCTTCCTTCGTCCGGAGGGGCATCTTGCGCATCCGTCTGATGTATTGGCTGGCGGTCGTGCTCGCACTTGGCGCCGCGGCGGCAGTGCGCTGGATCGATCCGCAGCCCCTTGCCAGGATCCGGTTGATCGCTTTCGACACGCTGCAGCAGTTGCAGCCGCGCAAAGTCGATCCCGCCTACCCGGTGCGCATTGTCGACATCGACGAGCGTTCGCTGGACGCGATCGGGGCCTGGCCCTGGCGCCGCGAAATCCTGGCCCGTCTCGTCGAGCAACTGCTGGCGCTCGGAGCCGGGGTGGTCGCATTCGACTTCGTGCTTCCGCACGCTGAGCCCGACGTCCTGTCGACCCTTCCGCAAGCGATCAGGGACACCCCGGAGATGCAGTCGCTCCTGCGGACGCTCGAGGCGCTTCCGTCCGGCGATCAGCGGCTAGCGCAGACCATCTCGAACAAGGCGGTGGTGCTCGGCGTGATTGGCCGGCGCGGCGACTTGGATCGCTCGTTCGTGTCGCGCGCCGGATTCGCACTGCTCGGCACCGATCCCGCGCGCCATGCCCCTTTCCTTCCAGCCATCACCGGCAATGCGCCGGTGTTGCAGGAGGCGGCCCTGGGACTGGGCGCCCTGAACTGGTTTCCCCAGCACGACCAGATCGTCCGCAAGGTGCCGATGCTGATGCGCCTCGGCAGCAACCTCGCGCCCTCGCTCGTGACGGAGGCCATCCGGCTTTCCGACGGAGCCAAGACCATCGCCGTGAGATCGTCGACGGCGAGCGGGGAGACGCCGCTCGTCGGGGAGACCGGCATCACCTCGGTGCGCATGGGCAGGCATCTCGTGCCGACCGACCACGCCGGCCAGATGTGGCTGTCCTTCACGGCGCATGATGCCGGCCGCTTCCGCTCGGCCGTCGACCTGCTGGAGGGACGCGTCTCGCGCGAAGAGATCGCGGGACGCATCGTGCTCATCGGGGCGAGCGCTCCCGGCCTGTTCGACATGAGGGCCACCCCCCTCAATACGGTCGTCGCGGGCGTGGAGATCCACGCGCAGGCCATCGAGCAGATCATCGCCGGAAGCATGCTGCATCGGCCCGACCTGTCCACCGGGCTGGAGGTCGTGTTCACGACGCTCGCGGGGCTCCTTCTCGCAATTCTCGTTCGCCGAGCGGGCCCTGTTTCCGGCGCCATCATGGGTGCGGCGACCCTGATCGCCGTGGTGGCGGCGGCGTGGTGGGCGCGCGCGTATTCGGGCTCGCTCCTCGACCCGGCCTACCCGGCCCTGACATTGACGGTCCTGTATATCTTCTGCACGGGCTTTTTCTATTTCCACACCACCCGCGAGCGCAATCAGGTCCGCTGGGCTTTCAGCCACTACATGGCACCCAGCATCGTCGAGGAACTGGCGCGCCGGCCCGACAAGCTGAAACTCGGCGGCGAGAACCGCACGGTGACGCTCTACAGGTCGGACCTCGCCGGCTTCAGCAAGTGGTCGGAAGAGCTCGCGCCGCCCGAGCTCGTGCAGCTGATGAATGAGTATCTGACGGCCATGACCGACATTGTCATGGCGCACGAGGGGTTCATCGACAAGTACATCGGCGACGCCATCGACGGCGTGTTCGGCGCGCCCGCGGACGACCCGGAGCACGCTCTGCACGCTGTGACGGCGGCGCTAGCGGCCCGCTCGAAACTGCGTGAGATGAACGCAGCCGGCCTGGCGGTCTTGCGCGGGCGCACGCTGCATCAGCGCATCGGTCTTCACACCGGCGCCGGGATCGTCGGCAACATCGGCTCGAAGCGGCGGTTCAACTACACGGTCATGGGCGACAGCGCGAACCTGGCCTCGCGGCTCGAAGGGGCGAACAAGTTCTACGGCACGACGATCCTGGCGTCGGAGGCGACGGTCCACCTCGCCGGGCCGACGATTGCCTGGCGGGAAGTCGATACGGTGAGGGTCGTGGGACGTGGCGGCCCCGTGCGAATCTACGAGCCGATGGGGATGGCCGGCGGCATAGCGCAAGAGCATGCGTCGCTGATGGAGGTCTACGCGGAGGGCCTGCGCTGCTGGAGATCGCGGGATTTCGCTGGCGCCTGCCAACATTTCGAGCGCCTTTCTGAGACCGATCCGCCGGCCCGTTTCTTTCTGAAGCGCTGCAGGCAATTCATGCGAGAGCCACCTGGCGCTGGCTGGGATCATATCCATGATCTCGACAGCAAATGAGCCGAGAGAAAATTTCTTGAATCTCTAGAGAAAAACGGCGCCCTTGCACGGGAAGGACGCCGTTTCCTCGAAGGTCCGGTGGACTACTTGCGCTTCTGTCCCGGCTTGTCGGGCTTCGGCGGCTTGCTTGCGTTCTCGCTGAGCCAGCGCAATCTCCACTTCGCGCGCCGACAGTAAAAGTCGCACGGCGGCGCGGGGCGCACCTGCGCCTGGGCGCTGGTGATCGGAAGAATAGACACTCCTGCAAAGGGTGCCGAGAGGATCGTCGCAAGCAGAAGTGTCCCCGGCAGCGCGAAAGTTCGAACAAGTTTTGTCATCGATTGTTCCTTTTCTACGAATAACCCCACCCGCAATCTGGATCGGGTTAGCTCAGGATCAGCTCCGCGCCAGATCGGGCGTGACGAAGCCGCAGGCAGGCGTCCTCGGATTCCGTTCAGCGCACGGCGTTGCCCTCCTGTTGTTGCAGTGATGGCAGTGAGCCCGGCGCCTGCTCTCGATCGGCCGGCGCGGGCGTTGTCCTTGCCGCCACGGCGCTCTCGCGCATGTGGATCAGGTCGTGCGCCAGCGTGGTCCGGCTGAGACCGCGACGATCGAGGTCGGCGTCGCTCAATCGGGACAGGCTGTCGTACAGCGCGGCTGCCGCGTAGTGGTTTGCGCAGGACTGCAGCCACTCCGCAATCCAGACGGCCGCGGCTTTCAGAGTCTGGAAGGGTGTCTGGTCACCCGATGCGCGCGCGGCAAACGTCCGCCGTGCATGATCCTCGTGCAAGGTCATGGCGAAAACTCCCGATGACATGATTTCGCTGTCAGCCGTCCAAACGGCCATGCGCGCGCTCGCAAATGCGGCCCACGCACGCGTTACGCGATGTTGAATGCGGATTGACGCGGCTGTTCGGCTACCGAGCGGTCAAGGCGTCAGTCACCATGTGCCGCCAAGTCGCGATGCGTCTCAGGGACATCGGCGAAGCGTCGGTGATCTTGAAATTTGCACGCACGCATATCAGCTCTCCGCTCATGATCAGCCATTCAGACTGGGCCGATGGCCTTGTGTTCATTCGGGTGCGTGATACGACACCGCCCAGGTTGTGCGCTTGGGGAAAACTGCTATTTATCCGGCCATGACTCACACGCGCCAATCTCTGATGCCGGCGACAACGCGCGGTGCTGCAGCGTCCTTGACGCGACGCGAGATCGCCAGCGGACAGGGCTGGTGCGTCAGCGATGTGACGTACACGACCGGCGTCGAAGAACGGCCCCTGCAGGACCAGCACAAGTTCATATCCATCGCCACCGTCGTGGCCGGGAGCTTTCGCTACCGCTCGACACACGGGGCCGTGATGCTGGCTCCGGGCGCGCTGCTGCTGGGCAATGTCGGCCGTACGTACGAATGTACTTTCGAACGCTCGCCCGGCGATCGCTGCATCAATTTCGCCTTCACGCCCGAGTGCTTCGAGGAGATCGCGAAGGGCGTTCCGGCAGCGAAGCGACTGGAATTCACGACGCATCGCATTCCACCCGTACCAGCCATCCTGCCGCTGGCCGCACGGGCTGAACTGCAAAAGACCGTGCATGATGCCGGGCAATGGGAAGAGCTGTGTCTTTCCGTTGCCGGTGAAGTGCTGGGTCTTCTGACGGGCGACGCGCAGCCGCGCCGCCCGTGCAGCAGCCGTGATGAACGGCGTGTTGCGGAAGCGCTCCAAGTGATCGAGGCGGGCTACGCGGAACCTCTGTCCATTGCCGAGCTTGCGAGCGCAGCCTGCATGAGTCCCTATCACTTCATGCGGACGTTTCGCGATGTCGCAGGGGTGACGGCGTATCAGTACCTGCTTCAGACCCGGCTTCGGCATGCAGCCATCAGTCTGGGCACGACACGCGAGCCGATATCGGCCATCGCGTTCGGCGCCGGCTTCGGGGATCTATCTACGTTCGCAGAAGCCTTTCGGCGCGCCTTCGATCTCACCCCGACTCAATACCGGGCTGCGGTGGGCGCCGGCGTGAAGGACCTCACGTTTGCGCGCGCGCCCACGCGGAGGCGGCAGCGGAGCGCGCGATGAGTGTGAGTCAGGCGGCGGCCATGGCAGGCGTCGCGCGGGCGCGGCGGCCCATGAGCCACAGCACGATGGCGATGTTCAGCACGTTCCACAGGATGCCGTTGATGAAGGCCGCCTGGTAGGAGCCGGTGTAGTCGAAGACGGCGCCGGTCATCCAGCCGCCGAGCGCCATGCCGAGGAGGGTCGACATCAACACGGCGCCGACGCGCGTGCCGGCCTCGCGCGGCGAGAAATTCTCGCGCACGATGATGGCGTAGCTCGGCACGATGCCGCCCTGGAACAGGCCAAACAGCGCGGAGATGACGTAGAGCGACATCAGGCCGTCGAACGGCACGTAGAGCATCAGCGCGACCATCTGCAGGACGGTGCCGAGCAGGAGCGTGGCGAAACCGCCGATGCGGTCGGCGATCCAGCCCGAGGCAAGGCGGCTGACGATGCCGAAGCCCAGCATCAGCGACAGCATCTCGGCGCCGCGGGCCGCGCCGTAGCCGAGATCGGCGCAGTAGGCCACCATGTGCACCTGCGGCATCGACATGGCGACGCAGCAGGAGAGGCCGGCGACCATAAGCAGGGCCTGCAGCGTCCTCGGAGACACCATGGGGACGCTGTGGGCGGTTGTGCCGGCGGCGGCGGGCGAGCCTTGCAGGCCGTCCATGGGGGCGGGGCGCTTCAGTGCCAGCGTCAGCGGCAGCATGGCGATCATGGAGACGATGCCGATGACGGCGTAGGTATCCCGCCATCCAATTCTGTCGGTCGCGTACTGGATCAGAGGCGGCCAGATCGTGCCGGCCAGATAGCTGCCGCTGGCGGCGATGGAGACGGCCAGTCCGCGGCGCTTGCGAAACCACAAGGATGAGTCGGCGATCAGGGGGCCGAAGCCGGAGGCGCTGCCGATCAAGCCGATGACGAGGCCGTGCACGAGCGCGAACTGCAGGATGCTGGTCGTGAAGCTGGCGCCGACATAGCCGATGCCGAGGGCGAAGGCACCCATGATGCACGGCACGATGATGCCGAAACGGTCGGCCATGCGGCCGAGCAGGAGGCCGCCGGCGGCGAAGCACACCATGGTCAGCGTATAGGGCAGCGAGGCTTCGGCGCGGGCGACGCCGAACTCGGCCTGTACGGCCGGCAGCACGACGACCATCGACCACATGCCGATGCCGCTGATGGTGCTGATGAGCAGCGTGGCGAGCAGGCGGAGCCAGGCGTAGTTGGAGTCAACAGGGTCTGAGGGGTCGCGCGCGGACGTCTTCTGCATTGCGTCCTACATCCATTGCCGGAAAAACAGGCGTGCCTATAGCATCCGCCGACGCGCAGGTCTGCATCAGGTTTGGGTGCAGTGCGGAAATGATTGGGACGTGGCGCACGTGTGCGGGCGCGACACCCCCACCCGATGCGTCTAGCGGCTTAGCCCGGCCGTTGTGAGTGTGGAGAGGTTGGCGACGGCTGGTCTAAGCCGCGGACGCATCGCCCCCCGTCAAGGGGGAGGGAAAAAGTTGTGAGCGGTCGTCGTAGCAATGCCTCGATCTGCAGCGTCAGGCCGACACCCAGATACGTTGCAACGGGTGCAGAGGCGCCGACAGGCACCTGGGCCCCGACCGGCATGCGGAGCATACAAGGTATAACGTCGGGGTGACGCCGAGAGCGGGAGTGTGGCCTACACTCGCGTCAGTCGGGCGTTTTGGCGCCGGGGACGGCAGACGTGGTGATGTTCCACGGGCGCATGGATGCGGTGGCGGTGGGTGCGGCCGTACGGCCGGTCTCGGGCTTGGCTGCAACCTGCACGACGGACTTCATGTAGTCGACGTTGGCCTGCATGCTCTCCTCGGACAGGTTCTGGCCCGGAACGCTCTTGGCTTCGCGATACTTGCCCTGGAGGCTGAGGACCAGCGCGAGGTTCTGATTGACGCGCGGATCGACGTCGCCGGAGCTGGAGGCCTGGCGCAACATGCCTTCGGCTTTGGCGGCCTCGCCGGCCATGGCATGCGCCATGGCGAGGTTATTCAGCACCGACGGCTGACCTGGAGCGAGCGCGAGGGCGCGCTCGAAGTAGGTCGTGGCCTCCTTGTGCAGCCCTTCCTTGGCGAACACCGTGCCGCGAGCGTTCAGCACGCGCCAGTCGGGCTTTGCCGGATCGTCCGCGCGCTCGAGCAATGCCTTGGCTGTCGAGACCTGATCGAACTCAAGGGCGAGACGGCCGTATTCGGACAGGTGCTCGCGGTCCTGGGGATTGGCCTTGTGCGCCTGCTGGAGGATGGCGAAGGCTTCTTTCTTGCGGCCCATGGCTTTGAGGTTTTTGGCATAGGCGAGCGCGGCCTTGCCGTCGCGGGGATTCTTGGCCAGTTCCTTGCCCCAATACTCGGTGGCTCTTTCGAGTTCGCCGGCGCCGGGTGGCGTCTGCGCCGCGTCGGCCGTCTGGGCCGCCTGCAGCCCGCCGGTCTCGGCGAGTTCGGAGGCCCCGAAGCCCGAGCAGCCGGCCAGCCCCGCGGTGACCGCGAGGACGGCTGCCGTGCCCGCCATCCTGCCTGCGCGGCCGCCAAGTGCCTTCCGAAGACCCTCTCTCATACCCGCTCCTCTGGCGACCCGGTTCCGCTTCGATTCGAATCGCCGCATGTCACCGGTCAGCTTCTGGGACAGCCGTCAACAAACTCTTAAGGGTCACCGGCGCCGCGAGGGGACGCGGCTTGTCGCGTTGTGTTTGCGGGGCACATGCCGATAATGCGCGTCGCCGAAAACATCCTAGGGTGTTCTCGACTTTGCGTTGCATCGCTCGAACACCCTAGATCCTTGTTTTGTCGTGTTTCTTATCGGAAAACCGGCTTCCACTTTTCCGGAAGCACCCTTGCCACGGCCCAATATGAACGAGAAGACCAAGTCCACGGCTGCCGCCACTCCGCAGGATCTGCTGCTGGCGGCCGACAGCAAGCGCAAGACGCTGCCGATCTGGCTCGTGCGCGACGGCAAGGCGGCCGAGGATCTCGGGAGCCTGCCGCCGGAGCAGCGGCAATGGCTGGAGGCCGTCGGCTACAAGGCGAGTGCGCGGCGCCACGTGCTGATCCCAGGGACGGGCGGGGCGCTGGCCGGCGCGGTGCTGGGCATCGGCAAGGCGGATGAGCCGCGGCGACCCTATCCGGCCGAGACGCTGCTCGGGCTATTGCCGACCGCGCTGCCGGGCGGGGCCTGGCATCTGGCGGCGGGCGCTGGCAACGCCGAGCTGGCGGCGGTGGCCTAGGGGCTCGGGGCCTATAAGTTCCGACGCTACAAGGGCGGCGAGGCGGAGCCGATCGCGGCCCTCAAGATGCCCAAGGACGTCGACCGCGAGCGCGTGGTGAACACGGTGGAAGCTGTGTGGCTCGGCCGCGATCTCATCAATACGCCCGCCAACGACATGGGCCCGGAAGAGTTGGAAACGGCAGCGCGGGCGCTGGGCAAGCGTCATGGCGCCAAGGTGACGGCCATCGTCGGCGACGACCTGCTGAAGAAGAATT
>JBKKCB010000033.1:0-16714 GCA_046713545.1 Hyphomicrobiaceae bacterium | reverse complement strand
AGCTGCTCTGCCAGAAACTCGAGAAATCCGGCGCTGGATGCCATCGGCCTCTGATCTCAGAACGAGCTGCCCGGCTGCTTGAGAAATTCGATCTCTTCCGGCGTCGACGCGCGCCCAAGAATGGTGTTGCGGTGCGGGAAACGCCCGAAGCGATCGATGATGTCCTTGTGCGCCTGCGCATACCGCATCAGCTCGGGATCATCGAGCGAGGCAAACAGCGCGCAGGACCGGATCTGATCCGCCACCTGCTCGCAATGTTCGAACGGAAGATACAGGAACATCCGCTCGTCCTTGCTGAAGGCGTGATCGGCGTTTGCGTCGACCATGGTGCGTGCGAGCGCGAGCGCCAGCGGATCGGTCGCAAAGGCACGCGGTGTGCCACGAAACATATTGCGCGGAAACTGATCGAAGGCGATCACGGCGGCAAGCGTTGCACGGGAATCGAGGGCGGACTGGGACGACACCTCCCGCACGAGTTGGTCGTGAAGGGTGAGAAAACGACCTCGGATAAGAGTGTCAGTTTCGTCCGACTTCGTGAACCAGGCCTCGCGATCAAGCTCGCGGAACCAGAAGTCGAGGATCTCGTCAGCCCACGGTGCTGATACGGTCTCGCTCACGCCGTCAGACCTTCAGGGCCTCGAGCTTGTCCTTCGACGCCGGCATGAGGTTCACGCTCTCGCCACAACCGCAGGCGCTCGCCTGGTTGGGATTATTGAAGACGAACTGCGCGGTGAGCTTGTCCACCTTGTAGTCCATCTCGGTACCGAGCAGGTACAGCACGGCCTGCGGGTCGATGATGACGCGAGCGCCGTCATGCTCGACGACCTCGTCGAACTTGCCGGCCGTCTCGGCCCACTGGAGCGTGTACTCCATGCCGGCACAACCGCCCTTCTTGATGCCGATCTTCAGCCCGGCGGCCTGTGTATTGGCGGCCATCATGGTTTTGAGCCGCGCCACGGCAGCGTCCGTGATCGTCAGCACCTGCGGGCGTGGTCTTGGGTTGCTCATGCGCCTCTCATCCAGCCGGTCAAATTCGTTGGATACAAGGAATATAGCGCGATTTGGCCAAATATCGAGATGGCGTATTGCCCGTGCTCAGAACATGTTGAGCGCCAGGCGCGCCTCGTCGCTCATGCGGCTCTGATCCCAGGGCGGATCGAACGTCAAATTCACCTTGACCTGGCCGACGCCGGCCACGGCGGCGACCGCATTCTCGACCCAGATCGGCATTTCGCCCGCCACCGGGCAGCCAGGGGCCGTGAGCGTCATATCGACCGTCACATCCCGCTCGTCCGAAATGTCGATCTTGTAGATGAGGCCCAGCTCGTAGATGTCCGCCGGGATCTCGGGGTCGTAGACGGTCTTCAGGGCCGCCACGATGTCGGCCGTCATCTGCTCCAGCTGCTCCTTGGAAAGGTTCGAACCTTCCACGGGCGTTCCGCCATCGGCAAGCGCCGCGGGCGCCCCTGCGGTCAGTGTGTCGCGTTCTGCTGGTTTGCCGTCCATCGGAAGCATCCGTTACGCAAAAAACTCATGCGCCTTCATCAGCGCCTCGGCCAGGACATCGACCTCAGCCTTGGTATTATACATGGCGAACGACGCCCGGCACGTCGCCGTCACGCCGAGGCGCTCCATCAGCGGTTGGGCGCAGTGATGCCCGGCCCTGACCGCGACACCCGACCGGTCGATGATGGTCGAAATGTCGTGCGGATGCAGGCCATCGATCGTGAACGAGACAATGGCGCCCTTGTTCCGTGCGTTGCCATGAATCTTAAGCCAGTTGAGCTCGCCCAGGCGCTTGTGCGCGTATTCCTTCAGCTCCGCCTCGTGCGCGGAGATGCGGTCGCGGCCAATCTGCATCATATAGTTGAGCGCCGCGCCAAGACCAATGGCCTGGACGATCGGCGGCGTGCCGGCCTCGAACTTGTGGGGCGCCTTGCCATAGGTGATGCGATCGGTGGAGACGCTCTCGATCATGTCGCCGCCGCCCTGGTAGGGCTGCATGGCCTCGAGATGCTCCTTCTTGGCGTACAGCACGCCGATGCCGGTCGGACCGTAGACCTTGTGGCCCGTGAAGGCATAGAAGTCGCAATCGAGATCCTGCACGTCGACCGGCATGTGCACGGCTGCCTGCGCGCCATCGACGAAGACCGGGATGCCGCGGGCATGCGCCACGCGCACGATGTCCTTGATCGGCACCACGGTGCCAAGCACGTTCGACATATGTGTGATGGCGACGATGCGCGTCTTGGGCGTCAATAGCTTCTCGAACTCCTCGAACAGGAATTCGCCACTGTCGGAGATGGGCGCCCACTTGAGCACGCAGCCCTTGCGTTCGCGCAGGAAATGCCACGGCACGATGTTGGAGTGGTGCTCCATGATCGACAGCACGATCTCGTCGCCGGCCTGGAACTGGGCGCCGAAAGAGCTGGCAACGAGGTTCGTCCCGTCGGTCAGGTTGCGCGTGAAGATGATCTCGTCCTCATGCCGCGCATTCAGGAACCGGCGCGTCGTCGCACGGGCTTCTTCGAATTTCGTAGTGGCGGCATTGGATAGGAAATGCAGGCCACGATGCACATTGGCATATTCGAACTTGTAGGCGTGTTCGATGGCATCGAGCACCGAGCGCGGCTTCTGAGCCGACGCGCCGTTGTCCAGATACACAAGGGGCTTGCCGTAAACTTCGCGGAACAGGATCGGGAAATCTGCGCGGATGCTGTCCACGTCGAACCCACCCGATACGCCTGCGTGCGCCGTCGTTGTCTCAATCGCTGACATCGTGTCTGCCAACCCCTGCCGGTCAGGCTGCCTTCAGCCACTGCCACGCAATCTGCATGAGCGCTGTGCGGACGTCCTCACGCTCCACCTTCTCGATGGCATCGGCGACGAAGCTGTCGATGAGAAGCGCGCGCGCCTCCTCTTTCGGAATACCGCGCGAGCGCAGATAGAACATCATTTCCGGATCGATCTCGGCACAGGTGCTGCCATGTCCGCACACGACATCATCCGCGTAGATCTCGAGTTCGGGCTTGGAGTCGAACTCCGCATCCGGCGACAGCATCAGGACCTGCGCCATCTGCTTGCCGTCCGTCTTCTGCGCATCCGGCCGCACGATGACCTTGCCCTGGAACACACCGCGTGCGCGGCCGTCCAGAACGCCCTTGAACAGCTCGCGGCTTTCACAGCCCGGCACGGCGTGGTCGACGACCAGCGTCGTATCGATATGATCGGAGCCGCGCCCGAGGAAGCAGCCCGAGATATCGAGCTTCGCGCCCTCTCCGCTGAACGTCGCAAACAGCTGATTGCGCGCGAGAGCCGTGCCCGCGGTCAGCTGAAAAGCCCGGTATGACGCATCCTTGCCGATCTGCGTCGCCCAGGTGGCGAGGTGTGTGGCTTCGCCGGCATCGGCGACGCACTTGATGTGCGTGACCTCGGCGCCCTCGGCCACCGTGACATCGGTGCCGGTATTGACCTGCGCCTTCTTCGCGGCGCCGTCCAGGGCGACGTGTGCCTCGATCAAAGTGAGCTTTGCGCCCGCTTCAACCGAAACGATATTGCGCATGGTGACCGCCTGGCCCGCGTTGCCCGACCGGGCAAACACCAGCAGCACCGGACGCTCCTGCGCATGCGCCTTACCGATCTTGATCAGCACGCCGTCCGTCATGAAGGCGAGATTCAGCGCCCGCACCGAATCCTCGTGCTTGATCGCCTCGCTATCGAACTTGCCGGCCAACCATTTCGGCGCAGCCGCAAGCATCTCACCCATGGTCTTGAACTCGACGCCGCCGCCGAGACGATCGGCCTGCGAGAGCGCCGCGTCGTAGCGCCCATCGACGAAGGCAATGCGATCGGCGTCGACGGCCGCGAGCGGACCGAGCGCAGCCTCCACCATTTCACGCGATACCGATGCCGCCGCGCCAAGCGCCGGCGGAAGAGCCTCGCGCAACCTCTCGCGCAGATCCGTGTATTTCCACTCTTCGATGCGCCGATGCGGCAACCCACGCGCCTCGAAAACGCCGATGGCCTGTTTGCGCAGCTCCTTCACCCACCCTGCTCCGGGCAAGTGGTCCGCTGCAGCCTCGAACTGCTCGCCGAGCGCCGCCTCGGCCTTGGTTTTTATGACTGCCACATTCATCTCGACACCTGGGCAGCGTTATCCCGCCGCCAACCTTTCAAATCTTTGCCGCTACAGGATCCGGTATCAGGCCGCTTTCGCCTTGAAGCCGGCGTAGCCCGTTTTTTCGAGCTCGAGCGCCAGCTCCTTGCCGCCGGTCTGGCGTATCCGGCCATCGGCCAGGACATGCACCTTGTCCGGCACGATATAATTGAGCAGGCGCTGATAGTGCGTGATGACCAGCATCGCGCGATCCTTCGAGCGCAGCTTGTTGGCGCCTTCCGACACGATACGGATCGCATCGATGTCCAGACCAGAGTCGGTTTCGTCCATGACGCACAGCGACGGCTCGAGCATGGCCATCTGCAGAATTTCCATGCGCTTCTTCTCGCCGCCGGAAAAACCCACATTGAGCGGCCGCTTCAGCATCTCGTCGGCAATCGAAAGCTCGGCGGCACGGGCCCTGGCACGCTTCAAGAATTCTGGCGTCGTCAATTCCTTTTCGCCGCGCCCCTTGAGCACGGCGTTCAGCGAGGATCGCAGGAACGTCATGGTGGCGACGCCAGGAATTTCCAATGGATACTGGAAGGCGAGAAACACGCCGCGGATCGCACGCTCGTCCGGGCCCATGCCCAGCAGGGATTCACCGTTCCACAGAATGTCGCCCTCGGTCACTTCATAGTCAGCGTGGCCGGCCAGCACATAAGCAAGCGTCGACTTCCCGGAACCGTTCGGACCCATGATCGCATGCACTTCGCCGCGCGGAATTTCGAGATTGACCCCTTTCAGGATCTCCGTTCCCTCTTCCTTGATCCGCACGTGCAGATTTCTGATCTCGAGCATTCGTTTCAACGTCTCCGAAAACAATACAAACCTCCGCGCCGGCCTATTGGTCCGGCGCCGTTATTGTCGATACGAACATCGCAGCTTGCGCCGCGCAGCCGTCCCTATAGCGGTGAGCGCATAATCTCGATCTCGGACGGGTAGAGCACTCCGAGCCAATCGCACGTGTTGGGCGAGCGTTGGCCGAACTCGACGAGGAAGGCTTTGCCTTCGTCGAGGGTCTCCAGAACGGTGACGACCGAACCTTGGCGTAAGGCGAGGCCTCTGCCCTTCTCGGAAAGCGCATTGCGTCGCCGACATTCGCCTTCATCGATCTCACGCACCAGCTTTGCCCTGAGCATCATCTCGCCAAATCCCGCCGCATCACTCATGCTACTTCTCCTCCACGTAGAGACCGGTTCTGAAAACCGACCCGATGCTTCGCTCCCCGTAATTCCGGGCCGCGGTAGTGGCGCCCGTTCGTGGTGCCGCGCACTTCCGGCCATTGCACCACGTGTTGCCCGGCTGACACCGGCCACCAAATAGTACACCCACTAAAGTCGAATGGCATGCCTAGAACATCATCATTTTCGGGTTTCATCGCGAATTGCTGCACTGCACTATCCAACGGAGCCCTCCAGGCTGATGCTGATGAGTTTCTGCGTCTCCGCCATGAATTCCATCGGCAGATGCTGGAGCACATCCCGGATGAACCCATTGACGATGAGCGCAACGGCCTCTTCACTCGATAGTCCGCGCTGCCTGCAATAGAACAGCTTGTCATCAGAGATCTTCGAGGTTGTCGCCTCGTGCTCGAAATGCGCCGAGGCATTCTTGGCCTCGATGTAAGGCACGGTGTGGGCACCACATTTGTCACCGATCAAGAGACTGTCACAATTGGTGAAATTGCGGGCCCCAGTGGCTTTGCGATGCGCCGAGACAAGGCCCCGATAGGTATTCTGCGAGAAACCGGCAGCGATGCCCTTAGAGATGATTCGGCTGGAGGTATTGCGGCCGAGATGGATCATTTTTGTGCCGCTGTCGACCTGCTGATAGCCGTTCGACACGGCGATGGAATAGAACTCGCCGCGCGAGTTGTCGCCGCGCAGGATGCAGCTGGGGTATTTCCACGTGATGGCCGAGCCGGTTTCCACCTGGGTCCAGCTGATCTTGGAGTTGCGGCCGCGGCAATCGCCCCGCTTGGTGACGAAGTTGTAGATCCCGCCCTTGCCCTGTTTGTCGCCCGGATACCAGTTCTGCACCGTGGAGTATTTGATCTCGGCGTCATCCAGAGCAATGAGTTCCACGACGGCTGCGTGCAACTGGTTCTCGTCGCGCATCGGCGCCGTGCAGCCTTCGAGATAGGAAACGTATGAGCCCTTGTCGGCGATGATAAGCGTGCGCTCGAACTGGCCGGTGTTCTTCTCATTGATGCGGAAGTAGGTCGACAACTCCATCGGGCAGCGCACACCCTCGGGGATGTAGACGAACGAGCCGTCAGAGAAGACCGCCGCGTTGAGCGAGGCGTAGAAGTTGTCAGACTGCGGCACGACCGAGCCCAGATATTTCTTCACCAGATCAGGATGATCGCGCAGCGCCTCGGAGATCGAGCAGAAGATCACACCGGCCTTGGCCAGCTCCGCCTTGAAGGTCGTGACCACCGAGACGCTGTCGAAAACCGCATCGACGGCGACGCGCGCGCCCTTCACGCCGGCCAGGACTTCCTGCTCCCTGAGCGGGATGCCGAGCTTGGCATAGGTTTTCAGCAGCTCAGGATCGACCTCATCCAGGCTCTTGGGTCCTTCGGTCGATTTCGGGGCCGAGTAGTAGTAGAGGTCCTCGAAGTCGATCTTTGGGTAGTGCACCTTGGCCCAGGTCGGCTCGATCATCCCGCGCCAGCGCCGATAGGCGTCCAGCCGCCACTCGAGCATCCACGCCGGCTCGGCCTTTTTCCCGGAAATGAAACGAACGATGTCTTCGTTCAGACCCTTCGGGGCCTTGACGCTCTCGATATCGGTTTCAAAGCCGTACTTGTACTTGTCGACATCGATCTCCTTGACCCGATCGATTGTCTGTTGAACTGCCGCCATTCTCTAAACCCCTTCCGGAATTCTCTCAGCCCGGGGCCGGACCTTGTCCGATACCCAGGTACTGCCGCGCTCCGGGTCAACGGAACGCGGTCCACGTATGGCGAGCCAAGCCGCGAGCAACCGCTGGATATCGCGATCGCTTGTCGTCAGCCCCAGGCTCACCCGAATTGCACTCTTCGCCACATCGGCGGCGAGGCCCATCGCCTCGAGCACATGGCTCGATCCAACCTTGCCGGACGAACAAGCCGAACCAGCGCTCACCGCAACACCCGCCAGATCCAGCTTGATCACCAGCGTTTCGGCCGACTTGCCCGGCCACGCGATGCACACCGTGTTCGCCAGGCGTGGAGACGACTGGCCGATGACAAAGCACTCGGGTGCAAGATCGGTCAGTCCACGTTCGACCGCGTCCCGGCGCGCCGCGAGATCGGCGGCATGTTCAAGATCGTCCAGGGCAGCGCGTGCCGCCGCGCCAAAACCGGCGATGGCTGCAACGTTTTCGGTACCCGCGCGGCGTCGCCGCTCCTGACCGCCGCCCGCGATCAGGGGCGCGATCGTTGCACCGTCGCGGATCACAAGGGCGCCGACGCCTTTCGGACCACCGAGCTTGTGCGATGATATGGACAGCAGGTCGACACCGAGAGCCGCGAAATCAATCGGCACGCGACCCGCAGCCTGGGTCGCATCGGTATGAACCGGCAGCCCGTGCTCGCGCGCAAAGGTCACCGCGTCGCCCACCGGCTGAAGAACGCCGGTCTCATTGTTGGCCCTCTGCAGGGTCACGAGCGCGCACCCGAGCGCATTTCGATCGGACACCAGCGGCGCAAGAGACTCGATCCGGGCCACGCCGTCCGCACCAACAGGTATGTCTACGAGGCGGGCACCGGACACCTTGGCAGGGGCACGCACGCTGTCGTGCTCGATGCCTGACAGGAAAATCGTGTTCCAGCCGCCAAGGGCCCAGGCGTTGGCCTCGGTTGCACCGCTCGTAAAGACGACCTCGCCAGGGCTGGCGCCGACCAATTCAGCCACCTGCTCGCGCGCTGTCTCGACCAGATCGCGCGCCCGCCGCCCTTCCGCGTGAACAGACGACGGATTACCGGCCACATCCATGGCGGCAGCCATGGCGTCGCGAGCCTCCGGCCGCAGCGGAGCCGACGCATTCCAATCGAAATATGCGCGATCCGCGCTCATCGGATGAACGACTCCAATGAACTGCTCGTCTCCACGCCCCCGATGGGAACGGTCGTCTTCTGGCGCGGCATGCCCTCAAGGACGTCCTTCAACGTCACGCGTCCGAGAAAATCACCGATGTGCTCACCCAGAGCATCCCACAGCCGGTGCGTCAGGCACCGCTCGCCGGGAAGACAGGGCATACCGAGTTCACCGGCGCACCGCGTCATGCGCGTTCCTTCCTCGACCGCCGCCATGATCTCGGCCACCGTGATGGAGACTGCGGCCCGGCCCAGCCGATAGCCGCCTGTCCGGCCACGCGCACTCGTAACAAGGCCCGCCCGGCGCAAGCGCAGGAACAACTGCTCGAGATAGGCGAGAGATATGTGCTGCCGCTCCGCCACCGCCGACAACGGCACCGGGTCGGTGCCTTCGTGCTTGGCAAGGTCCGCCATGGCCATGACCGCGTAACGGCCTTTGGTATTCAATTCCAACGCCACGCCTCCAACGCCAGACGACCGATCCGCAAACGGTCAAGCCGCGATACCCCTTGCATTCGGCACCCCCAGGCATGCTATGAAGCCCGCGCCGAACACCTCCGAAGCACCTCTGTTTCGAACGGTTCTAAGTTTCAAGCCTGTATATGGAAATTCCGAGCGCGCGAGTCAAGGTTTTTCGCCGCACATATCACACCGGTCGCACCTGCTCTGCCACGCGACCTGGTCCCGGCCTGGTAAGCCCCCAGCAATTCAATAGAAGTGCACTCTCCCGATGCCTGAGCTGATCATTAACGGCCCGGCCGGCCGCCTGGAATCCCGCTATCACCACGAGGGCAAGAGCGACAGCCCGATCGCCCTCATTCTGCATCCCCACCCCCAGTTCGGGGGCACGATGAACAATCAGATCGTCTATCATCTGTATTACACGTTCACCGAACGCGGCTTCTCGGTCTTGCGCTTCAATTTCCGCGGCGTGGGGCGCAGCCAGGGCTATTTCGACAACGGGCCAGGAGAACTGGCCGATGCAGCATCGGCCCTCGACTGGCTGCAGATGCACAACCCGGACTCGAGTTCCTGCTGGATCGCCGGCGTGTCGTTTGGCACCTGGATCGCCATGCAGCTCCTGATGCGCCGGCCCGAGATCGACGGGTTCGTGTGCATCGCACCGCCGGCCAACCTCTACGATTACAGCTTCCTGGCGCCGTGCCCGTCGTCGGGCCTGCTCGTCAGCGGAGAGAAGGATCGCGTCGTCCCCAGCGCATCGGTGGCCGAACTATCGGTCAAGACGAAGGCCCAGAAGGGCATCAAGCTGGAGCACGTGATCATTCCCACCGCCAACCATTTCTTCGAGGGCAAGCACGAAGAGCTCAAGGACATCGTCGGTGCCTACGTCGACAAGCAGATGGCCGTCATCGCGGCGGCGCGAAAAGACTCCGACTAAATTTCGGGTCGCGCCAGAACGCCGCCCGGCAGCGGTCCCGACGCGCCGGTCGTCCCTGGAAAGGTGATCGGCAGTCCCTTGATCGAACGTACGGCCAGATAGGCCCACGCTTCCGCCTCCAGGCTGTCGCCGTCGATGCCGATCGCCTCCGAGGGGACCACGGCGTTCTCGACGTTGGCGGCGATCATGCTCATCAGCGTCCGGTTCTTGCGGCCGCCGCCGCAGACGATCCACACGGCAGGCTGTTCGGGAAAATGGGCCCGTGCGGACGCCACACCCGCTGCCGTCAGCGCCGTCAGCGTTGCGGCCGCGTCCTCGTTGGACAGGCCCTCGACAAGATCGAGAAGAAACGCGTTGCGATCCAGCGATTTGGGCGGCGGATCACCGAAAAAGGAGTGGCGCAGATACTGCGTGACGTAGTCGTCGTGCACGCGGCCCGTCGCCGCGAATTTCCCCTCTTCATCGCGCGGGACGCCGCATCTCTTCTGCATCCAGTCATCGAGCATGGCATTACCGGGGCCGGTATCGAAGGCCAGAAGCTCCGCCTTGCGACCGATCCAGGTCACATTTGCGACGCCGCCGATATTGAGAAACGCCGCGGGACGCTGCGGCAGCCGGGCAGCGAGGGCGCGATGATAGATTGGCGCCAGAGGTGCACCCTGACCGCCGGCCATGACGTCGGCGGCGCGAAGATCGTACACAACCTGAACGCCCGTCTTGCGTGCGAGCAGCCGCCCGTCGCCGAGCTGCACGGTCAGTCCCTGGCTCGGGCTGTGCAGCACCGTCTGGCCATGGAAGCCGATGACATCCACAGCCATCGGCTGCAGCATGCGGTCGCCCATGAACCGTAGCACCGCCTCCGCGTGGCGCTCGGTCAGTTGATGCTCCACGTCGGCCAGGCATCCAGGCCTGGCCTGGCGGCCATGCATCCCCACGGCGTCCGCAACCGCCTGTGCGAGCCGCGACCTGACCTCGGGCGGATAGGGAAATGTCGCGGCCGGCCCGCGCTTGATCGCGTCTTCACCGTCCGTCTCGATGAGTGCAACGTCGATGCCGTCCATGGACGTACCGCTCATGAGACCGATCGCGCGCATCACCTTGCCCATAGCGGTCATCCCGTGCAATTTGGCCCCTGATTCGACCCTAGAGCGCGATCGTTTCGTATGGAAGCATTACGCTTCCACACGAGGCGTGAATCGCACTCTAAAATCATGAAGGAGAGCAGGATTCACGTTTCGGCCGAGGCGTATCGTGCTAAGGCGAGACAATTCAATCCGAAACGATCCTGCTCTGGACGCCGCCCCGGGGCGGCGCAAACGCGAACCACGACGCCATGGCCAAATTCAAGTCAGATTTTCTCACCACGCTCGATGAGCGCGGATTCATCCACCAGTGCTCGGATTTCGCAGGGCTGGACGGCCTTGCCGCACGCCATGACGTGATCGCCTACGTCGGTTACGACTGTACGGCGCCGTCTCTTCACGTCGGCCATCTGCTGTCGATCATGATGCTGTACTGGCTGCAGCAGACGGGCTCCAAGCCGATCACGCTGATGGGAGGCGGCACCACGCGCGTGGGCGATCCGTCCGGCAAGGACGAGACGCGCGCCATCCGGCCGATCGAGGAGATCGAACTCAACAAGTAAAGCATCAGGCACGTATTAGCCAAGGTGCTGAAGTTCGGAACCGGCAAGAGCTATGAAGTGATGATAGACAACGCCGAGTGGCTGACCAAGCTCAACTACATCGAGATGCTGCGCGACGTCGGCCGGCACTTCTCGGTCAACCGCATGCTGTCGCTGGAGTCGGTCAAGCTGCGCCTCGACCGCGAGCAGGAGATGTCGTTCATCGAGTTCAACTACCAGGTGCTGCAGTCGTATGATTTCGTCGAGCTGGCGCGGCGCACGGGGTGCAACCTGCAGATGGGCGGCTCGGACCAGTGGGGCAACATCGTCACCGGCGTCGATCTCGGGCGGCGCATGGGGACGCATCAGCTCTACGCGTTGACGACGCCGCTCCTGACGACCGCGTCGGGCGCCAAGATGGGCAAGACAGCCGCCGGCGCCGTGTGGCTCAACGAAGACCAGCTGTCCGCGTACGACTACTGGCAATTCTGGCGCAACACGGGCGACGCGGACGTGGCGCGCTTTCTGAAACTCTTTACGTCCCTTCCGCTGGACGAGATCGCCAGACTTGCGGCGCTTCAGGGAGCCGAGCTCAACGAGGCCAAGAAAGTACTGGCAACGGAAGCCACGGCGCTGATGCATGGGCGAGCCAAGGCTGATGAAGCGGCGCAGACCGCGACCCAGACCTTCGAACAGGGTGCGCTGGCCGAGGGACTGCCGACAGTCGAGATCAGGCGCGACGATCTCGAGGCGGGGCTCGGCATTCTCGCGGCCTTCGTCGCGGCCGGCCTTGTGAAATCCAACGGCGAAGCTCGCCGTCAGATCCAGGGGGGCGGCCTGCGCATCAATGACGCGCCGGTGTCGGATGAGAAGGCAAAGCTATCAGCCGGCGACGTGACACCGGAAGGTGTCATCAAGCTCTCGCTCGGGCGCAAGCGTCACGTGCTCCTCAAACCGGTATAGCGCTCTACTTCGCCTTGGCCGGCGGAGGGGTAGTCTGCGCCGACCAGCCCCCGAGCACTTCGGGCTGGACGTTGGATCCACCCTGGGTGCCCCAATCGGCAGGAGGACTGGCGCGCACCTGCGGCCCCGCCTTGCTTCCGGCCTTGGGCTGGGGACGCTCTTCGCGTGGTGTGACCCGCGGGTTTTCCGGAGTCATCTGGAAAATCTCGCGGAAAATGCCCGGCATCACCAGCGACAGCGGGTTGACGATGACCTGGGGCTCGGACATCGGGCCCTCGATGGCGAAGGTAATGCCCAGCACGCCTTCGCCGCGCGGTCCGGTCAATAGCGGGCCGAGAATGGGAATAGGCGCAAAACTGCGGTTGAATCCCGATAGCGGGACGTACGTGCCACCCAGTTGCAGGCGCTTGGTCCTGTAGTCGATCTTGCCGCGCATCGTCGCGCCGACAACCGGCCCGGTCACATGGGCATTCTCCAGCACGAGCTGACCATTGCCCATCGAGAACGGCGCGCGCAGACGCTCGAAGTCGAACTGCTCGCGCACAACGCGACGGCCGCGATTGCGCCCAGTCTCGATGGCAGGACGGCCCTCGTCGGGCGACTGAAACACTTCGCTGACGATAGGGTCGCCGAGGACACGGAAGTCCTGGATCACCAGCACGCCACTGCGCTCGGCGGCGCCTTTGGCTTCCAGATTGATCTCGAGGTCGGCTGTGCCACCGAGCATGTTGGGATAAAAGCCGATCAGCTTGAGCGCCTGTCCGGCATCGGCGGATTCGGCAACAAGAAGACGCGCGCGTCCCGCGTCCGGCCGCAGCCTCGCCACGAGAGCTTTGCCGCTCTCGAGCGTGCCCCGCAGGTCCAGCATCGTCAGCTGCTCGGCGCGCTTCTGCATCTTGAGCTTGACGCCGCGGATGGTCGTATCGGACGCGCCAAGAACAGTGTCGATCTCCGCGACGAGATCGAGTCCCGGACGGTTGCTGACCTGCGCCTGGCGGTCGCTCAGCTGGCCGAATGAAATCAACGAGTGAAACAGATCCTTGGCATCGTAGGTCTTGCCGCGCGCCTTGACGTCCCACACACGACCCGGCCGCATGGTGCCCTGGACGTCGATATTGGTCACGACATTGATGGAGAAATGCGGGAAGTGATATTCCATCGGATGATGGTCGGGGCCGAGGCCGACCCAGCCGTCGATGGCGATGTTGTCCCCGATCAGCCTGAAGTTCTGCAGCTCGGTCTTGTACGTCTGGCCTTTGACGACATCGAATTCCAGGCCCGCAGGACGACCGGACGGCTTCTGCCACGAGATGTCATTGAGGGTCAGCTCGGCGCCCGTCAGATCAGCAATGAAATGGATCTTGGTATCTTCGGGCCCATTGCGCTGCACGTTGATCTCGACCGGGACCTCGCCTTGCACCATGTGGTTCAAATCGAGCTTGAGCTGAGCGCGATCGCTGTTGTCCAGCGTGGCACTGAGCTTGATCGGGGGTTGTTGCGCCGCCGGCACGCCGGCCAGCACCTGCCAGCCAACCTTGATGCTGACGCCGCTGAGCAGCATATCGCCGCGCACGTCCATGGCTTTCTCGGTCACATCGAAGGTGACGGTGGCGCCGTTGATGTCGTGCGCGCCGAACACGTCCTTGGCACGCCCGTCGGTGATGCGGGCCTTGCCCTCGACCTTCATGTCGGCCGTCGAGATGGTCTCCCCGAGCGGCAGCGACAGGTGCACCTGTCCCTCGACCTTGCCGTCAAGGCCCGTCAGACCCAATCCCGCCGCCCGAACGAGCGCGAGCGGTTCGCGATCGAGAACGTCCAGAACCGCACCGAGCGGACCCTGGGCCCGCGCCGAGATGTCGGCGAGAGGGCGCTCGCTGTCGACGCCTGAGACCAAGATCCGGCCCGCCTTTAGCGCGATGCGACGGCCCTGGCTGGCAGCGATGCTGGCTTCCGGGATCGTCACCTCGGCATCGCTGCCTTCGACCCGCAGCAATGCCCGGGGTGCCTCGATGGGCGGGAGCCCCTGCATGGTGACAAATTCGAGATCTGCGCCTTCGAGCGCGAGAGACAGCCGCCGCTCCTCGGGACCCCCTGCCTGCGCCGCGCCGCTTCCAGCTTCGCGCTGCGTGGCGATGCGGAACGTTCCTCCTTTGAGCGAGCCTGTCAGAAGGTTGCGACCGACCCATTCTCTCGTCCGCCGGGCGAGCGAACCCGGCCACAGCGCTTTCATCGATGCAATCGGCATTGCACCGATGCGGCCTTCGAGAACGGCGTCGATCCGGCCTGCAGCATTGGTGATGTTGCCGGTCATCGCCATCTGCGCGCCGCCGGCATCGAGCTGGAATTCCTCCAGTTGCAGGCGTCCGGGCTCCGGCCCGATCCGTCCCCGTGCAACCCAGCGTTCGATGGGAAGCGGCGGCACGTCGCCCTCTTCGGCGGCAAGGGTGCCGTTCAGGGTCCGTACGTCGAATTGCCAGCCCGGCACAGGCTTATCGAGTGTCGAGCCATGCACGACCGAGCCGGCGACAACGGCCTGGCTCTTGCCCCAAGAAAACGTCGCGGGTCCGACGTCAAAGCGCTGCTTGTCGCCGGAGTAGCGGACGTCGAGGCGCCCGGACCCGACGGCAAATGCCGAGCGATCAAGCCAGGGCAAATTGAGCTTGCCGGGCTCCAGGTCGATGGTGAAATGACCATGCAGGATCGTTCCGTCGCGCGAGAGCTCGAGGCCACCCGATCCCGAGACGGGAACGTCGATACCGTCGAACGTCGCGAAGTGCACCGGCCCATGCGCCAAGCCGCGCGGCACCAGATCTTGCACGGTAGCATCGAGACGAACCGTCTTGGACTTCTCGGATTCCTCGGCACGCAAGCTGAACGTCCACGGACCAGCCGGCGACGCCACCGTGCCCAGTCCCGAGACAATGCTGCGTTTTTGCTTGTGCTCGACCATGAGGTCGAATTCCGGCACCTGCCAGACACTGCGATAGCCATAGGCGTCATAAATGACGGACGCATCCTTGAAACCCACCGCCTCGAGGAACGATGCCGCATACTGCTGGCGCCGTGCGCGGGCCGAAGCATCGGCCAGTGCGGCTGCAAGGTCGAGACCGCGCGAGGATGGTTCTGCTGTTGCCGCTGCAGACTCGTCCCGGTGCGGCGGCGTTGTACCCCGATCGGAACCGGCTGCAGGGTGCGCCACACCTGCTTCGGCCGGCTGCGTGAAACTCAATGACAGGCGGCCGTCCTCCGTGCGCGACACGAGAACGCGGGGCTGAATCAGTTCGATTCTAGCGGGCGCGATCCGGCCGCTCATGAGGGCCCGATAACTGATGCCGACGCCGGCCAGCGGCGCCAGGGCGACGACATCCCCGTCCGCATCGGCGACGCGAATGTTGCGCAGCCGGAATTCGATCGTTTTCCGCTCGGACAGCTGAACGATGGCGTCTTCGATCTTGACGGAAAATTCGGGCAGTTCCGAGTTCAGCCCGCGCTCGACCGGCCCCACGATAAAGCCGACAGAAATCGGGCCCTGCAGGAGCCGCAGGTAGACCAAGCCCACCGCAAATGCTGCGAGCGGCACCAGAATGGCGAAGCATTTGAGCAGCAGCACCGTCGGCCGGACACACAACCGCGACCCTTTGGCAATCGTGCGAACCAAGCCCGGCCGCGACAGCATGCGTCTGCGCGGGCCGGCGCCCGGCCGCGACCTGCCCGGCGGCACCGCAACACCAGTGCGGGGGAGCGGCGGCGGCTGAGTGCGATTGGCCGGCCGCCCACGGCTCTCCATTGAATCGTTTCCCCAGGTGGCCACGTGTCATAGGTCCGATAAAGAGACAGCGGCCGCGGACTAAAAACCCGCGCCACGCCACGATTCATACGCTCGAAACCAAGTACCCGACGCGCAAGGCCCCCTACGGGACTTGAGTCCATGCAATACGCTTCAACGCAGCGTGCTAAGGTCTCATGTGGTTTTACAAAAACGACGAAAGAAAGGCACGCCATGGTGCAGGATGGGGACCCGGCTCCGGATTTCGAGCTACCCACCGAAAACGGTGAAAAACTGAAGCTTGCCAAGCTCAAGGGCAAACCCGTCGTCGTCTATTTCTATCCCAAGGACGACACCTCGGGGTGCACGCTGGAAGCGAAAGATTTCTCCGCCATGGCGGCCCAGTTCCAGAAAGCCGGCGTGGCGGTGATCGGGGTGTCACCCGACAGCGTCGAAAGTCATCGCAAATTTCAAAAGAAGTACGACCTGAAGGTCCAGTTGGCCGCGGATGAGGACAAGGCGGTGGCGACGGCGTTCGGCGTATGGGTCGAGAAATCGATGTACGGACGCAAGTATATGGGTGTGGAGCGATCGACGTTCCTGATCGACAAGAAGGGGCGTATCGCGCGGAGTTGGCGCAAAGTCAGGGTTCCCGGACATGCCGCGGAAGTCCTGGAAGCCGCCAAGGAGATTGCCGGCTAGTCCGCCGGACACCCATGAGC
>JBKKCB010000032.1:0-5005 GCA_046713545.1 Hyphomicrobiaceae bacterium | reverse complement strand
GCACAATCCGGGCTGCCGTCAAGATGAGCAGCGGTTGCAGCCATTACACATTGGGGCACCTCGATGCGCATCGCGGACATGAACTGGATGCAGGTGCGCGACCACGCGACCAAGGACGATCGCGCGGTGCTTCCGATCGGCTCGACGGAGCAGCACGCCTATCTCTCGCTGGCGGTCGATGCGATCCTGGCGGAGCGCATGGCGTTGCAGGCCGCGGAGCCGCTGGCCATCCCGGTCTTCCCGGTCATCAACTATGGCCTGACCCCAAGCTTTATCGAGTACCCCGGCACCGTGACGCTCAGGATGGGGACGCTGTGCGCCGTGGTGACCGACATTCTGGATGGCATCGTTCAGTCGGGCTTTAAGCGCATCGTCATCGTCAACGGGCATGGCGGCAACTCGCCGGCGCACGGCACCGTCCTTGAATGGCTCGGCCGGCACCACGGCGTGCAGGTCAAATGGCACAACTGGTGGAACGCGCCCAAGACGTTTGCCAAGGTCCAGCAGATCGACAAGGTCGCCTCGCACGCCTCCTGGATGGAGAACTTTCCCTGGACGCGGCTCGGCAACGTGGCGATGCCGTCAACGCAGAAGCCGATGATGCAGATCGATCGCTTCCAACAGCTCGACCCGATCCGAAAGAAGGAGTTCTTGGGCGACGGCAACTTCGGGGGGCTCTATCAGCGGTCCGACGAGGACATGCTTGCCATCTGGAACGTTGCGGTCGAGGAGACGCGGGCGGTCATGGCGGAAGGCTGGGCCTAAACAGCGGGCTGTCGCATGCTTGGCTTCGTGATCCAGCGGCTGATCCAGGCGCTCGTCGTCATGCTGGCGATCTCGGCGCTCGTGTTCGTCGGCGTCTACGCCATCGGCAACCCGATCGACGTCCTGATCTCGCCCGATGCCACGCAGCAGATCCGCGAGCAGACCATCAAAGCCTACGGCCTCGATCAGCCGCTCTGGCAACAATACATGACCTTTCTCGGCCGCCTCATGACCGGGGACTTCGGCCGCTCGTTCGTTTTCAACATGCCGGTGCTGACACTGATCTTCTCGCGCCTGCCCGCGACGCTGGAGCTGACGCTCGCCGCCGTCCTCGGCGCCACGCTGATCGGCGTGCCGCTCGGCATGTACGCGGGCTACCGGCCCGACAGCCCCGTGGCTAAGGCCATTATGGCCGTCTCCATCATCGGCTTCTCGGTGCCGACCTTCTGGATCGGCCTCGTCCTGATCCTGACGTTCGCCGTGACGCTCGGCTGGCTGCCGGCCGGCGGGCGCGGAGAGACGGTGTCGCTGTTCGGCGTCGAATGGAGCTTTCTCACCGCTGACGGCTGGCGGCACATGCTCCTGCCGGCGCTGAATCTCTCGCTTTTCAAATTCGCGATGATGGTGCGCCTTGCGCGCGCCGGAACGCGCGAGATTATGCTGACCGACGTCGTCAAGTTCGCGCGGGCGGCCGGAGAAAGCGAGGCGACGATCCTCAGCCGCCATGTGCTGCGCCTGATCGCCATCCCCCTCGTCAGCGTGTTCGGGCTTGAGTTCGGCTCGACGCTGGCGTTCGCTGTCGTCACCGAGACGATCTTCTCGTGGCCCGGCGTCGGCAAGCTCATCATCGATTCCATTTCCGTGCTCGACCGGCCCGTGATGGTGGCGTACCTGATGCTGGTGGCGTTCTTCTTCATCATGATCAATTTCCTGGTCGACATCGCCTACGCAGCGCTCGACCCGCGGCTCAGGGCCCGGCGAGCCTGATGGATCACGCCTCGCCATTGGCACGCTTCTGGGCTGAGTTTCGCGAAAGCACGGTCGCGGTCGTGGCGCTGGCGGTCGTCGTACTGATCGTGCTGCTTGCCGTGATCGCACCGCTGATCGCGCCGCAGAACCCATACGATCTGTCACAATTGGTGCTGGGCGATGCGCGCCGCCCGCCGGGCTTCGTCGGACGCCATGGCTTCACGTATTGGCTGGGCACGGATGCCCAGGGCCGCGATCTGTGGTCGGCCATCCTTTACGGCCTGCGCATCTCCATTCAGGTGGGGCTCGTCGCCGGCGCCATCGCCTTCGTGATGGGCGCAGCCCTCGGTTGCATGGCAGCGTTCTTCGGCGGGCGCGCGGAGGCGCTCATCATGCGAATCGTCGACCTGCAGCTGTCGTTTCCGGCGATCCTCCTCGCCCTGGTGATCTCCGCGATTTTGGGGCAAGGGAAGTGGCAGCTCATAGCCGCACTGGTCGCGGCCCAATACGCCTACTTCGCACGCGCCACACATGGCGCGGCGTCCGCCGAGCGCGCCAAGGAGTACGTCGACGCCGCGCTGTCCACGCCGCTTTCGTCCTCCCGCGTGGCCTTCCGTCACATCTTGCCCAACTGCCTGCCGCCATTGATCGTCGTTGTGACCGTGCAGGTGGCCAACTCCATCGCGCTCGAGGCTACGCTGTCGTTCCTCGGGCTTGGGCTGCCCGTCACCGAACCGTCGCTTGGCATGCTCATCGCCAACGGCTTCCAGTTCATGCTGTCAGGGCGGTACTGGATCTCGATCTATCCGGGCGTGGCGCTTATCATCCTCATCGCAGCCATCAACCTCGTCGGCGACCAGGTGCGCGATCAGCTCAACCCGAGGCTGAAGCGATGACCGTCCCGCTGCTGCAGGTCCGCGATCTGGTCACGCACTTTGCAACCCGAGCGGGCGTGGTGAAGGCGGTTGACGGCGTATCCTTCGATTTGGCTGAGGGCGAGGTCGTCGGCCTCGTCGGCGAGTCGGGGTCCGGCAAGACGGTGACGGGGTTTTCCATCCTCGGCCTCATCGATCCACCGGGGAGGATCGTGAGCGGCTCGATCACGCTGCAAGGGCAAGAACTGGTAGGTGCAGATCACGCCACCCTGCGACACCTGCGCGGCCGGCGCATGGCGATGGTATTTCAGGACCCGGCGATGACGCTCAATCCGATGTTGACCATCGGCACGCAGATGAGGCTGGCGCTTGCCGCGCATGAGCGCGCGTCCGCCAGGGCCGCACGCGACCGCGCGGCTGCCGTGCTGACGAAGGTCGGCATCCCCGATGCTGCACACATGCTCGATGCCTACCCGCATCAGTTCTCGGGCGGCATGCGCCAGCGCGTGGCGATCGCCATTGCGCTGCTCAACCGGCCCGCGCTGATCGTGTGCGACGAGCCGACGACCGCGCTCGACGTGTCGATCCAAGCCCAGATTCTTCTCGAGATGCGCGCTCTCGTGCGCGACTTCGGCACCGCTCTCATCTGGATCAGCCATGACGTCGCGACCGTCTCGTCGATCGCGAGCCGCATCTTCGTGATGTACGCCGGCCGCCTGATCGAGGAGGGCCCGACGGCCGCCGTGCTGCGCGCGCCCCGCCATCCCTACACGCTGGGCCTGCTGCGGTCCTTGCCGGCCAACGTGAAGCCGGGACAAGAGCTGGCGCAAATTCCGGGTGCGCCCCCATCGCTCCTGAACCTGCCGCCGGGTTGCGCGTTCGCGCCGCGATGCGCCCGCGCGGACGTGGCATGCACTACGGCACCTGACCTTGTCCGCCAGGGCAATCGCGCCCTGCGCTGCCATCATCCGGTCGCGGCCGAGGTGGCGGCATGAGCTCCTTGGTCTCGGTCGCGCATGTGTCGAAGCGCTTCGTCCCGAGGCTCAGCGTCGGCGAGCGCATTGCCGGAGCCTTCGGATCGGGCCCCGACACGCGCACGGTCCATGCCGTTGACGACGTGAGCCTCCACATCGGTCAGGGTGAGGTTCTGGGGCTCGTCGGCGAGTCCGGGTGTGGCAAGTCCACGCTCGGGCGCATCATCGCCGGGATTTGGCCACCGACCGCCGGCGCCGCCACGATCGCCGACGAGCAAGTCATGGGCGGCGGGCGCAAGGCGACAAAGGCCACGACACGCGTGCAGATGGTCTTTCAAGATCCGTTCGCGTCGCTCAATCCCCGCCTGCGCATCGGCGATACCATCGCCGAAGGGCCGATCGCTCATGGCCTTGTTCGCAAAGCAGACGCGCGCGGCTACGTCGCGACTTGGCTCACGGCTGTCGGCCTTGCGGGTGAGGCCGCGGACCGCTACCCGCATCAGTTCTCGGGTGGGCAACGCCAGCGCATCGCCATTGCGCGCGCGCTTGCCATGCAGCCGGATGTCCTCGTGTGCGACGAGCCGGTGGCCTCGCTCGACGTGTCGATCCAGGCGCAGATCATCAACCTGTTCCTGAAGCTGCGGCGTGAGTTTGGGCTGACGATGCTCTTCATCAGCCACGACCTAGGCGTCGTGCGCCACATCTCGGACCGCGTCGCCATCATGTATCTCGGCCGCATCGTCGAGACCGGACGCACGGGCGACGTCTACGCCTCGCCGCAGCATCCCTATACGCGCGCGCTCCTCGACAGTGTGCCGAAGCTCGTGCTCGAGGATGACCGGCTCGTCACCTTTCACGCGATCCAGGGGGAGCTGCCGTCGCCGCGCGCCCGCCCGAGCGGCTGCCACTTCCACTTGCGGTGCGCGCGGGTGGCCCCGCGCTGCCGGAGCGAGGCGCCGCACCTCGGTGGTGCCAGCAGCGACAGGCAAGTCGCCTGCCATTTCCCCCTTGAGACCTGAAAAGCGTTGTGCTGTGCCACGTGGCTAGGTTCACTCGCAGGATGCGTATATTGCGTTCGCGCGGACATTCCCTAACCACTTCTGCTTCTGGCACGAAGGGTGAGTTCGCTGCGGCGCAACAGATCGTCCGGTTTCTGGGGCACTGCTGACGCGATCGGATTGCGCCCCGCACTCGTGACCTGGCCGCTGCCAAACGCGTCGCTAGCCAACCGCCACTTTTGAATTCAGGAAGTCGTAAAACCCGGTCAAGATTGGCCAGCGCCGTTCCTTGATCAGGATCATCGGCGCGAACGCTGCCAAACTCGATGTTTGCAAACCCCGGAAAACTTTGGGTAACTTCGGGATCTCTTGCAAAACATTTTCTATGTCAAAACAACGAGTTATCGCAGCCACGGCTATCTGG
>JBKKCB010000031.1:0-7519 GCA_046713545.1 Hyphomicrobiaceae bacterium | reverse complement strand
GGATGCTCCTGGTCGTCAGGCCGTTTCCCGACTGAGACGCAAAATAAGCAGAGAGTTCAACCAACTTTATAACTTTGGTCTCGGCCTCGACGCAGTGATCGAAAACATCCACGGCGCGGGCTACCGGATCAATCCAGCAGTGCGCGTGGTTGCTCCGACAGTTTTATCGCACTGAGAGCAATGTCACGATTGCCGCGCAAAAGAGTCACTAGCGCAGAAGCCCCAGCTTGATTCTTCAGGCTTATCCTCGTCTCGAATGTCACAAATCCATGTTGCTGTCTGGCATGGAAAATTGGGTGTTCATGCTTGAAACTGAAGCTTGCGCTGCCCCAACCAACCGCATGACAGCAAGATTCCAGATGCATGATAGCCCCTACAGTAGTCCGGAAGGTACGAAAGGCACTGAGCTCTCCGCGCGGACGGTACCGCAAGTGTTGCCTCCCCGTCCTGCCGCTAGGGTCCCGATCTCTCGGCCTCATGGGATTCAAGACATCTGTTGTAACGGACCGGCCTCTATCGACTGGCTGAAGGCGGCAGCACGCCTCCCGGCAAAAGCGCTGCACGTCGCTACAGCGCTCTGGTTCGCGCAGGCTTCCGCTAGCTCGCGATCCATCCCGCTAACGAACGTGGACACGTTACAGTTTGGAGTTGACCGCAACGCAAAGTACCGTGGGTTGGCTTACCTTGAGAAAGCTAGGCTGATCGATGTCGTGCGGAGGGCAGGTCGCGCGCCCATTGTCACGATCCTTGACGCGGACGGCGGACGGTGAGGAGGGGCTCCATACGAGCTCGGCGTCACCCGCCGCTGCCGCGCATCATCCGCATCCGCGATGCTCCGACATACCTCGGTATGGATCGCAACCGCTTCAACTGCGAGGTTCGCGAATTCCTCACCGAAATCCCGATCGGGATCCAAGGGATCGGCTTTGATCGCCTTGAACTCGACGCTTGGGTAGAGGACTATATCGCCCGCAACGGGCGTCCCACGAGGAAAGGAGCAAAAGCATGGGACGCAAACATCTCTCCGGCCTCATCATGCGGGCTGAATCTGGCACATCGATAAGCGCATCTGTGGGCGGCGAGTTTGCCAGAGCACTGGAACAGCTGACATTCAGGAAGCGGAAACGTATCTGGCAAGACTGATGGAACAGGCCAGACAAGCGCAGGTCTACGGTGTCAGGCCTGAGCGGACCTTCGAGCAGGCGGCGGCCAAGTTCGTGCGGGAAAACCAGCACAAACGGAGCCTTCATGATGATGTCGGCCGCCTGAAGGGACTCATGGCGTTCATAGGCCATATCCCGCTCGAAAAGGTCCACATGGGGACGATGCAGCCTTGGATTACACACCGCCGCAAGGAAGGTGTTGCGATCGGAACCATCAATCATGGCTTGCAGATCGTGCGGCGCATCCTGAACTTGGCGTCGGGCGAGTGGGTGGACGAGCAAGGGCAGACATGGGTGGCGACCACACCCAGGATCAGGCTCTTGCCCGACCTACACAAGCGAGAACCATATCCCCTGACTTGGGATGAGCAGTTGCGGCTGTTTCGCGAACTGCCTAGTCACTTGCGAGATATGGCACTGTTCGCGGTCAATACTGGATGCCGAGATGCCGAAATCTGCAGCCTTCGCTGGGAATGGGAGGTCGAGGTCCCAGAACTGGAGCTGTCGGTGTTCATAATTCCGGGTGAGAGGGTGAAGAACGGCAAGGAGCGTCTCGTGATCCTGAATCGGATTGCGACGTCGGTTATCGCCAGCCGACGCGGACAACATGCCTCACACGTATTCGCCTACAAAAGCAATCCGATGCGTTGCATGATGGGCTCTGGATGGCGAACGGCTAGGCTCAAGGTGGGATTGCCGAACGTTCGGGTGCATGACCTGAAGCACACGTTTGGCCGCCGCTTGCGAGCGGCGGGCGTGAGCTTCGAGGACCGCCAGGATCTACTCGGACATCGCTCAGGTAGGATCACCACTCACTACTCAGCAGCGGAGCTTACGCGCCTGATCGAAGCGGCCGAAACGGTAGTCGAGGCCGACGGAAAGAGGCCTGAGCTAGTAGTGCTGCGGGGGAGACCAGCGACCGGCTCCCGCAAAACTCCCGCACGTTAGGCGAACCCGAAGTGAGAAGTTGACTAAACTGGCTGGGGCGGGAGGGTTCGAACCTCCGCATGGCGGAATCAAAGTCCGCTGCCTTACCACTTGGCTACGCCCCAACGGTGCGGTGTGGTGTAGTGGTGTTTTCGCAGGGTTTCAAGCTGGGATAGAGATGCCTCGTGGCTGAAAGGAAGGGT
This sequence comes from Hyphomicrobiaceae bacterium, assembly GCA_046713545.1. Taxonomy (GTDB): domain Bacteria; phylum Pseudomonadota; class Alphaproteobacteria; order Rhizobiales; family Hyphomicrobiaceae; genus CADEFX01. The sequence goes on along the minus strand of JBKKCB010000031.1, from coordinate 5,226 downwards.
GCTGGAGGCCGGTGATCCGGTGCGGCGTTGTGCTCAACGTGCGAAAACGCCTTCGACCAGGCCATCCGTCGACTTTGTTGATGCGGAGCATCACCTGTGTTTGACGCGGAGCATCGTGCCGCACCCGGCACCGCGCTCCTGATATCCGCTGCATGTATACTGCCGCGATGCGCGATCCGATGTCACGCCGCACGCTCCTGACCGCTGCTCTCGGCGGTTTGTGCCCGTTGTCATTGTCCAGCCGGTCCGCAGCCCAGTCCTCGCGCCTGACCTTTGCCCAGTGGGTCGACGGCTTTCGTGCCCGCGCCGTTGCGCGCGGCATATCGCCGGCCACCTATTCCCGCGTGATGACCGCCGTCGTGCCCGACACTTCGGTCTATGCGCTCGATCGCGCGCAGCCCGAATTCCAGGAAGTGGTCTGGCAATATCTCAACCGCCGCGTCTCCGACTGGCGCATCACGACGGGCAAGGTGCGCGCCCGCGAGCATGCCGGATTGCTCGAGCGCATCGAGCGCGAATACGGCGTCGACCGCTATGTGATGCTCGGACTGTGGGGCATGGAGTCGGCCTTCGGCGATGTCGTGGAAAATCCGAAGCACATGCGGCCTGTTCTCCCGGCACTTGCCGCTTTGGCCTGGGGCGATCCGCGCCGGCGATCATATTGGGAGCAGGAACTCCTCAATGCCCTCGTCATCATCGATCGCGGCTGGGCTGTGCCGGCCAATATGATCGGGTCATGGGCGGGCGCCATGGGACATACGCAGTGGATGCCCGAGGTCTGGCTGAACATGGGCGTCGATTTCAACGGTGACGGCCGCATCTCGCCATACGGCACACCCGACGATGCGCTCGCAGGCACCGCCCGCTATCTTCAGCGCCGCGGCCAATATCGCCGCGGCGAGATCTGGGGCTGCGAGGTCCGGCTGCCGGCCGGGACGAGCGCACAGACGGGGGGCTCACGATCCGTCGCCGGCTGGAGCGCGCTCGGTGTGATGCGGGCCGATGGCCGGCCCCTGCCGGCCTCGCAGATGCAGGCCCGCTTGTGGCGGCCGGCGCCAGGAGGGCCGATCCTGCTGATCACCCGTAACTTCGACGCGGTGAAATCGTACAATCCGGCCAACACGTACGCGCTCGCCATCGTCCATCTCGGCGATCGCATTCGCGGAGATGGCCCGTTCGTGCAGCCGTTTCCCGGCGGCGAGAGGATTCCCACAGTGGCCGAGATCCAGGAAATCCAGCGCCGTCTGACGGCTGCTGGCTTCGACACGGGCGGTACCGATGGCAGGGTCGGGCGCGACACCATGCTCGCGATCCGCGGTTACCAGCGCAAGGTGGGGCTGCAGCCACCTGATGGCTATGCGGGCCTGAAGGTTCTGGCGCGGCTGCGCCAGGGCGGCTGACGGCTATGCTGCTGCGGGTCTTTTCCTGAGCAGGTAGCGCTGGGACCCCTCCAGCACCAGCTCGCCGTCCTGGTTGTGAACCGTCGACTTCAGCGTCAGCACGCCGGTCGTGCGCTGGGGTTTCAGCTCGGCAACCACCAGCCGCGGATAAAGCGTGTCGCCGGCATAGACAGGTTTGAGAAAGCGCGAGGACTGCTCGATGAACCCCATCAGGCTGTCTTCCACCAGAAACGGAAAGATGCCGGCCCCGGCGGCCGTCTGGATCACCACCTGATAACCGTGCGCCAGCAGATCGCGGTGGCCATGCCGCTTGCAGAACTCCCGATCGTAGTGGATCGGATGATTGTCGCCGGACGCCGCCTGAAAGGCGAGGAAGTGCGCCTCCGTCACGGTGCGCGAGGGGATGTAGAAGGCTTCGCCGATTTCGAAATCCTCGAAGAAGCGTTGCGGGCCGAAGCGAATGGCCGCCGGGTCAATCCTGTCGGTCATGTCTGTGAGCTCCTGCCAGTTCCGTCCAAGGCTATGCCGGCGCGCACGAGCCTTTCGATGTCGTCCGGCGCCAGTCCCGCCAGCGCGAGAAGGCCCCGCGTGTGCTGGCCGATGCGGGGGACAGGTGCGTTGAACGGCGGCGCTCCCGGCAGATGCGGCAGCCGCACCGTCTCGCCGGTATCCAGCGCGTAAGGTGGAGCCGCCGATACGGCGGATACATGCGCATCGTCGAGCCAGTCGCCGTAGGTGTTGATCTGGCTTGCCAGCCCGCCGGCTTTGGCAAAGCGTTCGACCCAGTCCGCCGTGCTGCGCGTCACGAGCACCGTGTCGAGAATGTGCGTCAGCTCCGCGACGTTGGCTTTGCGCGTCTGGAAACTGTCGAAGCGGGGATCGCGCGCCAGCTCCGGCCGGCCGATCGCCCTGCAGATGCCGGTGAACTGCGCTTCGTTGACGAGTGTGATCGCCAGCCACCCGTCGCTGGCGCGATAGTTTCCGGCCGGCGAATTGTAGGGTCCCGGCGGGTGCCCGACATGGCTGTATTCGAGAACGTTGGGTCCCTGCATGTGCGCCGACGACTGCAGCAGGCTGATATCGAGGTGGCGTGCGCCATCGCCCGGCTTGCGGCCCCACAAGGCCATGGCGGCCGCCTGAAACGCGTAGAGGCCCGTCATGCCGTCGACCAAGGTGGCATTCATCTTCACCGGCGAACCGTCGCGGCTCCGCATGACGCTCATGAGGCCGGAGACCGCTTGCCCCACCGTATCGACCATCGGCCATGCCCGGTTGGGGCCGTGCTGTCCCCATCCCGAAACCGAGACATAGACAATGTCGGGGCTGACAGACTTGACCGCCTCGAATCCGAGCCCCAGCCGATCCATGATCCCGGGGCGCGCGTTTTCGATGAAGACGTGGGCTTGCGCCGCCAGCTTCAGCGCCACGGCACGCCCTTCCGCCCGTTTCAGATCGAGGGCGAGGCTTTCCTTGCCGCGATTGTAGGCGATGGCTTGGGACGACATGCCGGCGATGGGCGTGCCGAGCTTGCGGATCCAGTCGCCCTCGAGCGGCTCGATCTTGAGCACGCGCGCGCCATATTCGGCGAAGTGGCCGCCACACGAGGGCCCGGCAATTCCCTGGCTGACATCCAGGACGGTCAGTCCCTGCAGCGGCTTTGCCTCAGGCATGCGGCGTTACCTCCTGTGCGGCCCTATTGATTTATCGGGATGGGCCATCAACGATGCGGCCCGGCAGCCGCAACGGCAACAATAGGCGGGAGACACGATGACTGACCAGACCGGCCTGGATCTGACGCAAAGATCGACATTCAAGCTCTTTACGCCGGTCACGCTCCGCTTCTGCGACACGGACAAGCTCGGCCATATCAACAATGTCTCGATTGCAGCCTTCTTCGAGGCCTCGCGTGTCGAGCTGTTCGACGGTCTGCTCCGGCGCGCCAAGCTTGGGCCCAGCATCGACTACGTGCTGGCGCGCATCGCCATCGATTTCAAGAGCGAGCTGTACCACCCCGGTACGGTTGACGTCGGCGGCCGCTTCGTCCGCCTGGGCAATCGCTCGATCTTGAGCGGCTATGGCGCGTTCTCCGGTGACCGCTGTTTTGCCACGGCAGAAGCCGTCAACGTGTTCTTCGACCTGGAAACGCGCAAGTCCGTGATGCCGTCCGCAAACTTGCGGCGTTTGCTCGAAGAACAAATTGCGACCTAGGCGCAAGCTCTTTCTGCGTTGTCCACACTCATCCACAGACAGGTCCCCGTTGGCTCTGTGGCGAACAAACAACGTTGAAGCCCAGGGGCAGGAAAAGCATTTGCTTGAGCCAAATTCTGACGATCGTTCCGACCACGGTCATTCGTGTTCCGGACATCGATCATCCTCTGGTCTTGCCCGTCGAAATCTGCGGACAAAACCGCGAGTTGCTGCCGGCAGCGAACAAACACGCCGCGCAAACGGGATGGCGCTCGCCTGTCTGATCTTGCGCCATTGCGATGCGAGGAATGGAAATCCTCATCGCCGTCAACCAGGGAAAAGTGACCGCGCGGCAGATTCGTTGTCTTGCCTTCGATGCGCTCGGTCGTATGTTGCGTCGCTGAGCCGACGAGAACGGCACAAGCAATTTTTTAGTCGAAAAACTCAGCGGATTTCTTCCGGACCTCGAGCAGCGGGGGTTGAGCGGCGCGAGCCGTTAGGGGCTGGAAGTTAGAGGGCCGGCGGATGGCTTTGCGGGGGGCCTTTCAAGAGGGCCATCCGTCGGATCTGGCGGGGGGCGGAGCTGTCGGCTGTCATGGTCGGCAGCTCCACTTCTTTACCGGGCTGGATGCTCAGTCTCGTGCCGACTCCTCGGTGCACCGCAATCTCGTAGCCTGTATCCTGCTCTACGCTTTATCTGTGGGAGGGCGTTTCACGCGTCGCGGCGGAGCTGCGCTACGCGCGGACGCACGGAGCCTCGCTTCCCTGCGAAACGATCGCGCTCTAGTATCAGCGCCCAGCATGAGATGTGCGCTGACAAGGTTGTTCCATGAACGTCCAAGCTCCCAGGCTGCGACCAGGCCAGCCCGAACAAGCCTCCAGTCCGCTTGCTGAAGAAAGCGCAGGCGCCAACTATTACGAGATCGACGGCGCCTTCCGTGACCTGCTGCAGCTGTATCTCGCTCCCGGCATGCGTGCCCGGCTCGAGCCGCACTTCACCCGCCTCGGCGCGCTGGCCGGCGGACGCCTCGACGAGCTGGCGCGCATCGCCGATCAGAATCCGCCGGTGCTGGAACCGCGCGACCGGTACGGCCGTGACGAGGACAGCATCCGCTATCACCCCGCCTATCGCGAGATGGAGCAGATCGCGTTCGGCGATTTCCAGTTTCACGCCATGAGCCACCGCGGCGGTGTGCTCGGTCTCGATGCGCCGATGCCGGCCGTTGCCAAGTACGGATTTCAGTACCTGTTCGTGCAGGGCGAGTTCGGCATCATGTGCCCGATCAGCGTGACCGATACGTCGATCCATCTCATCCGCCGCTATGCGAGTGAGGAGCTCAAAGCCTATCTGCTGCCGCGCATGCTGTCCGCCGACCTCGCCACGCTGTGGAAGGGCACGCAGTTCATCACCGAGAAGGCTGGCGGCTCGGACGTAGGCGCCCTCGAGACGGTTGCGCGCCAGGTGGACGGGCGCTGGCGTCTCACCGGCGACAAATGGTTCTGCTCGCACACCGATGCCGAGGTGGCGCTGATGCTGGCACGCCCTGAGGGTGCGCCCGAGGGCACGCGCGGCCTCGCGCTGTTCGCACTGCCGCGTTACCTTGAGGACGGCACGCGCAACAGCTATCGCATCGTGCGG
>JBKKCB010000030.1:0-18503 GCA_046713545.1 Hyphomicrobiaceae bacterium | reverse complement strand
CATCCACCGGAAACCACAATCCAGTCGGGCGCAGCTGCCGGTTCAGCTTGTCCAGCACGATGCCGGGCTCGACCGTGCACGTCGCCGTGTCCTTGTCCGCCGAGACGAGGCGATTGAGGTACTTCGTGAAGTCGATCACCAGCGTCCGGCCGACCGTCTGGCCCGACTGCGACGTTCCCCCGCCGCGCGGCAGCAGTGGCACGCCTTCCTCGCGCGCAATCTGCGCCGCAATGGCCACGTCGGCCGCCGACTTCGGCACCACCACGCCGATCGGCTCGATCTGATAGATCGACGCGTCCGTGGAGTACCGCCCACGGCTCAGCGCATCGAACAGCACTTCGCCCTGCAACTCCTTCCTGAGCCGGTCGGCCAGCCGATGGGAAGTACCTGTCATCGTCATTCAGAAGGGCTGCCTATTGTGTTGGGTGGCTGTCGCGCGGCCGCCGGAGAATGCGTGATTTCCCCGCCGAGTTGAAGCAGTCTGCTGGAGAAACCGAGTTCGGCCCCGAATCCGGTTGCGCCAGACGCGGCAAGCCGTGCTATGCGGTGCCGCCGAGGGTGCCGGGACACCAAGGGAGAGCGTTCCATGTCGAACCAGCCGCAACGCCGCGCCGGACGCCATTTTCTGCAGATCCCCGGGCCGTCGCCGGTGCCGGACCGCATCCTGCGTGCCATGGATATGCCCGTCCTCGATCATCGCGGGCCGGAATTCCAGAAGCTCGGCCATCGGGTGCTCGACGGCATCAAGACCATCTTCAAGACCAGCGGACCAGTCGTCATCTATCCGGCCTCCGGCACCGGCGCCTGGGAAGCCGCCCTGGTCAATGCACTGTCGCCCGGCGACAAGGTGCTGATGTACGAGACCGGCCATTTCGCCGCCTTGTGGAAAAACATGGCCGTGAAGCTCGGCCTCGAACCCGAGTTCATCGCCTCCGACTGGCGCTCGGGCGCCGACGCAGCCGCCATTGAGGCGAGGCTGCGCGAGGACAAAGGCCATACGATCAAGGCCGTCTGCGTCGTCCACAACGAGACGGCCACGGGCGCCACGTCCCGCATAGATGAGATCCGCCGCGCCATCGATGCCGCCAAGCATCCTGCGCTGTTCATGGTCGATACCATCTCCTCGCTCGGCTCCGTCGATTATCGCCACGAGGAGTGGGGCGTCGACGTGACGGTCGGCGGCTCGCAGAAGGGCCTCATGCTGCCACCGGGTCTCTCTTTCAACGCCGTCTCCGACAAGGCGCTCGCCGCGGGCAAGGCCTCGCAGAGCCGCAAGCTGTTCTGGTCCTGGGAGGAAATGCTCGCCAATAACAAGAACGGCTTCTTCCCCTACACGCCAGCGACCAACCTGCTCTACGGCCTGGCCGAAGCCATCGACATGCTGCACGAGGAAGGCCTCGACAACGTCTTCGCGCGCCACGAGCGCCACGGCGAAGCCACGCGCCGTGCCGTCCGCGCCTGGGGACTGGAGATCCTGTGCAAGGACCCGAAATACTATTCGCCCGTGCTGACGGCCGTGATGATGCCCGAGGGACATAACGCGGATCAATTCCGCAAGGTGGCGCTCGACGCGTTCGACATTTCCCTCGGCACGGGCCTCAGCAAGGTCGCGGGCAAGGTGTTCCGCATCGGCCATCTCGGCGACACCAACGACCTGACCATGATCGGCGCGTTGGCCGGCGTCGAGATGAGCCTTGGTCTCGCCGGCGTGCCGCATAAGACGGGCGGCGTGAGCGCGGCGATGGCCTATTTCTCCAAAGCTGGTTAGGGGCAGCAGCATGGCAAGCTCACGGGGATTGTTCGGAATGATCGCGCTTACCGCCGCCGGCATGACTGTGCTGCCGGCCCTGGCGCAGCAGCCAAAGCCACCGGCACAACAGAAAGCCGCGCCTGCGCAAGCCAAGAGCGGTGTCACCGGCGCCTGGGCGGGATCAGTGACGCAACCCGGCTCGAAGCCCTACTCGATCGTGATGACGCTGCAGGCAAGCGGCGGCGAGACCGACTACCCCGAACTGCAGTGCGGCGGCAAGCTGACGCGCGCCGGGAGCGCAGGCGGATATACATTCTTTCTCGAGACCATCACGCGCGGCCGCCTCGATAAGGGGGGCCGCTGCATCGACGGTAGCATCACCGTCACGATGGCGGGCGAGCAGCTCGCGTGGGGCTGGGTTGGGACCCACAACGGCAAGACCCTGGTGGGCTACGCCTCCTTGAAGCGCCGCTAGTGTGATGATCGAGAAATTCGCCGGCATTTGCCGCACATCTTGGAGCGAATTTCTCGATCTGAATCACACTAGCAAGATTATGAATCTAGTGTCCCTTTTGATTCCGAAGTTCGCTCCCCGACCTAGCATCGAGATCAGGCGAACTTCGGAATCGGGACACTAGGCGAAATGCAGCACGGTCTGGACCACCGCGATCCCAAAGCTACATCCGAGGCAAGCCGGGCCTTCCTCGTTTCCCTGCTCATCCTGACCTTCCTCATGAATACCGTCGGGCGCGGCGTCACGGAAACCTTCGCCGTGTTCCTGCTGCCGGTCGAGCGAGGGCTGAGCGCCACGCGCGCGGAAATGACGGCGACGTATTCGATCTTCGCCGTTGCCTACGGTTTCTCTGCACCCTTTACCGGTCAGCTCATCGACCGGTTCGGCGCGCGCATCACGTACGGCTTCGGTTTAGCGGTGCTTGGCCTGGGATATGCGCTGGCCGGGTTGGCGACGTCGGTCTGGCACTACTATCTCTGCGTGGGTCTGTTGGGAGGCTTGGGCTCCGCGGCACTGGGCATGGTGATCGCATCGAGCCTGCTGTCGCGCTGGTTCACGACCCGCATCGGTTCCATCATGTCGCTGCCGTACGCGGCGGTCGGGGCCGGCATGCTGTTGTTGCCGCCGCTGACACAGGTCCTGCTTGCCCAATATGGCTGGCGATCGACGCATCATCTTCTGGGTATGGGCGTTCTGCTCTTCATTCCGCTCATCATGATGCTGCCGCTGGACCGCGTCACCCAAGGGTCATCGGAATGGCAGGCGAAACGGCGGGAGGCCGCCCAATTGCCACAAGGCGTGTGGCGCGTCTCGACAGCCGTGCGCACGCCCGCGTTCTGGGGGCTTGCCGCGGCGTATTTCTGGACCTCGGTCGCCGCCTATAGCGTATTGCCGCAGTCGGTCGCTTATCTGGTTGAGCAGGGCTTCGACCCGCTCGTCGCCGCCAGCGCGTTCGGGCTGACCGGCGCCCTCTCCGTCGTCGGAATCATCACCATCGGCTGGCTATCGGACCGCATCGGGCGCAGGCAGGCGGTTTCGCTGTCCTATGTGCTGTCGATCCTCGGCACGTCGTCGCTCATTCTGGTTGCTGTTTTCCCGTCGCTGCTCCTGGTCTACGGCTTCGTCCTGTTTTTTGGGCTGATGCAGGGAGCACGCGGGCCGATCATCCTCGCCTTCATCACCGTGCTGTTTCCCGGCGGAGGCGTCGGGGCCATCTTCGGAACGATGTCGCTGGCCATGGGGATCGGCGCGGGCATCGGGTCGTTCGTCTCGGGCTGGCTCCACGAAATCACCGGCACGTACTATGCCTCGTTTCTTCTCGGCGTGCTGGGATCGGCTCTCGGATTGGCGAGCTTCTGGGTCGTCCCCAGTCTCAGGCACGAGCGCGTTGGCCGTGCTCCGGCTGCGGACACCTGAGCCGCCTCGGACCGCTCATTCGAATGGCTGGATAGCGGCAGGGAATGCCGCCATCGGATTCAATGGGCCATCAGGATGGGAATGGTGCTGTGCGCCAGAAGGTGGCTCGTGGCGCCGCCGAAGATCATCTGCCTCAGGCGGCTCTGCGTATAGGCGCCCTTGACGATCAGGTCTGCGCCCAGTTTCTTGGCTTCGGCAAGCACCACGTCACCCGGTTTCTTGCCGCCGTTGCCCACCGACATCTCGCGCGCGTTGACGCCGTGCATCGCCAGCCAGTCGCAGCATTGCGCTGCCGTGGGGCCGGGCACCATCAGCCCTTCCACGGCAAGGACGGTGACGTTTTTTGCCCGCTTGAGCAAGGGAAGGGCATCTGCCGTGACGCGCGCCTGCTCGGTACTTTGATTCCAGGAGACGACCACATTCTCTCCGAGGCTGGCCGGTGGTATCGGCGGCGCAATCAGTACCGGCCTGCCGCTCTCGAACAGCGCGCCCTCCAGCGTCGTCATGCGCGGCCCGGTTCCAGAATTGTTCGGCCGGCCTAGAATGACCACGTCGTAGACACGCGCGAGGCTGCCCAGGCCCGCATCGTCGATGGACGGGCCTGCCCGCCAGCGTGCGCGCAGCCCTTGCTTGCCGTTGAAGTGCTCGTCGAACAGGCGCCGCGATTTGCCTACGAACTCCGCGTCGTTCCAGTCCGCAGGCGGGAAGGTGACAGCGACGATCGGATCGGGAGCGACGATCTCGACATGGATCGGCCGCAGCGCCACGCCCTCCAGCGTGCCTTCAAACTGGCGGCCCAGCAATTCTGCCGTGGCGAGAACCGAGGGCATATGCTCGCCCTGGTCCGATGGAACGAGAATGGCTTTCATGCTTGCCTCCATCTTGACGGAACGTCCGAGACCATTGTCCAGCCTCTTGTCTGCTGATTCTAGCACAAATAGCCGTCGGAGGCGCCCCGTAACTGAGGATCTCGCGGTCAGACCCGTGCCTGCTTGTTAAGGATCAGAAGCGCAAGAGCGCGTTGATCGTGGCGTAGGCGCCCGTCACGTCGGAGCGATCGCCGGCGGCGCCTGCGGAAACGGAGACCTCGCCTTGTGTCCCTTCATATCGCACGAATGCGCCGAGGCGGCCGGACTCATAATCGACGTTGCCGTTGAGACCAGCCTCCGGGCCCACCGAAAGCTGTTGCGAAAATTTGTAGCCGAGCCGCAGGCGCGAGCCGTACGCGTCATAGATCGTTGCGTAGGCGAGATCGAGCTGGGCGAACGCGTTCGCGCCGATGTTGAGCCACGTCTCGACGGCACCTTTCGCGCCCCATCGCGTGCCGTGCACACTGCTCTCGACATCGATGGGCGTCATGCTGTTGTGCTGTGCCAAAGCGCCTGCAAACACCTTAAGCGTCAAAGCACCCCATTGCTGCTGATAGCCGATGAGCGCGTCCGCAAAAGTCACGGTGCCGTCGAACGGAACCACGACCACGGCACTCCCGGTCCACCTTGTGCTGCTGTAGGAATAGCCGCCGTAACCGCCCCCGAGACGAATGCGCCATCCGTTTTCGAGCAGGCTGCCGCCAAAGGTCGCCGTAAGGCCCGTATAGGCCGACCAGCTATGCGCGGTGACGTCCGCCCCGGCCGAGGCCTCCAGCGTCGGCGCAGTCCGCGATGCCTGGACCGAGGCTGCCCATGGCTCGGCATGCGCCGGTTCGGGCTGCAATTCGCATATGAGGAAGGCTGCTGCGCAAAGAGCAGCGCCATTCGCCTGCCAACGCCGCACAGGAAGGCCCCGCAACCAAGAAACCAAATAAAATAGACGCCGCGCTTAAGATTGCGGGACATCATGCGAATAAGGCTCCGGGCCGGTCAAACCAATTTGCTCGGCTTACGTCGCCCTGTTGATTCCTACGCTCTTCCCGTCCGGATGCCGCACGCGCGGCTCTTGATACGGCCCGCCGCGAGGAGCATCTGCAGTGCCAACCCGCAGCGTCCCGGCCCGATGTCCCCCTCCCGCTTTGAAACCTGGCTCCACCCGACCCCGTCCGGCCTGTTCTGTCCGCCGGGCGGATTCTATATCGACCCCGTCCGGCCGGTGCGGCGCGCCGTCATCACGCATGGCCATTCCGACCACGCGCGACCCGGCCATGATGCCGTGCTCGCAACACCGGAAACACTCGCCGTCATGCGCATGCGGCTCGGCGATGGCGCGGGGCGCAGTCAACAGGCTTTGACTTACGGCGAGCAACTGACCATCGGCGATGTCGATGTCACGCTGCGCCCGGCCGGCCATATCCTCGGCAGCGCGCAGATCGTCATTGACTTTGCTGGCCAGCGAGCGGTCGTCTCGGGCGATTACAAGCGTCGCCCTGACCCCACTTGTCCGCCGTTCGAGCTCGTGCCGTGCGATCTGTTCGTCACCGAGGCGACATTCGGACTCCCGGTATTCCGGCACGCGCCCGACTCGCGCGAGATCGGCCGCCTTCTCTCCTCGCTGGCTACGTTTCCCGAACGCACGCATCTCATCGGCGTCTACAGCCTCGGCAAATGCCAGCGCCTGATCGCCCTTCTGCGTCAGGCTGGCTACGGCCGCCCCATCTGGCTGCATGGCGCGCTCAAAGGCGCCTGCGATCTCTACGAGCAGCTCGGTGTTCCGCTTGGTCCGCTGGAACTCGTTAGCGACGCCAAGGAAAGTCTGGCGGGAGAGATCGTCCTGTGTCCGCCATCCGCGCTGAAGGATCGCTGGTCGCGCCGGCTCGCCGATCCCGTTACCGCCTTTGCGTCGGGTTGGATGCGCGTGCGTGGCCGCGCCCGCCAGTACGGCGTCGAGCTGCCTCTCGTGATCTCCGATCACGTGGATTGGCCCGAGCTGATCACCACCATCGAGGAAACGGGCGCCGGCGAGATCTGGGTCACGCACGGCCGTGAGGAGGCGCTGGTGCACCAGATCGGGCTCATGGGACGGCGGGGACGTGCGCTCGCGCTGGTCGGCTTGGAGGAGGAGGACCTCGAGTGAAGGCCTTCGCCGAGCTTCTCGATCATCTGGTCTATACTCCGGGCCGCAACGCCAAGCTCCGGCTGATGCAGGATTATTTCCGCGCGACCCCCGATCCCGATCGCGGCTATGCGCTAGCAGCCCTGACCGATGGCCTGCCGTTCTCGTTTCCCGTCCGGCGCACCCTCATGAACCTCATGACGCGGCGGCTCGATCCCGAGCTCTTCCGCCTGTCGCGCGACTACGTCGGCGACACTGCCGAGACCGTCGCCCTGGCGTGGCCCGAGCCCGAAGCGGTGCAGGCCCCAGCGCGTCTCGGCGACATTGTTGCCGAACTCGAGCTGATGGATCGCAATGCTCTGGAAAGCCGGCTCGAAACATGGCTCGACGGCCTCGACTCGACCGGGCGCTGGGCTTTGCTGAAATTGCTGACTGGCGCGTTGCGCGTGGGCGTGTCGGCGCGTCTGGCCAAGACGGCCGCGGCCGACATGGCGGGCAAGCCGGTGAGCGATGTCGAAGAGATCTGGCACGGCCTGGCCCCGCCCTACCTGCCGCTCTTCCGCTGGCTGGAGGGGCTTGCGCCCCGTCCCGATGTGACCGGTGCTCCCGTATTCCGTCCGCTGATGCTGTCGCATCCGCTCGAGGACGCTGATTGGGAGTCTCTCGATCTCGCCGACTTTGCGGTCGAGTGGAAGTGGGACGGCATCCGCGTCCAGGTTGCTGCGGGCCGCGGCGAGGCGCGCCTCTACTCCCGCACGGGCGATGATATCGGCCGCGGATTTCCCGAGCTTCTGGCCGGTCTCAATTTCAATGCCGTCCTGGACGGCGAGCTTCTGGTCGTGCGCGGCAAGGAGGTGGCGCCCTTCAACGACCTCCAGCAGCGCCTCAACCGCAAGAGTGTGACAAAGCGCATGCTGACCGACTATCCGGCCCACCTGCGCTTCTACGATGCACTGGAGATCGACAACGTCGATCTGAGAGCGCTGCCCCTCATCGAGCGCCGCGCCAGGCTCGAGGCCTGGCACGCCACCGTGCGCCCGCCAATGACGGACCTGTCCGTTCCACTCCAGCCGAAGAGCAAGGACGAGCTGCTGGAGGTCTGGCAGGGCACGCGCGGATTGGGCATCGAAGGGCTGATGCTCAAGCGCCTTGCGAGCCCCTACATCGCCGGCCGGCCGCGTGGGCACTGGTTCAAGTGGAAGCGGCAGGCGCTGACGCTCGACTGCGTGCTGATGTACGCGCAGCGCGGATCGGGCAAGCGATCCTCATACTATTCCGATTATACGTTCGGTGCCTGGAAGACCAATCCCGACGGGCAGGCGGAGCTGGTCCCGGTCGGAAAAGCCTATTCCGGTTACACAGACGCCGAGCTTCTCGAACTCGATCGGTGGGTACGCGGGCACACGACCGACCGTTTCGGACCCGTGCGGGCGGTTACGCCGGGGCTGGTTCTCGAAGTTGCATTTGATGCCGTCCAGCGGTCGTCAAGGCATAAATCCGGCGTAGCCATGCGGTTTCCGCGCATCAATCGCATCAGATGGGACAAGCCGGCGAGCGAAGCCGACCGGCTCGAAAGCATCATGGAGTTGTTTGCAAAACAATGATAATTTTAAGGTGCCGTCGTGTGATGCGGCGTCTTCTTCGGCACCGTTTGCCTATTAACCATGCAGGGTGTAGGCTTCTGAGTGCGAACAAAGGTCGCGGGCACGAGGCCAGCCCGAGTGTTGTTTCATCGTAGCGACGGGGAGTGCGGTAATGGCTGAAGACCATCGAACCGAAGCGCGGGGTCCGTTTGAATTCTCGGCCCCGTGGCTCAATGTTGGACTATCTGCACAGGCTTCGGCGCCTATCTTCAAAGCCGCCATGCGCTTCAACATGGAGATGATGAGCTTGACCGGAAAGCGCATGCGCGCCTACCTCGATCTCCCGTCAACGCTTGGGCGCTGCCGGTCGCCCCAGGATCTGGCCGCGGAACAGATGCGGTTTTGGCAAACCGCCGCGCGCGACTATTCGGACAGCAGCCGCAGCGCAATGGAAGCGTGGGGCACCCTCCTCTCATCGGGGGTGAGCTTGAGCAACGGCGCAGCGTCGTCGATGGATCGCGACGTCATGGACTTCAACGAGTCCCGCGATAGTGACGAGGTACCGTCCCAGGCACGCAAGCACGCCTCGCGTCGCGCCGCCTGACGCGCATATCCACGCAGCCGTCCTCGACGGCTTGTTGAAACAAGGGCGGCCCGCACGGCGGCCGCTCTTATCGCGCCTCTATTCTTCGCGTGCCATGACCAAGTAGTCTGCCCGTCGATGAGGTCATTGGCGCCGAGTTTCGCCTGCGGAATCGCCCCCCGATAGCGGCGTGCGCGAGAGCTTTGTGCTCGCCTTTCACTCCCATGGATACGAGTGTCTCCAGGTAAGGCCGCCACAACGCTTGCAGCGTTGCGTCGGCACATGCCGCGTCAGCCGGCTCGCTCGCGAGCGCTCGGAACGGCTGGCTCCCAAGCCAGGCATGAACCGCCTGCCACACCTGTGTCGATACGCGCCGGTTGCGAGGGCCACGAAGCTGCACGATTCCAGGCATGGTCGCATCGTCGGGCCGCAAGGCCAGCTCGAGATTGGCAACGCTGCGCCCCCGCCTCCGCACGCTGAACACACGCACGCTTCCGAGCGTCAGATGCCGCGCGTACTGGTCGAGGCAGTTCTCCATCGCCATGCTCTCGTCGACGAAGTGCTGCACCGTGCGCAGTGCGGTGATATCCAATCCAAGCGCGTGCCCATCGGCAAACCAGGGATCGCGAATACCGTGACCGAGCGTGGCCGCCAGATCGATGCGTTTGCGCCAGATCGCGATCTCCTCGTTCGCCTTCTTCCACGTCAGGGCCGCGGACCAGGGTCGCCGCAACAGTTTTGCGCCGTCTGTTCCCGGTTGCGTGCCGTACCAGGCCCACGCGATCAGCCATTGGAAATCCTCGTCGGCCGTCTGATGGGGAGCCAACCGGCCACTACCGGCGAGCCAGATGGCGAAGTCCCGCCCGATGATCGCCAGACCAAGAAGGATGCGGTCAAACCACACCGCAGCATCTTCGGCTCGCGACGGCAGCCGGCTCGATATCGCAACAGCAAACTCGGCATCGCCGGGAATGTCGGGCAGCGGCCGGATGAAAGCGCCGGCGGGCAATCGCCGCATCCAGACCGGCAACCCGAGCGCCTGCGCCGCAGTCTTGAGTGAATGACCGGCCTCGACATGGGTGAGGGCACGCTTGCGTTGCGCGCTTCTGGCATATCCCGAAGCCAGTGCAAACAGCAAGGCGGGAAAGCTGTCAGCCAGGTCGGCAACAGATCCTGCACGGGCGGCGAGACGCACAATGCGGCGTCGCCAGGTTGGATGAAAATCTAGAAGGCACCGGCGGTTATGCGCCCGAACTGGCGCGCGTGTGGGGCCGGAAACATCGTTCCCCAAGTGTCACTCCCGCAATCACGCCCGCCCACATGCTGCTATATAGGCGAACAAGATGGCGAAACAGCGGGTGTCGAAATCATGTCGGGCGCTCGCTGCGCCTTCGGTCATTGGTGATGGCTGGTAGAGGCAACGCGGGGAGTGCCGACAAGTGGGGCCGGATTATCGAAACAACCGCGCGACGACGGCGGTGAAAACGTCACGCCCGCGGATGCTGTCCACGGCAGAGCTGTAGCGGCCACTGTAGATCTGTTTGATCATGGCCTTGCGTGCGGTGAGCGTGTCTTCCACCTGGATGGCGAAGTCGTGATCTTCGATCCGGATGATGTGGGCTGTCACACGCGTGCCGTCGAGCGTCAGAGCAACGTCGCTGCCGCGCGCCGCCGGTGCCGGCCCGGCGAGCCGCATGCCGCTGCGCGAGATGTCGAGCACAGGGTGCGAGTAGACCTGTCCGTTCACGACGAGCACAGCTTGCTCATGCGTGTCGAAACGCTCCGCCTTGCGGTTGCGCGGCTGTTCGATGCACACCATGCAGCCGACGGTCAGCAGAACGATATTGTACCAGCTCCAGAACAGCGCCAGCGCACTGGATTCCTGCAACGACCGGCCGTCGTCGATCACAAATGCCGAAATCACGCCGGCGACGGTGAGAAACAGGTAGATCAGAAACGTTCTGAGCAGCGGCCACTGCACGATGCGCTGGCTGCGATCGCCGCCCTTGGCCGTGACCTTGAATTTCTGCCCCTTGGGTTTGATGAGGCCTGTGGCCACGGCCCGCAGCACTTCGTTGGCTGCCAGCAACTGGCAGACATCGGTCATGATCGGCAGGACGCGCCCCTGCGTCATCCAGCTCATGATGGCCATCTGCGCCAGGAAATACGGGATGAAATGCGCCAGCGTATCCTCGACGTTGGCGTGCACCGCTTCCACGCCCAGCAGAAGGTATAGGATCGGAATGATAAGCCCGGCCACGCGAAAGGCGTGCGCGGCGCTCCAGTAGAGAAATGTTCCAGACAGGATAACCCGGTCGACGAGCGTCAGATTGCTGTTGAGCCGCCACGGTCCGCTTTCCCCGCGGCAGATCTGGACGAAGCCCAGGCACCAGCGGCTGCGCTGGGTGATGTATTCCTTCAGCCCTTCAGGCGCGAGGCCGAGCGACAGCCGCTCGTTGAGATAGACGGTTTGAAAGCCGATGGCGCGCAGCCGCAGCGTGACGAGGTAGTCCTCGGTCACCGAGTCGGTTGGAAAACCGCCGATCTTCATCAGCGCCGCGTAGCGCAGCACCGACGACGTGCCGCAGCAGAAGGCAGCGCCCCAGGCGTCCTTCGACGCCATCAGCACGTCGAAGAAGTAGCGCTGCTCGTCGGGCCAGACGCGGCCCGTGGAAAGATTGCCGCCGATGGGATCGGGATTGATGAAATGCTGCGGCGTCTGCACGATGCCGACCGTCTCGTCGCGGAACAGCGTCATGGTCCGCGTGAGAAAGTGAGGTGTCGGCACGAAATCGGCGTCGAGAATGGATATGAACTGCGGCGGATCCGGCAGTGTCGACAGATGCGTCAGGGCATTATTGATGTTGCCGGCCTTGGCATGGGCGTTGTCCTTGCGCGTGATGTAGCCGCAGCCGAGTTTTTCGCACAGCTCGCCGAGCCACGGCCGGCGCCCGTCGTCGCAAACCCACACACGGAAATTCGCATATTCCATCGCCATGGCGCCGACGATGGTTTGTTCGAGGATGCCTTCATCCTCATTGTAGGTGCAGATCAGCACGTCGACACGCGGCGGGACCGGCTGGCTGGTGAGCCAGCTCATGTTCTGCTCGACGTCTTTCGTCCGGCTGCGAATTCGCGTCAGAAAGAAGAAGGACAGGCTGGTCGACAGAAGGGCGAGCGCCTCGACCGCGACAAACAGAACGCCCACGACATAGTCTGCCGTAAAGCCGGCCTCGGGAAGCGTCTGCGTCACGCGCCAGAACATGTATTGCCAGCCGAGCGTGATCGATACGGCAATCACGACCGTGCGTGCCACCGAGCTTTCGCGGCGCAGCCACGGCAGCAAGGCAACAACGAGCCCGGCCGCCACGACGCCAGGCCACGCCCCATTCATGATGGTAGACGCGATGGGGCTCATTTTGCGGACGTGGGCGCGGCCGACGCCTCGCCCTGGGTGCTGGAGAACAGCACGCGGCCCGTACGGCCGAGGTCGCAGGTCGCTGACTTGGCAAGATCAGGCACGTTGACGGTCACGCGGTAGGCTTCGCGCGTGAGCGCCGACGGCGCGATCGCGAAGTTGGCGGGTGCTGCGGCTACGCCGGTCAAATGGACGATGCGGCCATCCAGGTCTTTGCTGCCATCGCGGAGACGGAATTTCGCTGCCTGGCCGACACGCAGGCGATTGTAGACCGACTCGCTGACGGCCGCCGTGACGACCGCCGAATTGCAATCAAGCAAGCGGGCCAGTTCCTGCCCGCGTCTGACTTGTTCTCCCGGCGCGGTGAATATCTCCCAGACGATTCCGACCGAGGGCGCAACGATCGAGGCTTCGGCAATGTCGTCAAAGCGGGCCGTCTCGCCGGCAAGCTCGGTTGCCATCCGGACTATTCGCCTCTCCCGCTGCTGCAGGTCGGCGCTCAACTCCGCAACCTGCTGCTGCAACTCATCGGCGCGCTGTGCGGACCGCGGACGGTCATTATAGCTGTCGCCCAGAAAGAACCCGGTCTTTGCTGCCGCAAGCTCTACCTGGATGGACTTGAGGCGTTGCTCGGTCGCAGCAATCGTATGCATGAGGATCTCATGATCCCGGCGAGCCTTGTCGAGCGTTGCCCGCGTCTGGGCTCCTCTTGCTTCGAGCTCAGATGTGCGTTGCAGAACAGCCGCCGCTTCCTCGCGGCGTGCGCGATTGGCCGAGAGCTCGCTGCTCACCTCTTTCGCGCGTGCCTCGAGCTGCTGGACCCGTCCATCCTGGAATTGCTTTGTCTGAGCAATGAATTCTGCATGCATGGCAGTTGCGTTGATGAGCTTTGCCTGTAAGGCCGTACGCTCGTCTTCCAGCAGTCCGATGGCGCGCCGCAAATCGTCAAGCCGGACGCGATCGGCGCGCCGGTCGATGATTTTCATGATCGGCAAGCCCGGTGCGTACGATGTGCCCACAGCGAGAATGTTAGGTGCCGAAGCGAGTTCGCCATCAATGGGCGATCGCAAACTGATCAACGGCGCATTGACAATGGCCTCGACGCTGGTTGTCTGCATCAATCTCTGCGTCGGCCCCCAGCCGACGAGGATCGCGATCGCCAGCGCTATCGCGGTCTTGAGGACCTTGCGCGATGTCTCACTCTTAAGGGCTTCCGCCAAAGGTGCAGTGCCGTCTGCGCGGTTCCACAGGCCGTCTTTGACGGAGTAAGCCCACGGAAGATAGAGCCTCTGCCACTTGCGCTTGAAGCTGCGTACGGCTCCGGTGCTTGTTTCCGCCGCTTGGCGGCCATGCCTCAACCAGCGCGCGTCCTCGAAAGCCTCCCGCAGATAGGCAATCCGCTGGCTGCCGTCGAGCGCGTCGATGTGCGCGATCTGCCGTTCTTCACCGGCTTTATCTGCGGCGTGATCGGTGCCGGAGGCGTCGAGCTTGGAACTCGATCTCTTGGCTTTTTGGCGGCCTGACATGATACTTCCTCACCGACGCCACAGAACGGGCAGCCCTGGTCGTGGCTGCAGCCGAACGTAGGCGCTCCACTGCTACTCAACCGTTTCAAGTCATTTGTGCGTTGCACAGAGTTGCAATTCGGTAGAATTTTATATTATAAAAATGTTTCTTTTCTTTATGGTTCAATTTCTGTTAACAAGCCGCCCAGATCTGCTTCATATATGAAATATGCATTAATAATTCACACGCGTATTTCGGAGTCCTTGCGATCCGCAAAAATTTATATATAGCTTTTTCCAATCATTAAGCATCGCGCGCTAATCTTCCCGCTCATTGCCTGTTTGAGGGGAACTGGCCGTGCATGCGTTTTCTGTTTTCTCCAGGTGTTTTGCTCGGGTCGGAAGTCTGCGCCGGCTCGTTTCCCGGCCATCGACAGCGCGATCGCTCATTGCGCTTCTGGGCAACGCAGTCATATCCATTACAATTGTAGCTCCGCCGCTCGCATACGCGGTCATGAGCTATTCCGAGCTGCGCGCGCGCGCGATCGAGCATGCGACCGTCGGAGCCCGCCACGTCGAGATGCAGCTCATAAAGGCGGCAGCGGCCCCTGAAGCCATCAAAGAGCTTGCGCCAAGCATTCTTTATGCGACGCGCGGAGCTGATGAGACGGTTGTCGCCAGCTGGATCACAGAGAAAAGTGGGCAAACCCTCACGTTCGCTGGCCGATCGGTCTTTTGGCCCGAGCTCATGGGCCGTGCGCCGATTCGCGCCATCGGGTTCGAGGGAACGTTCTACGTTGCCTGCAGCACCGGGCCGATCATCGTCGGCACGCTCAACACGTCGCTGGCCTTCCTGGTGCTCGGCCTTGCGGCCTGGTACTGCTTCCGGCGCCTTCCCTTGACGGCTTTGGACACGGCGCTGGGCCTGCTGCAGCAGGCGCAGAATGAAGCGCACGAGAAGAATATGCGTTTCGATACGGCCCTGGAGCACATGTCGCAGGGGTTGTGCATGTTCGATCGCGACCAGAAAATCCTGGTATGCAACAAGCATTACGCCGAAATGTATCGCCTGACGCCTGAGCAGACCCGCGCCGGGACGACGCTCCGCGAGATCGTGCAGTATCGGATTGCCAATGGGCTCTACGCGGGCGCGACGCCAGACGAATACATGAGTGAGCGCACCGCGCGCGTCACCCTTGCTTCAAACAGCGTCCAGCAGCTCAGCGATGGGCGGTTTATCGCCATCGCGCGGCGGCCGATGGTGTGCGGCGGTTGGGTGACGACACATGAGGACATCACCGAGCAGCGTCAGGCTGAGGCCAGAATCGCATACATGGCACATCACGACGCGCTCACGGGCTTGCCAAACCGGACACTTCTGCATGAACGCCTTGACGACGCGCTCGTGCGTGTCGGGCGCGGCGAAGCTCTGGCTGTGCACTGCCTCGACCTGGATCGGTTCAAGGAAGTCAATGATACGCTCGGACACTCCGTCGGTGACGCATTGTTGAAAGCCGTGGCCGCGCGCGTTGCGGGCTGCATCCGGGAAACCGATACGCTGGGCCGTGTGAGCGGCGACGAGTTTGCCATTGTGCAATGTCCGATCGCGTCACCCGAGGAGGCACTGGCGGTCGCTGCGCGCATTGTCGAAGTCGTGCACGAACCGTTTACGCTCATGGGTCATCAGGTGATGGTTGGCACGAGCGTCGGCGTGGCCATGGCTCCACAGGACGGGATCGATGGCGAAGTCCTGCTGCGGAATGCCGACCTGGCGCTGTACAAAGCCAAGCAGGAGCAGCGAGGAACATTCAGGTTCTTCGAGGCCGACATGAATTCTCATCTGCAAATGCGCAGAGATCTGGAACTTGCGCTGAGGAATGCGCTCCAGAATGGGGAGTTCCAAGTTTATTATCAGCCTCTTCTAAACTTGGAACATAATGAGGTCTGCAGCTTCGAAGCCCTGATCCGTTGGAACAGGCCGGACGTGGGTATGGTGTCGCCTGCGGATTTTATACCTCTGGCGGAAGAAACGGGTCTGATCACTCAGATCGGCGAGTGGGTGATGAGAGAGGCATGCCGCGAGGCGGCGTCCTGGCCAGATCACATCATGGTGTCCGTCAATCTTTCATCGGTCCAGTTCAAAAACCGCAATCTGGTGCCGATGATCGTGAGCGCGCTCGCGGCATCGGGTCTCGCACCCAGCCGCCTCGAACTCGAAATAACGGAATCCATCCTCGTTCAGGATAGCGAAAGTGCGCTGGAGATGCTTCAGACCCTGCGTCGCCTGGGCATCAAGATCGCGCTGGACGACTTTGGCACTGGCTATTCGTCGCTCAGCTATCTGCAGAGCTTTCCGTTCGACAAGATCAAGATTGACCGGAGCTTTATCAAGGATCTCGAAAGCGGCAACGAAAACGCCCTCGCTATAGTCACTGCCGTCGTACAGCTTGGAAGTTCGCTCGGCATGGCCACCACCGCCGAGGGTGTGGAAACTGCCGATCAGCTCGAGATCGTGCGGTCGCGGGGCTGCACGGAGATACAAGGTTATCTTCTCAGTCCCCCCAAGCCCGCCCAGCAGATCATGCAGTTCTGCTCGAGCCGGCCTGCGTCCAGCGACGCCGCCTGAGCAGGGCTGTGGTCCAGCTGGCTGGGACGCATGGCCTGTAGCGACATCCGGCGAACGGGCCCGTTTGCTGGCCTGCGCTCCTTCGCCATCTGACAAGCCCCTCACTTTCCATTCAATCTGCGGCTAGGATCGCGCGCGGCGTCCGTTTTGGAAGGATGGAGGCCGGCGCGTTTGGCAGGCAGTGGAGAAGGCATGTATCGCATCGGCGTCGATATCGGCGGCACGTTCACGGATTTCGCGCTTTACGATGCGCGCGGCAGCAAGATGGCGATCTACAAGCAGCTCACGACGCCGCATGATCCGTCAGAAGCTGTGCTGGATGGCGTCAAGGCGCTGATCGCCCGCGAGGGCGTTGGCATCGCCGACGTGGCAGATGTGATCCACGGCACGACGCTCGTCACCAACGCCGTCATCGAGCGCAAGGGCGCGGTCACCGGTATGCTGGTGACGGCCGGCTTCGGCGACATCATGGATATGGGGTTCGAGCGCCGCTACGATCTGTTCGACCTCCGCATCACGTATCCCACGCCGCTGGTGCCGCGCCGCCTGCGCATCGAGATCCCAGAACGTGTGCGGCACGACGGCACTGTGGAAACACCGCTCGACGAGGCGGCCGTGCATGCGTCCGCAGCCCAGTTCAAGGCGCTTGGCGTCAAGGCCGTCGCGATCTGCTTCCTGCACGCCTATGCCCACCCGGAGCACGAGCAACGCGCCGCGACCGTCCTGCGTGAGGCCGCGCCCGACCTTTTCATTTCCAGCTCGGCCGACGTCTTCCCGCACATGCGCGAGTTCGAGCGCTGGACCACGACGACGGTCAACGCCTTCACGCAGCCGATGTTCGACCGCTACATCGAGCGGCTGGAAACGGGCCTTGGAAGTATCGGTTTTGGCGGCCGCCTCTACATCATGGCCTCCAGCGGCGGCACGCTGACGACGGAAACGGCGAGGCGCTTCCCCGTGCGTGCGCTAGAGTCTGGACCTGCCGCAGGCGCACTGCTGAGCGCCTGGCAGGGACGTGCGCTGAACCTGCCAAACCTGTTGTCGTTCGACATGGGCGGCACCACGGCCAAGGGCGCGCTCGTCCGCGACGGCGAGCCGATCAAGAAATATTCGATCGAGGTTGCCCGCGTGCACGAGTTCCGGCAGGGCAGCGGCCTGCCGGTGAAGATCCCGGTCATCGACATGATCGAAATCGGAGCGGGCGGCGGCAGCATAGCCGAGCTCGACGCGCGCGGCCTGCTGCGCGTGGGCCCGCGCAGTGCCGGCGCCGATCCGGGGCCTGCATGCTACGGCCGTGGCGGCACGCGGCCGACGCTCACGGACGCCAATCTGGTGCTTGGCTACCTCGACGCGGGTTTCTTCCTCGGCGGCGCCATGAAGCTCGACAAGGCCGCCGCGGAGAACGCCATCGCCAACGGCATCGGCCGCGCCTTGAAGCTCGAGACGATGCGCGCGGCCTGGGGCATCCACGATCTTATCAGCGAGGACGTGGCCCGCGCCTTCCGCGTGCACGCAACTGAGCGCGGCTTCGACTATCGCAGCGGCAGCATGGTGGCGTTTGGCGGCTCGGGTCCGCTGCATGCGGCCTCCATTGCCCGCAAGCTGAAGATCCCCCGCGCCATCTTCCCGGTGGGCGCGGGCGTCATGTCGGCGCTCGGACTGCTGATCAGTCCGCTGGCGTTCGAGGTGGCGCGCTCCCGCCGCGTCCATGTCGACGACATCGATGCGGAGTCGTTTGGATCGACGTTTGCCGCACTCGAAGCCGATGCCTCGGCATTCCTGCGCCGCGCCGGAGTTGCCGACGCCGATATCCGCCTCGTGCGCCGTCTCGACATGCGCTACCAGGGTCAGGGCCATGAGATCGAGGTCAGCCTGCCCGACGCGCCGGCGGCCGGGCCCCTATTCGCTTCGATGGCCGAGCTGTTCGCGCAGACCTACGAGAAATCCTATTCGATCCGCCTCGACGAGCCCGTCGAGATCGTCAACTGGAAGGTCGAGGCCATCGGCCCCGCGCCGAGCCTTGGCGAGGGCTACACGCTCACCGGCTCTGGCGGCACGGCCAAGGCGCAGAAGGGCACGCGGCTCGCGTACGATCCGGCGCGCGGCGGAATGGCCGAGTGGCC
>JBKKCB010000029.1:0-14677 GCA_046713545.1 Hyphomicrobiaceae bacterium | reverse complement strand
TCGTCAGCTGACTGTCGGCAATGGTGATGAAGGCACGCGTGAAGCCCGCATCGATCGCGGATATCGGTGTCTTGCCGTTGCGCAATTCCTCGCGGATGCGCTCGTAGATGAGCACGTTGGCATCCACCGCCATGGCCACGCCAAGCACCAGGCCGGCTATGCCCGGCAGCGTCATCGTCGTCCCGATGAGTGCCATAGCTGCGACGGTCAGCAGCAGGTGCACGATGAGACCGACGACCGCGAAAATGCCGAAGGTGCCGTACGCCAGGATCGTCAAGGCGATGGTGGCGATGCCGCCGATGACGCCGGCAAGTTTGCCCGCTTCGATGGAATCTGCGCCCAGGCTCGGTCCGACGGTCCGCTCCTCGACGATCGTCAGCTTGGTCGGCAGTGCGCCGGATCTCAGCTGAACCGCGAGCGTATTGGCGCTCTCCACCGTGAAGCTGCCGGAGATCTGCCCCGAACCGCCCAGGATCGGCTCGCGGATCACCGGCGCAGACATAACTTTGTCATCGAGCACGATGGCGAAGGGCCTGCCAACGTTGTCACGCGTGAAGTTGCCGAAGCGTCGCGCTCCCGACTGATTGAAGCGGAACGAGATGATGGGCTCGTTGGTGCGCTGATCGAAGCCTGGCTGGGCATCGGTCAGGTCGTCGCCCTGCACGATCGGCGTTTCGCGCAGGAGGTAGGACACGCCATCTCCTTCGCCCGACGGATAAACCCTGAAGCCCTGCGGTGCGCGCGTGCCTCCCGCCTGCTCGGCGGAAATTTGCGGATGAACCTCATGGAACGTCAGCTTGGCGGTCTGCCCGATCAGATCCTTGAGCTGCTTGGTGTCCTGGAGGCCGGGAAACTGAATGAGAATGCGGTCGCGCCCCTGCCGCACGACGGTCGACTCCGCGGTGCCCAGATTGTTCACGCGCCGGTTCACGGTCTCGATGGCGGCGCTCGCCGCACTGCTGATGCGATGCTGCAATCCGGCTGCCGTCGGGGCCAGGGTAATAAGGCCGCCATCACCTTTGGTGACGTCGAGATCGTTGCTGGTCGTCCCCAGAACTGCCGATCCGATGGGCTGGGCCAGCTTGCGAAGTTCCCGCACGGCCGCATCGACTTCCTCGGGCTTGTCGATGCGAACCTGCACCGTGCCGCCCGATACTCCGATCGCCGACGGATAGATCTTGGCGTCGCGCAATTGGCGCCGTGCATCGGCACGCAGGTTGTCCAGCCAGTCCTTGCGCAGCGCCTCCGTATCCATGGCCAGCAGCAAATGCGCGCCGCCTTGCAGATCCAGGCCCAGCGGAATCTGCCGTTTGGGGAAGAAGCTCGGCCAGGATGCCACGGTCTCTCGGGAAAAGAAGTTCGGCAGCGCGAACAACAGCCCGAGCAGGCAAATCGCCACCGTGGCGATCATCTTGAAGCGGGTGAAATGCAGCATGACCTTGCGGACCTCGTACGACGCCGGCTGTGCCGGGTTTCCCAGAGCGTAGCGGCGCTACTGGGTTTCCTTGACCGCCTCGCCCTTGACGCGCACTTCGCTGACAGTGCCCTTCACGACCCGGACCCGGGTGTTGTCGGCAATCTCGACCTCGATCTCGCCGTCGTCCTTCACCTTCGTCACCTTGCCGATGATCCCACCCGACGTCACGACCGTGTCGCCGCGCCGAATATTGGACACCATCTCGCGGTGGGTTTTCAGACGCTGCTGTTGGGGACGAAGAAGCAGGAAGTAAAAGATCACAAACATCAGCAGGATAGGCAACAACTGCACCAGAAAATCGCTGCCGCCGACGGCGCCCTGGGCATAGGCCGGAGTGATAAACATCAAGAGCATCCTAAGATTACCAGGAGGAAGATTACCCGACCTGCACGGAGCGATGCGCCGCAACCTGACGCGGGTGTGAATTGGGCCGGACTATAGTCTCGCGCACCCTGATTGCAACCTTTTCGGGGCACTCCGATCAAGCTTACCCAACGATACACGGCCCCACTGCGCCCGCGGTTATGTCTGGGCCGGGTGACGCGACGCAATGCCTCGTTTATAGAAACCACCGATCCTCACATTCCCTCCGCGCCGGAGCCATCGCACACGTCCCATGAGAAGGCCCTGCTCGAACGCCTCGAACGCCTCGCGGCGGCGCTCGAGCGGATGGCTCCACCAGCGAGGCCGACGCCCGATTTCGAGGACGCCGAAGCGTTCGTATGGCAGGCCGATCCGGAAGCCTTCTTTGCCGTTCGGCACGTCAACCGCCAGCCCCTCGCCCTGCTCAAGGGCATCGAGCGCGCCGCCGATCAGCTTCTCGACAACACACGGCGATTTGCCCTCGGCCTGCCGGCAAACAACGCGCTGCTTTGGGGTGCGCGCGGCATGGGGAAATCGTCGCTGGTGAAAGCGGCGCATGCCGAAGTGTGCCGCGAGGTCGCGGGACCGAAAGCCAAGCACCATCTGAAACTCGTCGAGATCCACCGCGAGGACATCGCATCGCTGCCGCAGTGTCTTTCGCATATGCGCGCCAACCGGCATCGCTTCATCGTTTTCTGCGACGACCTCTCTTTCGATCGCGACGACACCAGCTACAAGTCGCTCAAGGCCGTGCTGGAAGGCGGGATCGAAGGCAGGCCCGAGAACGTCGTGTTCTACGCCACGTCCAACCGCCGCCACCTGATGCCGCGCGACATGATGGAGATCGAACGCTCGACAGCCATCAATCCGTCGGAGGCCGTGGAAGAGAAAGTGTCGCTGTCCGACCGCTTCGGCCTCTGGCTCGGTTTCCATAACGGCACGCAAGATCAGTATCTCGACATGGTGCGCAGCTACGCCGCCTATCACCGGCTGAAGATCAAGGATGCCGATCTGGTGCGTGAGGCGCTGGAGTGGAGCATGACGCGCGGCGCACGGTCAGGCCGCGTAGCGTGGCAGTTCATCCAGGACCTGGCGGGCCGCCTCAGTCACAAGCTCAAGACCGAGTGAGCCAACACGTCGGGTTGTACAGAACATGCGAAAGCCCGCGCTGTTTCCAGGGCGGGCTTCCGGTTCTCACTGACCGCATGGGACTACGTGATGCAGCACCCACACGATCGATCTCTCCCGATCTTGATAGCGCGTCACTGTGTCAGCAGAATGACGACCTCGCATTCACGCGCGATCCGTCTACTGCTTCTCCATGTGCGGCAGCGGATCGACGGGCTTTGAATCCTGCCTGAGCTCGAAGTGAACCTGCGGCCTGTCGACGGAGCCCGTGTTGCCGGCCTTGGCGATCGCCTGTCCGCGCTTGATCTTGTCGCCGCGCTTGACCAGCAGCTCGTCGTTGTGGCCGTACGCTGAAACCCATCCACCGTCGTGACGGATCAGGATCAGGTTGCCGTAGCCTTTGAGCTCGTTGCCGGAGTAGGCGACCACACCGCTTTCGGCAGCCATCACCTCGGCACCCTGCGGCACGGAAATGTTGATCCCGTCGTTGTGGGATTTGTCCGGACGCGCGCCGAAACCGGAGATGATCTTGCCTTTGACGGGCCAGCGGAATTTGCCGCTGCCGCCTGTCAATTTGGGTGTCTCCGCTGCGGCTGCTACCGAGTCGCCCTTGGGCTCTGCATCGGCTGCCGGGGCATCCGTGGCCGTTCGGGATGCCGGGCCGAGCGAGGCCACCCGCTTTGGCTCGGCAGGCTCGCCGGCTTCGCCATTGATGATCCGCGGGCGAATGCTGACTGGCGACCCGCCACCGAGGGGCGTCACGGCGCCAGCGGTTCCCGTACGCGACGGCGCAGCCGCGACCGCCTTCGACGCACCGGCAGCGCTGCCGGGCACCTTGATGACGGTGCCTGGTCGGATGCGGGTGACGCTGGCAATGCCGTTCACCTCCTGCAGCTCGGTCACCTTCACGTTGTGCTTGCGCGCGATGCCGTAAAGCGACTCGCCCGATGCGATCGTGTGCGTTCCCTGCCAGTCCGATGACGAAGCGGATGCCGCCGGCGTCGATGCCGGCATCTGACGCGGACGGTCCTCGATGGCCGTGTCGCGCTCGGTCCGCACGCTTGCCGGCGCCGTGACGGGAATCCTCTGCGTCACCACGCGCTTGCCGGCCGGCAGCGCCAGCTTCTGACCCGGACGCACGATCGGGCTTTGCAGGTTGTTCACCGACATCAATTCGGCAACAGACACGCGATGCTGCTTGGCCAACGCCGTCAGCGTGTCGCCGGGCTGAACTTCAATCGTGTTGTTCGACACGGGCACCGACGTTGCAGCCGGCATCGAGCGTTGCGACGTTGGCGCGTAGCTTGGCGCTGCGCGCTGCGGCTCACGCAGCTTCGGCTCGCTGCCCCGGTAGTTGTATTTGCTGTCCGCCGCTGGCTCATACGCCGGCGGCAAGGCGGCCATGCGCGTATCCTGCGACGATGACGGCGATCCGTTTGAGCTGCTCTCACCCGGGCGATAGCCGCCCCGCGGTTCGCTGCCATACACGGCTCCGCGCGATGACTCGCTCCCGCTCCACGGACGTCCGCCGTTGTCTCTGTCATCCCCGACAGGAGCGCCGGCATTGCTGCGCCGCAGGGGCTCGCTCGGCACGGGGCCAATGGCCGCCGTGGATCCCTGGCGATCTGGCGCATACCCCGAGCTTGGGAAATCGAACCGGCCGAGATCGGCGCTGCAGCCGCCGGCCGTCAAGGCTACCAACAAAACAACGCCTGCCGCCACGTTCGGGCCGCTAGCGTGCAATCCGCGGATACGCTGTGTACGCAACATGATGAACACCTCTGAACCCACATACTCTTAACCATTAATTCGTTAAGAGGGCCTTAACGGCCGTGGGTCCTCCCGCAAATCGCCCCGCACCCCGCCGGTGTGCGACCGCATCAGCTGCTCGCGCCACGCGGCAGCGACGATGCGTTTCCTTGCGCCACGATGCGCACGTCGGCAGTAAACGTCATAACGAGTGAATGTGTGGAACTCGGGGCCGAGGTGCGACGTTTTGGCGGCGCTCCACCAGACGAAGACAGAGCGCTCTCACTCTTGCAGCTTCGCCGCCAGCCGCTCGCGCATCTGCGTGTGCGTCAGGTTCATGTAGAGCGGCGTGACCGAGATGTGATTGTTGTAGATGGCCCACAAATCGGTGTCCTTCGCCGGATTGGAGCGGCGCCGCTCGAAGCCCAGCCAGTAGTACGGATTGCCCCAGGTATCGTGCCGCTCGTCGATCAGCAGCAGGTTCTGGTCGCGCTTGCCTTGCCGAGTCACGTTCAGACCGGCGATCGCGTCGGGCGCGCAGTCGGGAAAGTTGACGTTCATGAGCACGCTGGCCGGCCAGTCCTCGGCCAGCAGCTTGCGGATCAAATTTGGCGCGTGCGCGATGGCTGTCTCCCAGCGCGGTATTTCGCGGCGCTCGTAGCCGTAGGCCATGCTGAGCGCCAGCGAGCGGATGCCGAGCTGCGTGCCTTCGAACGCGCCCGCGATGGTGCCGGAATAGGTGACGTCCTCGGCCACGTTAGCGCCGCGGTTGACGCCCGACAGAACGAGATCGGGCGCCTTGTCCTTCAGCACGTGGCGCACGCCCATGATGACGCTGTCGGTCGGCGTGCCGCGGACGGCGTAGACGCGCTCGGAAACCTCACGCATGCGCAGCGGCTCGTTGAGCGAGAGCGAATGCCCCGAGCCCGACTGGTTGGTCTCGGGTGCTGCCACCCAGATGTCATCGGACAGCGCTTCGGCGATCTGCCGCAGCGCCTGCAGCCCGGGGGCGTCGATGCCGTCGTCGTTGGTCAGGAGGATGCGCATGCGCCCAGTCTAGCGGGCAATGGTGACGTTTCCAGCGCGATGTTTTCACGGAAAGGCAGGGCTTTTCATTTCTCCCTCCCGCTTATGCGCGAAGGACCCTCATACTCTGAGCCGACCGCTGCCCCTCATCCTGACCTTCTCGTCACGGCAGAGCCGTGCTTCGCACGGACGTAAGTACGGGGAGAAGGGACACATGCTGGGCATGCGGCACTGCCTCACCCCACCCACGGTGTCATCCTCGGACTTGGTCCGAGGACCCAGCTATCGCCATGCGTGATGCTCGGTTGGCTGTGGCTTATCGTGCGGTCGTCCAGCCGAAAGTACGTTCGGACTCGCGGGTCGATGGGTCCTCGCGACAAGCGCGAGGATGACACTGAATTCGGGACGAGCCCTGTGCGTTTACGCCAAGCGTCCTAAGCGGATTTCTCGATCTTCTTCACCCCGCCCATGTACGGCACGAGCGCATCGGGCAGCGTCACGGAGCCGTCGGCCTCCTGATAGTTCTCCAGGATGGCGACCATCGTCCGCCCCACCGCCAATCCCGAGCCGTTGAGCGTGTGCACGTGACGCACATCCTTGGCACCCTTCGGCCGGTAGCGCGCATTCATGCGCCGCGCCTGGAAATCGCCGCACACCGAGCACGACGAAATCTCGCGATAGGTGTTCTGCCCCGGCAGCCACACCTCGATGTCGTAGGTCTTCTGCGCGGCAAAGCCCATGTCGCCGGTGCACAAGAGCATGGTGCGATAGGCGAGGCCGAGCCGATTCAAGACCTCCTCCGCGCACGCCGTCATGCGCTCGTGCTCGTCGAGGCTCTGCTCCGGCGTCGTGATCGACACCAGCTCCACCTTGGAGAACTGATGCTGTCGGATCATGCCGCGCGTATCCTTGCCGGCGGCGCCGGCCTCGGCGCGGAAGCACGGTGTGAAGGCCGTGACGCGGATCGGCAGCTCCGCTTCGTCCGTGATCTTCTCGCGCACGAGATTGGTGAGCGGGACTTCGGCCGTGGGGATGAGCCAACGCGTGGTTTCCACAATGGGCCAGATGCCGGTTATCCGCCCATCGGCAAATACCGGATGATCTAGATACACCTTCCCCTTGCCGCTTTTATCGGTGTAGTACGCACGCTCCAGCTCTTGTTGGCGGTTTCCGCGAAACTTTACGGCAAATGAACCAGGTTGCGGTCCGACAACTACTTCGGATTCTTCGCTTCCGATTACTTCTTCGGCTTTCGTAGCGAATTGATCCTCCCGAAACTTCGGCAGTTGTGCCGTGCCGTACATGACCTCATCGCGCACCATCATCGGCGGCGCGATCTCGGTGTAACCGCCCAGTCCGTTCTTCTCCGGCGCAGTATGCAGATCGAGCATGAAGGCGCCCAGCGCCCGCTCGAGCCGCGCCAGCTGCCCCTTTAGCACCACGAACCGCGCACCCGACAGCTTCGCCGCCGTCTCGAAATCCATCAGCCCCAGCATCTCGCCGATCTCGAAATGCTGCCGCGGCTTGTTCATCCCGCCCAGCGCGGGCGGCTCACCGACTTTGCGAACGAGCTTGTTACCGTGCTCGTCCTTGCCCTCCGGCACCTCGTCGAGCGGAATGTTGGGAATGACCGACAGCGCCGCGCGCAGGTCCTCGTCGCGCTGCTTCTGCTCTTTCTCGCCCGCATCCAGCGCATCCTTAAGCGCGGACACCTCGGCCATCAGCTTCGCCGCCGTCGCCTCGTCCTTCGCGCCTTTGGCCTTGCCGATTTCCTTGGACGCCGCATTGCGCCGCGCCTGCTTCTCCTGCAGGTCAGTAGTAACCCGCCGCCGCGTCTCATCGATCTCGATGAGCTCGCCCGAGAACTTCACGTCGCCACCCGGTGCGATGCCGCGCCTGCGCAAACCAGCGTCAAACGCCGCCGCGTTGTCACGAATCCATCTGATGTCGAACACGACGGGCCTCTCTCATCACGGAACGGTCGTACAGAAGCGCAGCCTCTCCTTTGACGTCATCCCGGCCCCGCATGCACCAGCATGCGGAAATGGGCCGGGACCCAGACAAGTCACCACTCACTCTGCGCGAATGGAAAGTCGACTGGGTCCCCGCCTGCGCGGGGATGACGCCCAGGGGTTGGGCAACGGCTGCGAACATAAGGATGGTGATGACAGGCGTCCAGCATGAGAGAATATGGCACAGCGCCGCCACCATTGAGAACGGAAACCAAGACGATGGCTGCCCTCCAAAGCGAAGTGCCGAGCGGTGCCCAACCCACCCAGGCACGTTCCTGCAGGATATCGTTCTGCCCGCCCTCCCCCACAGCAAGGTCGCTATCGCGCTGGCGTTGGGCATTTCGCGTCAGACGCTTTACGACATTCTGGCCGGCAAGCAGCCCGTCACGCCGTCAACGGCGGTGCGCCTCGGGGCCGTGCTCGGAACCTCGGCCGCGTCGTGGCTCAACATGCAGGTCGCCTATGATCTGTGGCACGCGGAGCGCGAGGTCGACACCTCGAAGCTGCAGTCGCTTAAGGAAGCAAGCTGATCGCCAGCCATTTTCGTCATCCTCGAGCGGCGAGCGTCAGCGAGCCGTCTCGGGGATCCAGCGCAAAAAGCGCCGAAGGCTCCACATCTAACGTGTCTTGCGACGACTCCTTTGCTGGATCCCCGCGCGTCACGCAGCTTCGCTGCGCTCGCGCGAGGATGACGAGGGTCATTCAATTCGATACCGTCCTCGACCAGCTCAGCCCCCCGCCGCATCCTTCGCGACCCGCGCCTTCTCCATCCGGTCGACGATCCAGATCGAGACCTCGTAGAGCAGGATGGTCGGGGCCATCATGGCCATCATGCTGAAGGGATCGGGCGGCGACAGCACGGCCGACGCACCGGTGATGCCGACGATGGCATAGCGGCGCGCGCTGCGCAGCGTATCGGCCGTCAGGATACCGGCGCGGGCGAGCAGGGTCAGCACCACGGGCAGCTGGAAGATGATGCCGAAGCCCAGGATCAGGCTCATGATGAGCGACAGATATTCCGATACCTTGGGCAGCAGCTCGATGGCGGCGTTGCCGTTGCCCGCCGCCTGGGGCGTCATCTCCACCGAGAAGCGGATCAGCATCGGCATGACGACGAAGTAGACGACCAGAGATCCCAGGAAGAACAGGACCGGCGTGGCGATCAGGTAGGGCCGGAAGGCGGCGCGCTCGTTGCGGTAGAGCCCCGGCGCCACGAACTTGTAGATCTGGTTGGCGACCACCGGAAACGACAGGAACGCCGCGCCGAACACCGCCAGCTTGATGTTGGTATAGAGCTGCTCGAGGAAATGGGTGGCGATCAGCTTGGCCTTGTCCTCGCCGACCACGTTCACGAACGGCCACACGAGAATGTTGTAGATCGGCCGGGCGAAGTAGAAACACAGCACGAACATGCCGAAAAACGCCAGCAGCGAGTAGATCAGGCGTTGCCTGAGCTCGATCAGGTGGTCGAGCAGCGGCGCTTTCGACGCCTCGATCTCATCCTGGCCTTCGCGCGGGACGCTGTCCTGCATCGCCTCAGGCTCCGGTCTTGTGCTCGATGCGCCCGCTGTCGCCGGCCGGGCTGGTCGTGGCGTCTTCGCGATGGGGCTCGGACCCGTTCAGGGCGGCCGCGTCAGGGTTCGCTAGCGGTATGGGAAGGCCGTTCGCATCGTGCGCATGCGCGTCGGTGGTATCGTGCGCATGCGCATCGGAAACAGCGGGCGCATGGGGATCAGCCGGTTTGTCCAGCAGGGCCGTATCGGTCGCCGCCTCGACGCCAGCCTTGGCCGCATCGAGCTCCGTCGTCACGGTGCGCTCGGCCTCGCGCATGGAGGCTTCCGCCTCCGCGCCCATGCTCTCGACGTCCTTCTTGAGCTGATCCAGCTCGCTCTCGCGCACAGCCTCCTCGAACTGCGACCGGAATTCCGCCGCCTGCCGCTTGATGATGCCGACATACTTGCCGATCGTGCGCAGCAGCACGGGCAAATCCTTCGGCCCGATGACGATCAGCGCCACGATGCCGAGCAGGAGCAGCTTGCTGGAGGTGATATCGAACATCAGATCATCCGGCCTTTGCGCACCGTGTCAGCGCGCCGGCACTCAGCGCTGCCCCGGGTCATCCCTGAGCGGCGCCTAATGCATCGCCCGCAACCGGGTTCAGCCAATCTTGGTGCCCTGCACGCCGGTCTGCTGCTCGGGCTGCTTGACGCCCTGCTCGATGACCTTGGGGGG
Organism: Hyphomicrobiaceae bacterium; assembly: GCA_046713545.1. GTDB lineage: Bacteria > Pseudomonadota > Alphaproteobacteria > Rhizobiales > Hyphomicrobiaceae > CADEFX01. The sequence goes on along the minus strand of JBKKCB010000029.1, from coordinate 4,690 downwards.
CACCGGCTTGGCTGCGGCCTCGTCCTCGTCGGACATGCCCTTCTTGAAGCTCTTGATGCCCTTGGCCACGTCTCCCATGATCGACGAGATCTTGCCGCTGCCGCCGAACAGCAGCAGCGCCACGGCCAGGAAAATGAGCCAGTGCCATACGCTTAGGCTACCCATTGTCAGATTGCTCCTTTGGCGCCCGCAGCGCCGTTTGAGCCGCGTCGGTGTTCTTTCTTGTTATGACCCGGCGTCGCTTTGGATTGGGCGCACTATCGCAGAAAGGGGGTGGCCCGGCAAGGTCGCGACACCCTGAATGTCCCGGCTCTCAAGCTTTTGACTGCCATGCGGTTTCACCTTCCTCGACCGGGAACACCAGCAGCCGCTCCGGCTCCAGCGTGATGGCCACCTCCTGGCCCTGCGGCGGAACCTCGCTTTCCCGCACCAGGGCCTTGAGGGGCGCGTCGAAGCCCTGCACGCCGACCTCGATCAGCGCTGCATCGCCCAGGAACTTGACGTGCAGGACACGTGCCTCGATCCCCTTTCCAGCCGGCGCCAGGCGGATGGCCCGTTGCCGCAGGCACAGGACCGCGCGGTCGCCTTCGGCAAGCTCGGGCACCCAGAAAACGCCGAATGGAGTCCGCAACGCTCCCCCTTCCACGGTCCACGGCACCTCGTTGATCTCCGAAAACAGCCGCGCCACGAACAGGTCGGCTGGATCACGGTACAATTCCGCCGCCTTGCCGACCTGCACCAGCCGCCCGGCCCGCATCACCGCGATCCGGTCGCTGAGCCGCATGGCCTCTTCGGGATGATGCGTGACCATGATGCAGGTGGCGCGCGTCTCGCGCAGCAGCGCCAGCGTCTCGTTCTGGATGCCTTCGCGCAACTGGACGTCCAATCCGGAGAACGGCTCGTCCATCAGCATGACGGCCGGGCGCGGTACCAGCGCGCGTGCCAGCGCCACGCGTTGCTGCTCCCCGCCCGACAGGATGTGCGGATAGTCTTCCGCGTAGCGCGCCATGCCGACGCGCTCCAGCACGGCCAGCGCCTCACGCCGCGCCTCCTCGCGCCCGAGCGGCTTCAGGCCGAACGCCACGTTGTCGATGATGCGCAGATGTGGAAACAGCGCGAAGTCCTGAAACATCAAGCCGACGTTGCGCTGCTCGGGCGGAACGAAGCGGTTCGGGCCCGCCATCTCGCGATCGTTGATGAGCACGCGCCCCGCGGACGGCTTCTCGATGCCGGATGCGATGCGCAGCAACGTGGTCTTGCCGCATCCCGACGGGCCCAGCAGGCAGACGATCTCGCCAGGCGCCACGGCGAGCGACAGCCCACGCAAGGCCCAGCCGGTCCCGTATCGCCGTTCGACGTGCTCCAGCGTCAGGCTGGCTGCGAATGCAGCCGCTGCCCGCGCGCCATGCTTGTGCGGCACGGCCGGCGATGCCTTACGGGTTGTTTTCGAGAACCAGGCGTTCAAACTCAACACAGACCTCGGCCGCGACCGTCAGGTTTTCGACGGCGCCTCGCCGTCGTCATCGCCCTCGGTATCGCCGCCTTCGTCCTCGGGATCAAGGGCGAGTTCCTCCTGCTCGTCGTCCCCGTCTTCCAAGGGAAGCTCGTCAGGCATCAGCGCCGCGACATCCGTCGGCTCGGGCACCTTGAAGTCGGGCGGCAGCGAGGAATCGAGCAGTCCGGCGCCCTTCAGCTCGGCGAGGCCGGGCAAGTCCTTGACCGCATCGAGCTGGAAATGGCCGAGAAACGCGTCGGTGGTGCCGTAGGTGATGGGCTTGCCCGGCGCCCGCCGGCGGCCCCGCGGCCGGATCCAGCCCGTTTCCAGCAGCACGTCGATGGTGCCCTTGGACGTGTGCACGCCGCGAATTTCTTCGATCTCAGCGCGCGTCACGGGCTGGTGGTAGGCAATGATCGCCATGGTCTCGAGCGCCGCCCGGGAGAGCTTGCGCTCCTCCACGGCATGCCGCTCGAGCAGGAAGCCCAAGTCCTCTGCCGTCCGGAACGCCCACTTGCCGGCCACGCGCACCAGATTGATGCCGCGGCTGGCGTAAAAACCCTTCAGTTCGTCGAGCAGTGCGCCGACGTCATCATCGGGCTTCAGATGGGAGGCCAGATACGCCTCCGCCAGCGGCTCGGCCGCCGCGAACAGCAGCGCTTCCAGAATCCTCAGGTTCTCGCGCCGGTCGGCCGACGGCAGAGACCGGACGTTGCCCGGCAGGCCCCGTCCCGTGGGCTCCAGCAAATGGTCTTCCTTGGCCAGCAGATCGTCGATGGCAATGCCGTCGTCGGGCTGCTCCCTGGCGGCGTGTCGCGGCGGAACCATGCGCTTCCTCGTCTTGTCTCGTCCATCTGTCACGCAGCACGCCTCTAACGCTTAAGATACCTGCTCCCACTCGGCCCCGGCCGCGCGCCGCCGCATATAGATCGGCGCAAACGCCTCAGCTTGCCGGAGCTCGATCAGGCCGTCGCGGGCCATTTCCAAAGTGGCGCCGAACGAACTGGCCAGGGCCGTGCGGCCCAGGTCTGAAGCCGGCAGGTACTGTTCCAGAAACATGTCGAGCTGCACCCACTCGACCGTCGAATGGCCGACCAGGGCTTCCAGGCGCAGGCGCGCGTCCTTGACCGACCACACCTGGCGCTTCTTCACGACGTGGGCGCGCCGCACCGTCGTGCGCTGACGTTGTTCGGAGTAGGCTTTCAGCAAGTCGAAAATCTCGGCCGAGTATTGCCGGTCGCGGATCGTCTTCACGCCTTCCGGCATGCCGCGCGCGAACACATCGCGATCGAGCCGCTTGCGCGTCATGAGCTGTGCCGCGGCGTTGCGCATGGCTTCGAGGCGCATCAGCCGGAAGGCCAGCCGCGCGGCCAATTCCTCGCCCGAGGGCTGATCGTCCGGCGTCTCCTCGCGCGGCAGGATGAGCCGCGATTTGAGAAACGCCAGCCACGCCGCCATAACGAGATAGTCGGCGGCCAGCTCGAGCCTGATTTTCTGCGCCTCGGCAATGAAAACCAGATACTGCTCGGTCAAGGCCAGCACGGAGATCTTGGCCAGATCCACCTTCTGCGTCCGCGCCAGGGCCAGTAACAGATCGAGCGGCCCCTCGAACCCGGCAACGTCGACCACGAAGGCTTCACCCGGAGCGACGGCCTCGGGCCCGAGATCGGAATCCCAGGGCACGCTTCCCGCAGCGTCTCCGGTGGGCTCTCCTGTCATCAAGTCCTCGGGTTGCAGTCGCAAGCCAAATGCCATCAACGCGGCATGGCAAAACACACCTTACACTGATTCAGGCGACCGTCGCCAAAGCCAGGTCCAGGGCCGCCTCGGCTTCCGCAACGTCGAGGGCCTGGCTGCAACGCATGGCGGACCGCGCCCGCTCCAGCCGCTGCAGGGCCTGCCCCGCCAGCGCCGGCACACCTTCCACAACCTCCCGCATTTCCGCGAGGTTCCCGTTGCAATGAAGCGCCAGATCGGAACCGGCACTAATGACCGCCTCGGCCCGGGAGCGCAAGGTTCCAGTGAGCGCCCGCATGCTCAAGTCATCGCTCATCAGCAGGCCATCAAAGCCGATGGCGCCGCGAATGATTGTTTGCGTCACGACCCGTGACACGCTGGCAGGCGCTTGGGCGTCGATGTCGCTGAACACGACGTGCGCCGTCATGGCCGCGGGCAGGTCCGCCAGGGCCCGGAACGGGACGAAATCCGAGGCTTCGAGATCCGCCGCCGCGGTTGCGACCACCGGGAGATCGAGATGGCTGTCGGCGCCGGCGCGGCCATGACCGGGCACGTGTTTGACGACCGGCAGAACCCCACCGGCCAGCAGGCCGTCTGCGACCGCGCGCCCAAGCGCAATCACCGTCGGCGGCTCTGCGCCGTAAGCACGGTCGCCAATGATGTCGTGCGCGCCTTCGCACGGCACGTCGAGGACCGGGGCGCAATTGGTGTTGATGCCGAGTGCCGCCAGCTCGCTTGCGACCAGCCGGCTCACCGCATACAGCGCGCGCACGGCCGCCTCCGGGTCCCCGGCATACATGGTGGCGAACGCCCGCGCCGGTGGCAGCTTGTGCGCCAGCGGCGGTTTCAGGCGCTGCACGCGCCCGCCCTCCTGGTCGATCAGGACAAGCACCTTGTCATCGCCGGCAGCGTCCTTGAAATCGGCAACGAGGGTGCGGATCTGCTCCGCCTCCCGGCAGTTGCGCGCGAACAGGATCAGGCCGGCCGGGCGCGCATCGCGCACAAACCGGCGCTCCTCGTCCGTCAGCGTCTCGCCGGACACTCCAGTGATGAAGGCGCCTTGCATGGTCCCAGGTGACACGAGGGGATCAGGCGGTCAAGCGCGCGAAATGGCCCGAAGTCCGGCAACGCCGCAATCCACGCCCCCTATTCCAGCCATTCGGTAATGAACGTTTCGCTTGCGTGAATATCGATGGTCTCGAGTCGCCCGGGGCCGAGATTCTTGAACTTGTGCGGGGTATGGGGCGGGCACACTTGTATTTGCCCGGCCCGCGCCTCGATCTCCCGGTCGCCGATGGTGTAGAGGCCGCGCCCGGCACGGACGATGAATGTCTCCGCGTAGGGATGCGTGTGGAGGCGAGGCCCTTCGCCCACCTCCGTGCGGCTGAAGAAAATCACCGACATGCCGGCGCCGTACCCTGCGCCTTGCAGCTCTCCGTGCCAGTCTTCGGGATGGCG
>JBKKCB010000028.1:0-6502 GCA_046713545.1 Hyphomicrobiaceae bacterium | reverse complement strand
CCGGCCTGGCGCGCATGGGGCAGGTCGGCGGGGACGTGACAAAGCCGATCGGTCAGGGCTGTACCGCCGTGTTCGATCAACTCATTCCCAATGTCGTAGGCAATTCCGGCATCGAAAATCATTGGACTAGCGGCAAGAACTGCGCGACCCAGGTGCTCAGGGCTCTCGAGCGCGATGGTCTCGTGCGCACGCTGGCCGAACCCAATCTGACGGCGATTTCCGGCGAGACGGCGCGGTTCCTGGCTGGCGGTGAATTTCCCGTCCCGGTCGTCGACAGTATCGGCAAGCTTTCGGTTACCTTCAAGGAGTTCGGCGTTGGCGTTACCTTCACGCCGGTCGTGATGTCGGAAGGCCGCATCAACCTCAAGATCGAGACCGAAGTTTCGGAGCTGACTGATATTGGTGCGGTGGTGCTGTCAGGGATCTCCATCCCTGCTCTCAAGAAGCGCAAGGCGAATTCCACGGTGGAGATGCCCTCGGGCGGAACGCTGGCCATGGCCGGCCTGCTGTCCGACGACACGCGCAAGAATATCGACGGCCTTCCCGGCCTCAAGGACGTGCCGATGCTTGGCACACTGTTTCGCAGCCAGGATTACATCAGGCGCGAATCCGAACTCGTGGTGCTCGTGACACCCTACATGGTCCGCCCCACGGCGAGGAAGCAGTTCGCGCGCCCCGACGATGGGTTTGCACCGGCCTCCGATCTCAAAGGCAATCTGCTCGGCCACATAAATCGGGTGTACGGCAAGGGTGGCCCACTACCTGTCGATGGCGGCCTCAAAGGCGACATCGGATTCATCGTCGAATAGCGGGGCAGTAGAGACATCGCCATGGCAGTCAAGGACAGAATGAAGATGAGTTGCCTCGCCCAACTGCAGCCGGCGGCAGCGCGGTTCGCGACCATGTCGGTCATAGCGCTCCTGGTCACCGCGTGCAGGCTCGGCGACGAGCCCGGCGCCCACGTCGCCGGTTGGACGGCCATTGAAGCCCGTCAACGGCATCCGATTATCGTTTCGGAACAGCCGGCCAATCTGTCCGTGAGAGTGGTGCGCGGCTCGATGGGTTTGACGCCGCAACAGCGCGCACAGGTCGCCGACTTCATCAACCGCTACAGTGCGAGAGATGCCGGCAACGGGCGCATCATGGTCGCCGTTCCGAGTGGTTCGGCCAACGAGGTGGCAGCCATGCACGCGGTGTCCGACCTGCGCAGTATCGTGCGTGACTTCGGCATCTCCGATGCCAACCTGTCAATCCAGCCCTATCGCGCCTGGGCCGATGCTCCGCTGCGCATCGGCTATGCACGGTTCGTGGCTGAAGCGCCTGAATGCGGCGACTGGTCGACCAACCTCGCGGAAGATCCCCGCAACGTGCCGTATCCAAACCTGGGTTGCGCAACGCAGCGCAATCTCGCTGTGCAGGTCTCCAATCCAGCCGATCTCCTCGGTCCGCGCACGATGCAGCCAGGCTCGACAGAGCGTCGTGATGTGGTCTGGGACAAGTTCATCAGAGGCGACTCGACAGTAGCCAAGAAAGACGCCGAAGAAAAAGTCCAAGTCAAGAACGCCCAGTAACGCGAGGCACCATGAACAAGCAAGCGCAGTCGACTGCGGCGGACGCCCCCGATGCTGGCCGGGAACTCGCGCCTATGGATGCAATCGCGGACGCTGACGGGGAGCGTCGGCACGATCGCGCGCGTCCCATCCCGCGCATCTCGATCCAGGCATTCTGCGAAAGTGGAGATACGGCCGAGGCCCTGCAGGTGGCGGCAGAGGATCGCCGTTTGTCGAAAGCGCACGTCAGCATTCACATGGGCGGCGCGCAGGCGGCGGTGGCACACTATCAGGCAAGCCCCACGCCGAACCTCATAATCATGGAATCGGAACTGTCCCGTCAGGAGATGCTTGCCGAACTCGATGCACTCGCCACGGCCTGTGACGCCGGCACCAAGGTTTTCGTCATCGGCCACGTCAATGATGTCGTTCTGTATCGCGAATTGTTGAAGCGGGGGGTGAGCGAATACCTCATTGCGCCGGTCTCTCCGATCCAGCTCATGGAGAGCATCTCAAATCTGTACAACGATCCGCAATCAGATCCCGTGGGCCATATCTTTGCATTCATGGGCGCCAAGGGCGGAGTTGGATCGAGCACCGTGTGCCACAATGTGTCGTGGTGCATTTCCGAGCTCTTGCGCTCGAGCGTCGTCATCGCCGATTTCGACCTCGCATTCGGAACGGCGGGCCTGGACTTCAATCAGGACCCGGTGCAGGGGATCGCTGATGCACTCGCCACCCCCGAACGTCTGGATGAAGTGTTGCTCGATCGATTGCTGACGAAATGCTCTGAGCATCTCAGCCTGTTCGCGGCGCCAGGCGTCCTCGACCGTGACTACGACTTTTCGCCTGACGCGTGTGACATCGTTCTCGATGTCGTGCGTCAGAATGTGCCGCACGTCGCGTTGGATCTGCCGCACGTCTGGACGGCCTGGTCAAAGCGCGTGCTTCTGCAGGCCGACGAGATCGTGATTACGGTGGCTCCGGACCTGGCCAACCTGCGCAACGCCAAGAACATCGTCGATCTTCTGAAGCAGAGCCGGCACAACGACCGGCCGCCGCATCTCGTCATCAATATGCTCAACATGCCCAAGCGTCCGGAAATTCCGGTCAAGGAGTTCGAGACGGCGCTCGACGTCAAGGCGTCGGCGATCATCGAGTTCGATAGCGAGACCTTCGGTCAAGCGGCCAATAACGGACAGATGATCGAAGAACTGTCTGCGAAGGCCAAGTCCGTACAGCAGTTCCGGGACGTCTGCATGTTGTTGACCGGTCGCAAGGAACAGAAGGTCGAGAAGAAGTCGGCGCTGACACCCTTTCTCCAAAGACTGAAGATCAAGCGCTAGGAGTTGAATAGATGTTTGGCAGGCGTTCGAATGATCCGACGGCTCCGCACCCTGCGCTCCCCCAGCAGGGTGGCCGGCAAGCGTCGGCCAAGGTCGTGGAGGCCCGAGCGGCGGCCGCTGCCGCGCCAGCGCCCGCGAACCCGCGGCCGGAGACGGCGGAACCGCAGCGGCGCCATTCGGAAGAGTATTACGACGTCAAGACGACCGTCTTCAATGCGTTGATCGATACGATCGATCTCACGCAGCTGGCCAAGCTCGAGGCTCCCGCGGCGCGCGATGAAATCCGCGATATCGTCGGCGAGATCATTCAGCTCAAGAATGTCGTGATGTCCATTGCCGAGCAGGAAGAGCTGCTTGAGGACATATGCAACGACGTTCTAGGGTACGGCCCGCTCGAACCCTTGCTGGCCCGCGACGACATCGCCGACATCATGGTCAACGGCGCCGGCACGACCTTCATCGAGGTCGGCGGAAAAGTGCAGAAGACGGGCGTGCGTTTCGCCGACAACGCGCAGCTGATGAATATATGCCAGCGTATTGTCAGCCAAGTCGGCAGACGTGTGGACGAAAGCTCGCCGATCTGCGACGCGCGCCTGCCCGACGGCAGCCGTGTCAACGTCATTGCTCCGCCGCTCGCCATTGATGGGCCCACGCTCACCATCCGCAAGTTCAAGAAGGACCGCCTGAGGCTCGAGCAGCTCGTCAAGTACGGCTCGATCACGCCCGCCGCCAGATCCATTCTCGAAGTGATCGGCCGGGTCCGCTGCAACATTTTGATCTCGGGCGGCACCGGTTCGGGCAAGACCACCTTGCTGAATTGCCTCACCGCCGCGATAGACCATGATGAGCGCATCATTACCTGCGAGGATTCGGCCGAGTTGCAACTCCAGCAGCCTCACGTCGTCCGGCTGGAAACGCGCCCGCCCAACCTGGAGGGTGAAGGTGAGATCACCATGCGTGATCTGGTCCGCAACTGCCTGCGCATGCGTCCTGAGCGCATCATCGTCGGCGAGGTCCGCGGACCCGAGGCTTTCGATCTGCTGCAGGCCATGAATACCGGCCACGACGGCTCCATGGGCACGTTGCACGCAAACAGCCCCCGAGAAGCCATCAGCCGTCTGGAGTCGATGATCATGATGGGCGGCTTTTCGCTGCCGCCGAGAACGATCCGCGAGATGATCACGGGGTCCATCGACATCATCATTCAGGCGTCCCGCCTGAGAGACGGCTCGCGCAAGGTGACGCACATCACCGAGGTCGTCGGCATGGAAGGCGAAGTCGTCACCCTGCAGAATCTGATCGTTTATGAGATCACCGGTGAGGATGCGCAAGGCAAGCTGCTCGGCCGGCATCGCTCGACCGGCATTGCCAGGCCGCGGTTCTGGGAGCGCGCCGAGTACTATCGCGAGACGGACCGGCTGAGCACGGCACTCGCCAGCTCGGAAGTCAGGGATTCGATGGGCAACACGCTCGGAGAAACCAATGCCTGATACCGAACTTATTCAGCTTGGCCTTGGCGTGCTGGTGGCGTTATCGGCAGCGGCAGCGATCTATTTTGTCATTTCATCCTTCATGTCGGGTGATGCGGCCGAAAAGCGCTTTCAGGGCGTCGCGGAAGCCAAGGGAATCCATCCCCAGAAAGGTAACCAGGCCGATCTGGCTCAGAACCGCCGCAAGCAGGTGGCCGAATCTCTCAAGGAGATGGAAACCCGCCAGAAGGCGAAAGAAAAAGTCACACTGCGTCTGAAACTCGAGCGTGCGGGCCTCGAGATAACTCCCAACATGTTCTGGGGCGCCAGCGCAGTGAGCGGGGTGTTCGTCGGTTTGCTGATGTACTTCGCCCTGCCCGGTACACATCCGCTGGTCTCGCTCGCGGGTGCTTTTGCAGGTGCCTTCGGCTTGCCGCGGCTCGTCGTGGCACACATGGCCAAGCGGCGTCAGGCCAAGTTCGTAGGCGAGTTCGCGAACTCGATCGACGTGATCGTGCGCGGCGTGAAATCCGGACTGCCGCTCAACGAATGTCTTGGCATCATTGCGCGTGAGAGCCCGTCGCCGATTCGCGAGGAGTTCCAGGAAATCGTCGAACAGCAGCGGGTTGGGGTGCCCTTGTCGGAATGCTTCGAGCGCATGATGTCGCGCATGCCGCTGCCGGAAGTGAAATTCTTTGCGATCGTCATCAGCATTCAGCAACAGGCCGGCGGCAATCTCTCCGAGGCGCTGGGCAATCTGTCGGGCGTGCTGCGGGACAGGCGCCGCCTGCAGGCCAAGGTCAAGGCGCTATCGGCAGAAGCCAAGGCATCGGCGGCCGTGCTCGGTGCGTTGCCGTTCATCGTCATGACGATGGTGTACGTTACGACACCGAACTACATCGCCATTCTGTGGACCGCGAAGATGGGTCAGTTCCTGCTGCTGATTGCAGGGGCCTGGATGACGGTCGGACTTCTCGTCATGCGCAAGATGATCAATTTCAAGTACTGACCGGCCTTCCGGCAGTGCGGGAGTGAGCCGTGCTCGATTTCGTCGAAATGATCATGCGGCCACAGCTTGTGGTCACTGTTCTGGCGGCCGTCGCAACATTTGCGACAGTGCTGACGCTGACTTTGCCGCTCCTGTCGCGCGACCGGACGCAACAGCGTATGCGCGTCATGGCGACAGAGCGCGACAAGATGCGAGCAGCGCGAATGGCAGAATTTGCCAAGGAGGGCTCAAGCCGGCTTCGCCACGCCAACAAAGGATTCATGCAGCAGATCGTCGATAAGCTCAATCTGCGCAAAGCCTTCGAGTCCGATGAGATCAAGAATAAGCTCAAGATGGCAGGCATGAGGGGCCAAGCGCCGCTTGTGGCCTACATGTTCTTCCGGCTCGTCATGCCGATCATCGTGATGATCTTGGCCTTCTTCTATGTGTTCTGGGTTGCCAAGCTCGCCTACCCCCCGCTGGTCAAGGCCGGTATGGCAATCGGCGCGGGTTATCTCGGCTTCTACCTGCCGAATATGTTTGTTGAAAATCTGGTACAGCGCCGCCAGCAGGCCATCGGGCAATCGTTTCCGGACGCTCTCGACATGCTGCTGATCTGTGTGCAGGCGGGTATGTCGATCGAAGCAGCGTTCGGCAAGGTCGCCAAGGAGGTTGCGAGCCAGTCGCTCGAGCTCGCAGAGGAGTTCAGCCTGACCACGGCCGAACTCTCATATCTGCAGGATCGGCGGCAGGCGTTCGACAATCTCGGAAAGCGTACGGGCGTGACGGTTATCAAGGCCGTTGCCACCGCATTGATTCAGGCGGAGCGGTATGGCACGCCGGTTAGCCAGGCTCTGCGCGTGATGGCCAAGGAAAGCCGCGATATGCGCATGTCCGAAGCCGAGAAAAAGGCCGCGGCATTGCCGCCCAAGCTGACGGTGCCGATGATCGTCTTTTTTCTACCCGTCTTGTTCATCGTCATTCTCGGACCCGCGGCACTGCAAGTGCTGAAGATGACCTGAGTTGGTTTGGCCGCATGCTGCGGCCTAACCCGCACTTGGTCCTGGCTATGGTTTAGCGAAGGCTCGTGCTGCCAGAGTCATTCGGCTCGCTGAAGCGGATCTTGTTGCCGAACGGGTCGCTCACCTC
>JBKKCB010000027.1:0-3829 GCA_046713545.1 Hyphomicrobiaceae bacterium | reverse complement strand
GTCCTGGGTTTCGACAAGGCGGCAGCGATCAGCAGCGCTTGCCGCGTCGCCCCGATGTTGGCCACGCCCTTGCCTGCGATATCGTAGGCCGTGCCATGCGCCGGCGTGCAGATCGGGAAGCCGTAGCCCGCAATCAGCGTCACGCCGCGCTCGAAGCCCATCAGTTTCATGGCAATCTGCCCCTGATCGTGAAACATGGTCTGCACCGCGTCGAAGTCGCCGCGGCTGGCGCGCACAAACACCGTATCGGGCGGGAAGGGGCCTTCGCAATTGATGCCCTTGCCCTTGGCCGCGATCACGGCCGGTTCGATCTCGTCGATCTCCTCGCGTCCGAAGTTGCCGCCGTCGCCCGCGTGTGGATTGAGGCCCGCCACGGCGATGCGCGGATTGGCAACGCCGGCTTCGCGCATGCACCGGTCCGTCAGCTCGATGCCGGCCAGCACCGCATCCTTAGTGATGTACTTGGCCACGTCCTTCAGCGGCACGTGCGAGGTGACGCGCGCATTCCAGAGCTTGTCGAGGATGTTGAACTCGCGGCCGTTGCCCTTCGCGCCCGTCTCGTGCGTGATGACCTCGATCTCGTCCACGTAGGCGGGCAGCGCCAGCTTCATGGCGTACTTGTTGAAGGGCGTAAACGCGACGGCATCGACGGCGCCAGCCGCCCCGAGCCGCAGGATGGTGCGGAAGTTCTGCAGCGCCGCGCCGCCCGTAGTCGCGCTCGCCTGCCCATGCGCGACCGTGACGGGATCGATGTTTTGCAGATCGACCAGGACCGGTTGCGCTCCCACAGTCAGCGGAGTGCCGGGCGTCCACGTCTCGCAGGTCGGGCCGACGCCGGCGATCTTTTCCCCCTGGGCCAGCAGGCGCCGGTCGCCGATGACGACGTAGTGGGCGGCATCGCGGGTTTGCGGATCGGTCAGGGCCTTGGCGGCAAGCTCGGCGCTGACACCCGCGGCATCGCCGATCGCGAGCGCAACGACGGGACGAGAGGCTGAGGCCGGCATGAACGTGTCCTCCGGGAGCTTTTCTTCTTTGCCCTTAGCACGCGGTGGCTTGGACCTGCAAAGCTCAATCAGCGGATCCACACGGAGATCGCGCGCCTTTCTGGCAATCCAGAGCTTTCGACCGTGCACAGCGTCATGCAGGCACGCCTGAAGCGCATCCGCTTCCTCGGCAACAGCGACCCTGAGAATGGGGCTGCGGCCGTCGCGGAGCACGACGACATGATCGCAGCCCTCGAGACCCGCAACGGCGCCGCACTGGCCGACGTCCTCACCCGCCACATGGACAACTCCTGGGCCCGCGTGAAGGACGTGATCTGACGTTCGCCGATGCAATCGTCATCCATCTCGGGTTACTAAGGGCCATGCTCCAACTCGACCACATCACAGTGATCGCTCCGTCCCTGGAGGAGGGTGTCGCGCATGTCAGAGCGTGCCTCAACTTCGACATCCCCTTCGGGCGGCGCCATGACTACATGGGCACGCACAATCACCTGATGCGGCTCGGGGAAAGTGTCTATCTCGAGGTTGTCGCTCTCGACCCGGCCGGGAAAAGACCGGGTCATGCCCGATGGTTCGGCCTAGACGATCAAAGTGCTATCCGCGCCGCATGGGACGAGGGACACCGCCTGCGAGGGTGGGTTGCCCGAACGCACGACATCGAGGCTGTGCTCGCCGGCAACGAAGCTCTATTCGGCAGAAAGGTCGAGCTGGGAGTGGACAATTCATCCTTCTATTTTTCGATCCCAACCGATGGCTCCCTGCCGTTTGGTGGAGCCGCGCCGTCCGTCATCGACAGGAAGGGTAAGCCCCCCTCGGTCGCAACGATGGCTGATCCGGGGGCAAAGCTGCGGTCCCTGACCCTTGAGCATCCCGATCCTGATACTGTCTCCGCTCTATACCGAAGGCTTGGCGTTGATCGCCCTCCGATGGTCAGGAAAGGTCCGAAGCTTCGCTATACAGCACAGATCGAGACGGCGAGCGGGCTGAAAGAATTGACCTGAACAGAGACGTTCGCACGCATCACCCCAGCGCCCGCCGCAGCACGCGCGCGTAATTCTCGATCGCCAGCTTGCGGACGCGTCCCTCCGGCACGCGCCGCCTCTCCCAATGCGCCATCACGCGCGGGAAATCGGCGTACGCGCTAATCACCGCATGCCGGCCCAGGCCGTTCATGTCCGAGCCGAAGGCGACGTGATCCTCTCCGAGCCAGCCGGCCATCTCCAGCAGCCGGTCCGCATATGCCTCGACGCTCTCGCCCACATCCAGCCGCAGCGCCCACAAGCCGACCACGCCGCCCTTGCGCGCGATCGCTTTGGCATCCTCCAACGTCAACTGGCGCGCGCGCCAGCCCCCCAGCGTCCAATCGGGTTTTCGATTTCGAGTGACTGAGCTGTGCGACCAGACCATGGGCGCCTTGGAAATCTCCAGTGCCTGGGTCACGGCCGCGCTCGTGCAATGGGCGAGATCAACCAGGATGCCGAGCCGGTTGCACTCCTGCACGACTTTCTTGCCGACGTCGGTCAGGCCGCCGTACTCCGGCTTCTCGGTCTGAAAGTCGCCGACCGAGTTCTTGATGTAGTGCACGAGCTGAAGGTGTCTGACACCGAGATCATAGGCAGCCTGCAAACGCCCGGGATCGTCCTCGATGAAGCTCGCGCCTTCCACGGCTAAAACAACATGCGGCTCGCCCTTGAGTGCACGATCGACGTCGCCCGCCGTCCTCACGATCTTCAGGTTCTGCTCGGCCGCATGCTTCTTGATGCGCGCCAGCTCGCGCTCGAACCAGCCCAGCGTCTCACCCACCTTCGGCACTGAGTGCTGCGCATAGCCACGCGGCGTCAGGCCCATCCAGAGCAGATCACCGACCAGCGACCACGCCACCAGCGTCGCGTTGCCCGCAGCCATGGCCGGCCCGAGCGGCGGAGAGCGCATGACCCCCTGCCGGTCAAAATAGAAGTGCGCGTGCATGTCGCCGATGAAGATGGGGTCCTTGGCGAACGCTCCCGTCGCATAGGACAACGGCAGCGCTAAACCTGACGCGACGAACTGCCGGCGATCCATGCCTTCCCCTCCGCCGCGCACGGTGTCCCGCGTGCGCTAGTTCGCCTGCTCGAACCGCTTCTCGCGTACCTCGGCCGTGATCGCGTGTGCGATCATGCCTTCCTCGCGGCAGATGCGGCTGATGACGCCGGCCATGTCGCGCGAGGCCCGCCGCGTCAGACGCTGGTACGTCACCGTCTTGATGAACTTGCCGACCCAAAGGCCGCCCGTGTAGCGCGCCGCCCGTCCTGTCGGCAGTGTGTGATTGGTGCCGACGCCCTTGTCGCCATAAGCCACCGTTGACGCTTCCCCGATGAACAGGGAGCCGTAGTTGGTCAGCTTCTCGAGATAGTAGTCGTCGCGTCCGGTCTGCAGCTCGAGATGCTCCGGCGCATAGGCATCCGACACCGCAATGGCTTCGTCGTCGCTATCGACGACCACGATCTCGCCGAGATCGGCCCACGCCTTGCCGGCATTGTCGCGCGTTGGCAGATCGGGAAGCTGCCGCTCGATCTCCTTCAGCACCGCAGCGCCGAGCTTGCGCGAGGTCGTCACCAGCCATGCCGGGCTGTCCGGCCCGTGCTCGGCCTGCCCCAGCAGATCCGTCGCCACGAGCGCCGGATCGGCCGTATCGTCCGCAATGATGAGAATTTCCGTTGGTCCCGCCAGCAGATCGATGCCGACAGTGCCGTAAAGCTGGCGCTTGGCCTCTGCAACATAGGCGTTCCCTGGTCCCGTAATCATGTCGACCTCCGGCATGCCCACGCAGCCGTAGGCCATGGCCG
>JBKKCB010000026.1:0-2068 GCA_046713545.1 Hyphomicrobiaceae bacterium | reverse complement strand
GCGATTGCCGTCCGGATCGCGGACGAAACCTGCGTAATAGGCCGTCATCGTGGCCTGGCGGTCACGCGGTGGGCCATCATCAGTTCCCCCGTTCGCAAGTGCAGCAGCGTGGAAGCGGTTGACGGCGTCCTTCGTGCGCGCTCTGAGGCAGACGTGAGCCCCCCTATCGTCGGCGACGCGTGGCGTACCAGAGCGCAGGTTCAGCCACAACTCGGGATAGCGCTTGCCGAACCCGACCCGGGTGTCGGTGGCGACAATCTGCACCAGGCCCAACGGCTCCAGCACCGCCGAATAAAAGGCAGCACCTCGCGCAAGGTCGCTGACGCCGATCGAAACGTGGTCGATCATATCTCTCAACCCCGCTGGTCGTGGGCCCTGCGGCTGTCGTCGGGGGCCTGCTCGCGCCGCTCGTGCATGCCGTAGTCGCGGGAGACTTCGGCGATTCTCAGGCGATAGTCCTTGAAGATTCCGGCTCGGCCTTTGCCCTGTGTTGCGCGGTGGCTGGCGTGCGTGCGCCATCCGCGCACGGCCGCTTCGTCGCGCCAGAAGGACAGGGACAGCATTTTGCCCGGATCGGAGATGCTCTGGAACCGCTCGACGGAGATGAAACCGTCCATTTTTTCGAGCTGGGGCCGCAGCGCTGCAGCCAGATCGAGATAGGCCTGACGCTGACCCTCGGCGGGCTCGACTTCAAAAATGACCGCGATCATTGGCTGCTCCTTGCTGGGCGCTGCCGCGAAAGACTAGGCGAGCGCACTGCACAATGCCATGTCCCACCCTGGCCGGCCCACAGGCTGACGGGGATTTGTTGCGCATGCCCTTGGACGGCCGCTGAATAACGCATATACAGGGGGCGCATTTGGTCGGCTGGCCAGCATCGCCGATCAGCAGGGAGCGTGAAGATTAAAGAAAACAGGGATTGGGCGCATCGCGCTCGTTCGAGTAGGATACGCCCCCGCCGGAGGTAACGATTCCAAGGACGAGGTGAAATGGAGGCGCGTGAAATCGCGGCGCGAGGTCGGGGCCGCATGGCTCCGACTGACATCAGCAATCCGAAATATTTCCATAAGGTGGTCGACTGCCAGTGGGCGTGCCCGACGCATACGCCCGTACCCGAATATATCCGTTTGATTGCGCAAGGCCGCTACGCCGCGGCCTACATGATCAATTGGGAATCGAACGTGTTTCCTGGCATTCTCGGCCGCGTGTGCGACCGGCCGTGCGAGCCGGCCTGCCGCCGCGGCCGCATCCAGCTGGCCGATGAAAGCAATATTCGCGATCCATCGCGCAAGAATGCCGAGCCGGTGGCCATCTGCCGCCTGAAGCGTGTCGCCGCCGACTACAAGGGCGAGGTCGATGCCTTCATGCCCGAGATCCCGCGGCAGAAGAACGGCAAGCGCATCGCGCTGCTCGGCGCTGGGCCTGCATCGCTGACCGTGGCGCGCGATCTGCTGCCGCTCGGCTACTCCTGCACGCTCATCGAGAAGGATCCGAAGGGCGGCGGCCTGATGCGCACTAACATCCCGTCCTTTCGGCTGCCGGAGCGCGTGCTCGACGAGGAGGTGGACCGCATCGTCGAATTCGGCGTGGAGCGGCGCTTCGGCCACGAGGTCAAGAGCCTGAAGGCCGTCATCGACGAAGGCTACGACGCCGTATTCGTGGGCACCGGAGCCCCCAAGGGCAAGGACCTCGACATTCCGGGCCGCAAGGAGGCTGCAGCCAACGTCCATATCGGCATCGATTGGCTGACCTCGGTGGCCTTCGCGCACGTCGAGAAGGTCGGCAGGCGCGTGATCGTCATCGGCGGCGGCAACACCGCCATGGATTGCTGCCGTACGGCGCTGCGACTCGGCGCCGAAAAAGTCACGGTCACCGTACGCAGCCCGCGCAAGGTGATGAAAGCCTCGGACTGGGAGATCAAGGACGCCCTGCACGAGGGCATCCCGATCCTCGACAACCACGCGCCGAAAGCCTTCATCGTCGAAAAGGGCAAGCTGGTCGGCATGCGTTTCGAGAAGATGAAAGAGACGGGCGTCGACGCCAAGGGCCGCCCGAAGCTCGAGCCCTC
>JBKKCB010000025.1:0-8744 GCA_046713545.1 Hyphomicrobiaceae bacterium | reverse complement strand
TTCATGGTGGCCGACCGCATCCAGGTGGTGAGCCGGAAGGCCGGCGACAGCAGCGCGTGGCTGTGGGTGTCGGACGACGCCTCGGGCTTCACCATCACGCAGGCGTCCGAGGCGGTGGCTGCCAAGGTGCCGCGCGGAACAGCGGTCACTCTTACGCTCAAGACGGAGGCCAAGGGTTTCCTCGATGACGCGGAAATCGAGCGCATCGTGCGCGCCTATTCCGACCACATCCTGTTTCCGGTCGAACTCGCGGGCGAGGACGGCAAGACCCGGCAGATCAACTCGGCCAGCGCCCTGTGGCAGCGCTCCAAGTCCGAAGTGAAGCCGGAAGAGTACCAGGAGGTCTACAAGACGCTGGCGCATCAGTTCGATGACCCGGCGCTGACGCTCCACTACCGCGCCGAGGGCCGCCAATCCTACGCCGTGCTGCTGTTCGTGCCGTCACGGGCGCCGTTCGACCTGTTCGATGCCGAGCGCAAGGGCCGCGTCCGGCTGTACGTGCGGCGCGTGTTCATCACGGAAGATGCGGAGTTGCTGCCGCCCTACCTGCGCTTCGTGCGCGGCGTGATCGATTCCGAGGACGTGCCGCTCAATATTTCGCGCGAGATCCTGCAGAACAATGCCCAGGTGGCCCAGATCCGCAAGGCCGTCACGGGCCGGTTTTTATCCGAGCTGGAGTCGGTGGCCGAAAAGGATGCCGCGCAATACGAAAAGATCTGGGATGCGTTCGGCGGCGTGCTGAAAGAGGGACTATACGAGGATTTCGAGCGGCGCGACCAGCTGCTGAAACTCGCCCGGTTTCGCACGACGGCCGGTCCGGGCTGGCGGTCGCTGGCGCAATACGTGGCCGCCATGAAGCCGAACCAGAGCGAAATCTACTACGTGACGGGCAACAGTCTCGAGCTCATCAGCTCGAGCCCGCAACTCGAAGCCGCCGCCGCACGCGGTGTCGAGGTGCTGCTGATGGCCGATCCGGTCGATCACTTCTGGACCTCGATGGGCCAGAAGTTCGAAGGCAAGGCGCTCAAGTCGCTGACGCACGGCGAGGCCGACCTGTCGGCCATCCCGGCCGAAGGCGAGCCCAAGCCGGAGCCCAAGGCCGACGACATCGCGCCGATGATTTCGCTGCTCAAGGAAGCGCTCGGAGATGCCGTGTCCGACGTGCGCGCCTCCAAGCTGCTCGTCACGTCGGCCGTGTGCCTGGCGGCGCCCGACGGCGGACCGGACCGGGGCCTGGAGCGCCTGCTCCAGCGCCAGAACCGCGGCATGGGTTCAAAACCCGTGCTGGAGTTCAATCCGTCGCATCCGCTGGTCAAAGGTCTCGCGGCAGAGATTGCCGCGGGACGAAACGACGATGCGCGCGAACTCGGGCATCTTCTTCTTGATCAGGCCCTGGTGCTCGAGGGCGAGCTGCCGGCCAACCCGGCCAAATTTGCCGAACGTCTCAATCGTTTCATCGCACGCGGGCTGGGGCAGGCCTGATCGCCTTCATCATCGAAAGAACGGAAACGACCATGGGCGCGGCACGACGCAAGACGGCGACGACGACTCCGGCAAAAAAAACACGCGGCAAGCCGCTCGCCAAAAGTGCCGGCAAAAATCCGCTGCTGGCGCCCTGGCGCGACCCGTTTGGGCTGCCTCCGTTCGGCAAGATACGTCCCGAACATTTTTCGCCGGCATTTGATATCGCCATCAAGGAACATGCCGCCGAAATCGACGGTATCGCGACCGCCAAATCGCGTCCCTCGTTCGCCAACACGATCGTCGCGCTGGAGAAGAGCGGCCAGTCCCTCACCCGCGTGGCACGGGTGTTCTACAATCTGACCGGCGCCGATACCAACCCGCAGCTGCAGCAGATCGAGCGCGAGATGTCGCCCAAGCTCGCCCAGCACTGGAGCAGCGTCGCGCTGAATCAGGACCTGTTTCGCCGGATCGACAATCTCCATGAGCGCCGCGCCGATCTCGGCCTGGATGCGGAGCAGCTGCGCGTGCTCGAACGCCACCACCTGGGACTGGTGCGCAGCGGCGCACTGCTCGGCGCCAAGGCCCGGAAACGGGTGGCCGCCATCAACAAGCGGCTTGCCACGCTCGGCACTGAGTTCGCCCAGAACATTCTTGCCGACGAACAGGCGTTCAAGCTGGTCCTCGATGGCGAGCAGGACCTGGCCGGACTGCCGGAGTTCGTGCGCGCGGCGGCAGCGCGCACAGCCAGCGACCTGGGCCATCCCGGCAAGCATGTGGTGACGCTGTCGCGATCCAGCGTCGATCCTTTCCTGCAGTTTTCGGCGCGTCGCGATCTGCGCGAAAAGGCGTTCGAAGCGTGGACTCGCCGCGGCGAGAACGGCGACAAGCATGACAACCGCAGGATCGCCGAAGAGATCATCGCGCTGCGTGCCGAGCGGGCCGTGCTGCTGGGCTACCGCACGTTTGCCGAATTCCGGCTCTCGGACACCATGGCGAAAACACCCGGCAACGTCCGCGCGCTGCTGGAACAGGTCTGGACGGCCGCCTTGGCGGCGGCGACGCGCGAGCGCGAGCGGTTGCAGCAGGTGGCCGATTCGGAAGGCCAGAATTTCAAGCTGGCCGCCTGGGACTGGCGCTACTACGCGGAGAAGGTTCGCGCCGCCGACTACGACCTCGATGAAAGCGCCATCAAGCCCTACCTGCAGCTCGACCGCATCATCGCCGCAGCCTTCGATACGGCCAAGCGCCTGTTCGGCCTGTCCTTCAAGGAACGGACCGACGTGCCGCGCTACCACGCCGACGTGCGCGCCTGGGACGTGTCGGACAAGCAGGGACAGCACATCGGCGTGTTCCTGGGGGACTACTTTGCCCGCCCCTCGAAGCGCAGCGGCGCCTGGATGAGCGTCTTCCGCGGACAGCAGAAACTCCGCGGCGAGATCCGTCCCATCGTCGTCAACGTGATGAATTTCTCGCGCGCGGCCGAGGGCGAGCCGGCCCTCCTGTCGATGGATGATGCGCGCACGCTGTTCCACGAATTCGGGCATGCGCTGCATGGCCTTCTGTCGAACGTGACCTATCCGTCCATCGCCGGCACAGCGGTGTCGACGGATTTCGTCGAGCTCCCCTCGCAGCTCTACGAGCATTGGCTGCAGACGCCGGAAGTCCTGAAACGCTTTGCCGTGCACTTCCGCACCGGCAAGCGCATGCCGGATGCGCTGGTGGAACGCCTCGAGGCCTCGAGAAAGTTCAACCAGGGTTTTACGACCCTCGAGTATGTGTCGTCGGCGCTGGCCGATCTCGAACTGCATTCGCTGGGGGATGCGGCCAATCTCAACCTGACGAGCTTCGAAACCAAGCTACTCAAGACGCTCGGCATGCCCCCCGAGATCACCATGCGGCATCGGTTGCCGCATTTTGCGCACATCTTCTCCGGCGGCGGCTATGCGGCCGGCTACTACAGCTACATGTGGTCGGAGGTCATGGATGCCGACGCGTTCGGCGCCTTCGAGGACGCCGGCAACGTGTTCGATCGCAAGACCGCGAAGCGGTTGAAGGAGTTCATCTACTCGGCCGGCAACCGCCGTGATCCCGTAGAGGCCTACACGGCTTTTCGCGGCCGCCTGCCGACCAGCGAGGCCATGCTCAGAAAACGGGGACTGGCGGCGTAACGGGTGTCACACGCAACAGCGGTTACAGCTTCGCGAGATAGGCCGCCCCGACGATCGGCCCCGTCATGCCGCCCTGGAGCAGCACCGCGCAACTATCGACGTCCGATTTGACGGTCTGGCGCTCGACCTGGATCGTCATCGGCCGGCCGCTCCATGTGCCGGCCTGCTTCCATTCGCGAACGACATTGAAGTAGGTCAGCATCTGGCCTTGGTTTTCCCCCGTGCGCACTGGGACCTGTATTTCCTTGCGCAGGAAGGCCAGCCAGATGGCGCCATCTCCAGCCTTGTCGCCCTCAGGCATGGCACCAACATCGATCACGATCTTGCCGTCACGGCTGGCGATATGAAGCGGAATGCGCGACCCGCTCAACTTGCCTGTGGTCTTGGTGATGGCGTAGTCGATTTCCTTGGCGTGCGTGCCGTTGACGTGGGCAAGACCGTTGACGACAAGCTGCGGGGTGTAAATACGGCCATCGCCGCGACTCTTGGCATACGCGCGCTGGCGAGCCGTGAACTTGGCATCGGCCAACGTGTCCTTCCAGCCCAGATAGTCCCAGTAGTCCACGGGAAACGTGAGTGCGACGACGTCCCCTCGCGCGGCATACGTGCCAAGCAGCGCGTCGGCTGCCGGGCAGGATGAGCAACCCTGACTGGTGTAAAGCTCCAGAACCGCCTTGGGCTGAGCGTCCGCCGGTGGCGCCGACGTTTGCGCGTAGACCTGGTTTCCGCCGAAGAGGCCGATCAGCGGCACGAGCACCGCGCTGGCTACTGTGGCGATAAGCTTAAGTATTCGCATTGTACTTAAGGGTCCAATCCCATGCCGGTGCGCCTTTTGTCTGGACATTATATTGATACGACTCGCTTCAATTGCGAGTCACGAAAGGGTGAGTCTGACAGGTGATCCCCGTAAACTCGCCACCACACACCGCCGGCAGGCGATTGCCCCTACGCTGCAGCCGCAAGCCCGCGCAGCACGTAAGGCAGAATGCCACCGTGACGCCAGTAGCTGAGTTCGTCCTCCGTATCGATCCGGCACAGGGTCGGAACCTCGCGCGTGACGCCGTCCTCGTAGGTGACGTTTACGATAACCTGCTGACGCGGGCGCAGCGTGGGAAGACCGGTGATCGTGATGGTCTCGCTGCCCTTCAGACCGATGTCGGACCACGACAATCCGCCTTCGAACACCAGTGGCAGCACACCCATGCCGACGAGGTTGGACCGGTGGATGCGCTCGAACGTCTGGGCGATCACGGCGCGAATGCCGAGCAGGCGCGCACCCTTGGCGGCCCAGTCGCGGCTCGATCCCGTGCCATATTCCTTGCCGGCAAAGACAACAAGCGGCACGCCCTCGATCTTGTAACGCATGGCGGCGTCGTAGATCGGCATCTCCTGCCCGGAGGGATAGTGGATCGTGTTGCCGCCTTCCTTGCCGCCAAGCATCATGTTCTTGATGCGGATGTTGGCGAACGTTCCGCGCATCATGATTTCGTGATTGCCGCGGCGTGAGCCGTAGGAATTGAAATCGGCCGGCCGCACCTGCCGCTCGATCAGGAATTCACCCGCGGGGCCGTCCTTCTTGATCGAGCCGGCGGGCGAGATGTGATCCGTCGTAATCGAGTCGCCGAACAGACCCAGAATGCGCGCACCGATCACATCCTCGATCGGGGCCGGCGTCATGGTCATGCCTTCGAAATACGGCGGGTTCTGAACGTAGGTGGATCCGGAGTTCCAGCTATAGGTGAGGCTGGAGCGCGCCTTGCCCATCTTCTGCCACTGCTCGTCGCCCTTGAAGACGTCGCTGTAGCGCTTGGCGAACGTGTCGGGTGTGACGCAGGAGCGGATGATCTCGGCGATCTCGGTCGACGTCGGCCAGAGGTCGCGCAGGAACACATCTCGGCCGTCGCCATCCTGGCCGAGCGGCTCCGTCGTCATGTCGATATTCATCGTACCGGCGATGGCATACGCAACGGCGAGCGGCGGCGATGCGAGATAGTTGGCCTTCACCTCGGGATGCACGCGGCCCTCGAAGTTGCGATTGCCGGACAGGACGGCCGCCGCGATGAGATCACCCTCGTGAATGGCTTCGGAGACAGCCTCCGGCAACGGTCCCGAGTTGCCGATGCAGACGGTGCAGCCGTAGCCCGTCAGGTTGAAGCCCATGGCGTCGAGATCGGCTTGCAGGCCGGCCTTGGTCAGGTAGTCGGTGACGACCTGCGAGCCGGGAGCGAAGGAGGTCTTGACCCACGGTTTGACTTTCAATCCCTTCGCATGCGCGTTGCGGGCGACAAGGCCGGCCGCGACGAGAACGGACGGGTTGGAGGTGTTGGTGCACGACGTGATGGCGGCGATGACGACGCTGCCATGGCCGATGTCATAATCCGTGCCGCGCACCTTCACCGTCTTGCCGAGGGACGCGCCCTTGACGATCTCGGGGATGGATTTGGCGAATCCGGCCTTGGCATCTTTCAGCGGCACGCGATCCTGCGGGCGCTTGGGGCCGGCCAGGGAGGGCTCGACGGTCGAGATGTCGAGTTCGAGAACGTCGGTGAAGACAGGCTCCATGCCGGGTTCGCGCCACATGCCCTGCGCCTTGGCGTAAGCTTCGACCAGCGCCACGCGATCCGCCTTGCGGCCGGTGGCACGCAGATACTTGATGGTGTCGGCGTCGGTCGGGAAGAAGCCGCAGGTGGCGCCGTACTCAGGCGCCATGTTGGCGATGGTGGCGCGATCCTCGATGGACAGATGATCGAGACCGTCGCCGAAGAACTCGACGAACTTCTCGACCACGCCGCGCTTGCGCAGGATCTGCGTGCACGTCAGCACGAGGTCGGTCGCCGTGATGCCCTCCTTGAGGCGGCCCTTGAGGCGGAAGCCGATGACCTCGGGAATGACCATGGCGACCGGCTGGCCCAGCATGGCCGCCTCCGCCTCGATCCCGCCGACGCCCCAGCCGAGCACGGAAAGCCCGTTGACCATGGTCGTGTGGCTGTCCGTCCCGACGCAGGTGTCGGGGAATGCCTGCTCCACCTTGCCGACCGTCTTGGTCCACACCGTCTGGGCCAGATACTCCAGGTTGACCTGATGGCAGATGCCCGTGCCGGGCGGGACGACCTGGAAATTGTTGAAGGCGCTGCCACCCCAGCGCAGAAATTCGTAGCGCTCCTTGTTGCGCTCATATTCGAGATCGACGTTCTGCTTGAAGGCCTGCGGCGTCCCGAAGTGGTCGACCATGACGGAATGATCGATCACGAGATCGACGGGCACGAGGGGATTGATCCGCTGAGGCTCACCGCCGATCGTCTTCATGGCATCGCGCATGGCCGCCAGATCGACAATGGCGGGAACACCCGTGAAATCCTGCATGAGAACGCGCGCCGGCCGGTAGGCGATTTCACGCTGCGATGTCTTGGCGTTGAGCCATTCGGCCATGGCCCGGATGTCGTCTGCCTTCACCGAGCGTCCGTCCTCGTGGCGCAGCAGGTTCTCGAGCAGCACCTTGAGCGACTGAGGCAGCCTGGAGATGCCCGGCAGGCCGTTCTTCTCAGCGTCAGGCAGGGAAAAATACTCGTACGACTTGGACCCGACCTGCAGCGTCTTGCGGCATTTGAAGCTGTCGGCTGAGAGAGGCGTTAAGGCCATGTCCGGGGTCTCCTTGAGCGGCGTCACACGTGTGATCAAATGGGTGGACCTCGGGGTAGCGGCCGCACGCACTCACGCGCGGGCAAAAGCTGGCCTCGGGGCGGATATTCGCCTTATATGATGCGGCGCCGAGAACGGCTAGACCCGGTTGCCACTTCCATGATGGTTATCCTTCGCGGCCAAGCATAATTGCCATGCAAATGCAGCTCGTCGCCGACGAATTGGCCGTCCTACGCGGCGAGCGGATCGTTTTTTCCGATCTTTCGTTCGCGGTTTCGGCAGGCGAGGCGCTGATCCTGACCGGACCGAACGGCTCGGGCAAGACAACCTTGATTCGCGCCATTGCCGGGTTCATCAGACCAGCAGAGGGCGAGCTGCGCCTGGAAGCGGGTGATGCGGAGCGCACGCTCGGCCAACATTGTCACTATGTGGGTCACCGCAACGCGTTGAAATCGAGCATGACCGTGCTCGAGAACATAGCCTTCTGGCGCAGCTTCCTGGCGCGAGACAGCATCGACCGGCTGCCGGGCCGCGACGGCGCGGCGCTGGATACGTTCGGGCTGCTGGAGCTCAGTCATATTCCTGCCGGCTATCTCTCCGACGGACAGAAGCGCCGGCTTGGCCTCGCGCGCCTGCTGCTGACGCGGCGTCCGATCTGGCTGCTGGACGAGCCCTATGCTTCGCTCGATGCCGCGTCGCAAGGCGTGCTCGACGCCGTGATCGATCGGCATCTGTGGTCGGGTGGCATTGCCCTCATTGCCACGCATCAGCCCATCGACGTTGCCTCCCAGCGCGAACTGCGCCTGGGGACGACGGACGTGGAGGCGGCATGAGGCCGTTCTTCGCGCTGCTGCGCCGCGACCTGAAGCTGGCGACGCGCGACGGCGGCGCGCTCGGGACGGCCCTGGGCTTCTACCTGATGGTCGTCGCCATTCTTCCCCTGGGCCTGGGTCCCGATCTCAATCTTCTGAGCCGCATCGCGCCGGGGATTCTCTGGGTGGCCCTGTTACTCGCCGCATTGCTCTCGCTCCCGCGCCTGTTCGAAATCGACGACGAGGACGGTTCATTGGAGGTGCTGGCCACCGGAGGCCTGCCGCTGGAACTCGTGGCGGCAGCCAAGTGCCTCGCGCACTGGCTTTACACCGCCGTTCCCCTGTCGCTGATGGCGCCGCTGCTCGGATTGCTCCTGAACCTGGACATGGCCGCCTATCCGGCCCTGCTGGCGACGCTGATGGCTGGAACACCGGCCATCAGCTTCGTCGGCGCCATCTGCGCCGTGCTGACGCTGCGGAGCCGCCGCGGCGGGCTGCTGGTCGCGCTCCTGGTCCTCCCCTTCTATATCCCCACGCTGATTTTCGGCGTTCTGGCCATCAACGCCGTCCAGACCGGCGGGGCGGGATTCGGGCCGCCGTTCCTGCTGCTCCTTGCCATTTCCCTGGTCTCTGTCGTCATCGCGCCGCTTGCCGTCGCGGC
>JBKKCB010000024.1:0-7944 GCA_046713545.1 Hyphomicrobiaceae bacterium | reverse complement strand
CTGTCATTCCATGCAAAATCTGGAATGCGTAACCTCATGCAATGTAGCGCAGATTTCATTTGGCACCGCAGCGCTTCGCCTCACTCGAATGGCGCTCGCGCGCGGCGTTTGCAGACGCTCTCGAGGTGGTGGGGGTTAATTGGATGTCACCGCTGGGCGCTCCGAGGCGAACTTAGGTCGAGCTATCCCGCGTGGTCACCGTGTCCCCACGGTGGCACGTGACACAGCGCGCAAGGGCTTCGTTGATTTGGCAAACTCTGCGACGGTACAGTAAAGCCGACTGACGGATCTGGAGGAAGCCTATAGGGCGACCACATGCGCGAAGGTAGGCCGATAAACGTGGCCTCGACTAGTGCTCCAAAAGTGTTACAGTAGCGCTCAGTAATAGTCCGATAAAATCGTGTGTTTACAGATTGTTATGCCGTCGAGTGCCAAATCCTCTCGACCGCACCAGGACGGCATTAGCGCTTGAGGTTCATCGCCTCTGCGTTACGGCAGGATTTGCGGGGCCTGTCGCCTACGCCGCATCGACGGGCGTATCGACGATGAACCGCGTGCCGGGGTGCAGCTGCTCGACAACGACGGTCGCGCCCATCTGGTCCGCGAAGGCCATGACCAGACGCATGCCAAGACTTGACGCGCTGTCGAGCTTGAAGCTCTCGGGCAGCCCGGCGCCTGCGTCACTGACACTCACGCGGGCGGTTGCATCGTCTTTGCGCGTCAGCCGCACGCTCACGGTGCCCGTCCCGCTTCGACCGTAAGCATGCTTGACGGCATTGGTCACCAACTCGGTCACGAGCAGGGCAAACCGGATCGCGCGGTCCGTGTCCATCGAGACGGCACCGGCCGATTCAAAAACAACCGGGCAGTCTGGTGTCGCCTCCGTGAGATCGTGGCAGACTTCGGAAAGGTAGGCTCCCAACTCGATCCTGCTGATGTCCGAGCTGCGGTAGAGCCGATTGTGGGCCCGCGAGATCGCTCCGACCCGGGCGGAGGCATCGCTCAGAATTTCTCTGATGGTGGTGTCCGCGTGTGACGACGCGCGCAGATTAAGCATGCTGGCGACCAGCTGCAGACTGTTTTTCACCCGGTGGTTGATTTCCTTGACCAGGATCTGTTGGTGCTCCACGGCTGCGTTCAGCTTGCGCTCATGGCGTTGCCGCTCGATAGCCATGCCGATGATGTTGGCCGCACCTTGCAGGAAGGCGATGTCCTTCTCGGAGAAATCACCCTCCGATCTGCTGTCGACCTCGAGAATGCCGAACGGTGCACCCTCGCCCTGAAGGATGACGTTGATGGCCCGGCGCACGCCGTGTCTGACGAGCAGCTCCGAGGTGCGGAAGCGCTGTTCGTTCTCGAGCTGGTTGGAAATGACAGGTTTGCCGGTGTGCAGCGCGAACCCCGACGGCGACTCGAGATCGGCACCGACGCTGGCCGTGCCGACCACGCCCGGGTCCCAGCCGACACCGGCGCGCATCAGGAGCCTATTCTCGGAGGGAATGTATTCCAGGATCTTGCAGAACTCCGATTCCAGTCCTTCGGCACACAGCCGCACCGCCTGATCCATCAACTCCATGAACGGGGTTCCGCGAAGCGCGATGACGCCCAGATCAGCCAGTATTTCCTGCTGGCGAATGCGCAGATTGAGCACACGCGTGCTTACGGCCGGCTCCGGCGGTTCGCCGGGCGCGATCTCGACCACAGGTGAAGTTTTGTCTGTCGATGACATTCCGGTCGCCGCAGGGAGGGGGGTGAACCGCCTGCATACCCCAATCGGCGGCGATTGACCAGAAGGTCTGTGGCCGCGGCGTTGCGATCCAGGCTGGGATGCTGCACGTGCTGCACACCAGCGGCGAACGCCAAATCACAAGTTGAGCGTTGGGAACTGCGTGAGCCACGGCGATAGCCGCTCAACGACAAGTCGGCCACCTGCGCAACGCTCGTGATCGCGATGGTGAGCTCGCGGATGGACCCGCAAGAGCCAAAAAAAGAGAGCGGCAATGCCGCTCTCTTTTATCGCTACCGGTCGTGACGACGATCGCGGCGGTGATCCCTACGATCATGATGTCGGCGGTCCTTACCCAGTTGGATGGTTACGCCCGGACCGCTGCTGCGATAGTGGTGACCACAGCGCACCCGGTCACCATCCCGCATATGGCGGTGACCGCTGCGGCACGATCTATGCCCACCGTGGATGAGTTCCGTGCCGTTCCCGGCCTGGGGCGCGATAGGTGCCGTCGAAAGTGGCGCGGCGCCGGCAGCGCTCGCACCAAGCATTAATGCGGATGCAAAAAGAGCTGAAGATAACAAACTGTTCATATGTCACTCCTATTGACGGACAACGTGATGCGGCAGAACGTCAGGCCCCCACCTTTGTTCCGTCTTTCATGATGAGGAAGATTGCGCACCGGCCTTGTCGGCATGACAAGCGAGACGCCAAGGGACCCCTGACGGGCTGCGCATGGAGTGGTCATGCACTCAAATGTGGCCTGCGATCCAATCGTTGCTTTGTCCGACGATGGGAAGGCGAGAGAGGTGGACTTGCGCCCCCTCACCACCTGCGGTGATAGCGGTCGCCGTAGTCGTCCCACCTTGAATAATAGTAGTCCCGGCGCGGAGGCACGTCGTACACGACCACGGGCGGATAGGGGCGATAAGCCCCGGCCGGGCCGTAGTAGATCACCGAAGGTTCATAGCGCGGCACAGCGTAATACACAGGTGGTGGCACTGCATAATACACCGGCGGGGTATAGTACCGCCGCGCCGCGACCACGGCCCGGCAATCGCGGCAACGGCGACAACTGTCGTGCACACGATGCAGCGCGCTCTGCTGACCCGTAGTCCTCAAGTCGCCGGCGATGGTATTCAGCGGCGCCGCCTGTCCCCCCGTCGAGGACACTAGTGCGCCAAGGATGGCCGCACCGATCATCGCCGCTGATGCCTTTGCCATGACATGTCCCTTTCGCGCTCAATCTGCGGCGATGATCGTACCCGCGCAATTTTCCTTTCCGGCAAAAGACCCCTTTGCAAGGTAAAGAAAGCAGTCATTCAAAAGAGAGCAAAACTCTTAACGGTGGCGTGTCCGCACGCATCGCCGAGCGCGTCAGAGCCAGCGGTCGCCATGTCGATTTACCATCGCGCCGCTTCAGCCATCCCACATCCGTTGGGCATGATGCAGAACTTGCAGACAGGGTAGGACACGGGAGAAGTTATCGGGGGGCAAAGAAAAAGAGCGGGAGGTGATCCCGCTCTTTCGTGTTCGTTAGTCCCAGTACCGGTCCCGGTCCCTGCGGTAGTACCGGCGGTCGCGGTCACGGTCGCCGAGCTCGAGTCTGATGTTCGGGCCGCGGACTCCGCGATCAATTCGCCCGCATTCGATGCGATAACCGCTGCGGGAATGGCGGTGGGCATAGTCGGGATCGCCAGCGCAATGGCGATGATAGCCATGCACCATCTCGATGCCGTTGTCGGTTTCCGGCGTGGCGGACAGCGGCAATGCCGATGCACCAAACGCGGTTCCCATGACAACTGTGGAACCGAGAAGTGCTGAAGATAACAATCGGTTCATGTTCGAACTCCTCTGCTGTGACGGAGTAGTGCCAAGAAACGTCAGAGCAGGGCGTTCGTTCCGCGCGGGGTTACTTCCATATCTGTTTGCGAGGTCTGCAGCTCAGTTAATTGAAGGGCGATCCCGACCGGCATCCCTACAAAAACATCATCGTGTCCGGCGGCAGCCCCAGCAGATGGCGCCCGATCGTCATGTAATGCGTCGAGCGTCCCTGCGCCTGCTGCGAGGCCGTCAGCGCATCGCGCAGCCGCCGCTCGAACGGATGCGCATCGAAGATCGCCGTCTGCCCTGCGGCACGATAGGCGTCCGTGACGATCTCGACGCCCTGCTGGATCGTGTGTGTCGCCGCCAGCCGGATGCTGGTGCGGTGCTCGAGCGCCAGCGGGGTGCCGGCTTCGATCTGGCTCCAGACGTCGCGCAAGGTGCCGAGATGATACGCACGCGCCGCCCGGTGCCGGGCTTCCAGATGCGCCATCTGTGTCTGGAACACGGGGCTCTCGCGCATCGACGTTGCCGCACCGCGCTGCGTCTTGGTAGTGGCCAGCGCCAGCAGGTCGTTCAGCGCCCCGCGCGCGATGCCCAGCATCACGCCGCCGAACGCCGCGGCATAGACATGCGTGCCCGGAAAGTTGAACACTGGTCCCGCCCCATGCAGATCCGACAAGTCCTCGCGGTCGACCGTCAGTTCGTCGGCAACGAAATGGTCAGCCATCTCGTAGCTGTCGCTGCCGGTGCCCTGCAGGCCCATGACCTGCCACACGTCGTGGATCTTGGCCTGCGCGCGCGGAACGAGCCCGGTGCGCTCCAGCTGCCGTCCGTCGGGACGCAAGCGCGGCTGACCGTCCTTATCAAAAACTTTGCAGTGCGCACCGACCCAGGTCGCGTTGCGAATGCCGCTGGCGAAGGTCCAGGTGCCGGTCACCCGGTAGCCGCCGTCTGCCGTCACGGCCTTGCCCGCCGCGCCGGCGCCCCAGGCCAGCACGGCATCGCGCGGACCGAACACGCGTTGCGCGACTTCGGGCGCCAGCGACGCCGCCGTCATCGCGCAGCCCGAGGCCTGGCCGATGCACCAGGCCGCGCTGGCGTCGGCTGCCGCGATCACTTCCGTGACCTGCGCCAGCGTCACGGGATCGAGTTCGTCGCCGCCGAGCGATCGCGGCAGCAGCAGGCGGAACAGGCGCGCCCCGTGCATGGCGTCGAGAATGTCGGGCGGCAGCGTTCGCGCCGCCTCGATCCGCGCTGCGCCCGCTGCGAGAATTTCCGTTACGCTGCGCGCGCGCGCGACGCAATCGCTCTCCGCAGATGCCCTAGGCCGTTCCGATCCGTGCATGGGTCTTGCGCCCTTCGTTGTTTCCTCTTGTCACGCCCGCCCGCAGCGTTCCGTGCGGGCGGTCACTTGTCCACAGGCTGCTGTGGATAACTCGTTTACCCCTATTTGGACGTGGACGAATGTCCGGTCACGTCGCTAAATCGTCCGATTGCTGAATTTCCTGCTCCGTCCCCATCCCCCATTCCCGGCGGCAGGATTTCTCGGGCCCCGGCATCACTGCCGGGGCCTCTTGTTTTCACGCTCGCCCGCGGCAAATGACACCAGCGTAAAATGGCGCCGTTTCACGGTTGCGCAACGCTACTACATTATCAGCGAGATCGGATACATCGGCGGCGAGGTCGGTCATGGCTTGGCTCGAGACGTTCGACGCTCTCATTCTGGCGCGGTTGCAGTTCGCCTTCACCGTCTCGTTTCATATTATTTTCCCGGCCTTCTCGATCGGGCTCGCCAGCTATCTGGCCGTGCTCGAGGCCCTGTGGCTCGCCACCGGCCGCCAAGTCTACCTGTCCCTGTTCAACTACTGGAAGGTGATCTTCGCCATCGCCTTCGGCATGGGCGTCGTGTCCGGCATCGTCATGAGCTACCAGTTCGGCACGAACTGGAGCGTGTTCTCCGACAAGACCGGCCCCATCCTCGGGCCGCTGATGGGCTACGAAGTTCTCTCGGCCTTTTTCCTCGAGGCCGGCTTCCTCGGCGTCATGCTGTTCGGCATGTCCCGCGTCGGCAGGGGCCTGCACATGTTCGCCACCCTGATGGTGGCCGCCGGTACGTTCCTGTCGGCGTTCTGGATCCTCGCCGCCAACAGCTGGATGCACACGCCCGCCGGCCACAGCGTTAACGCAGCCGGCCAGTTCGTGCCCGTCGACTGGTGGGCCATCATCTTCAACCCGTCATTCCCCTACCGCCTCGTGCACATGGTGCTCGCCGCCTATCTGACGACCGCCTTCGTGGTCGGCGCGGTGGGCGCCTGGCATCTCCTGCGTGACAAAACGCACGAGCCGTCGCGCATCATGCTGTCGATGGCCATGTGGATGGCGACCATCGTCGCGCCCATCCAGATCGTCGCCGGCGACATGCACGGCCTCAACACCCTGCAGCATCAGCCCGCCAAGGTCGCGGCCATGGAAGGCCACTTCGAGACCCGCAGCGGTCAGCCGCTGATCCTGTTCGGCCTGCCCGACATGGCCGCCGAGACGACGCGTTACGCCATCGAGATTCCAAAGCTCGGCAGCTTCATCCTGACCCACGACTGGGACGGCGAGGTGAAAGGCTTGAAAGCCTGGCCCAAGGCCGATCGTCCCAACAGCACCATCGTGTTCTGGAGCTTTCGCATCATGGTCGGCCTCGGCGCCCTGATGGCCGCCGCCGGCATCTGGAGCCTGTGGCTGCGCCTGCGTCACCGGCTTTACGACGCGCCGTGGTTCCACCGCTGCGCCGTCGCCATGGGACCCGCCGGCTTCGTCGCCGTGCTCGCGGGCTGGATCACCACCGAGGTCGGGCGCCAGCCGTTCACCGTCTACGGCCTGCTGCGCACGACGGACTCCGTCTCGGCCATTGCCGCGCCGGCCGTTGCGGCCTCGCTCATTCTTTTCATCATCGTCTACTTCCTCGTGTTCGGCGCCGGCACGCTGTACCTGCTCCGCCTGATGGCGCGGCCGCCGCAGATCGACGAGCCCGACATTCCCGATGACGCGCCGGTGCGCGCCGCCGGCATCACGCCCGCGCCGCAGGTTGCCGCGGGACCCTCAGGCGGGGGTAAGGGAGGGCCGTCATGACCATCGATCTCGCCTTCATCTGGGCCGGACTGATCGCCTTCGCCGTACTCGCCTACGTGATCTTCGACGGCTTCGACCTGGGCATCGGCATTCTCTTTCCCGTCATTCACGACGAGCCCGATCGCGACGTCATGATGAATTCGATCGCTCCCGTCTGGGACGGCAATGAGACCTGGCTCGTGCTTGGCGGCGGCGGCCTGTTCGCGGTCTTTCCCTTGGCCTACGCCATCATCATGCCGGCGCTGTACGCGCCGATCACGCTCATGCTGCTGGCGCTCGTCTTTCGCGGTGTCGCCTTTGAATTCCGCTGGCGCGCCAAGCGGCCCGACACGCGCAACTGGTGGGACTGGGCCTTCGCCGGCGGCTCCATCACCGCGACCTTCGCCCAGGGCATCGCGCTCGGCGCGCTGGTGCAGGGTATTCCGGTCGCCAATCGCGCCTACGCCGGCGGCTGGTGGGATTGGCTGACGCCCTTCAGCCTCCTGACCGGCTGCGCGCTCGTGGTCGGCTATGCGCTGCTGGGTGCGACCTGGCTCGTCATGAAGACCACGGGAGAACTGCAACAGCGCGCCTTTAGTCTGGCCTGGTGGGCTGCGGCCGGCACCGTTGCGCTGATCGGCGCCGTCAGCCTTTGGACTCCGTTCCTGGAAGGCCAATACGCGAACCGCTGGTTCGCCTGGCCGGCCGTGCTGTACGCGGCGCCGGTGCCGCTGCTGGTGCTCGGCTGCGCCCTGTTGCTCGCGCGCGGCCTCGCCCAGCGCTGGGAGGTGATCCCCTTCGTCGCCTCGATCGGCCTGTTCGTGCTGTCCTACATCGGCCTCGGCATCAGCTTCTATCCCTACATCGTGCCGACCAGCGTCACGATTTGGGAGGCGGCGGCGCCCGACTCCAGCCTGCGCTTCCTGCTCGTCGGCGCCGTGGTCCTGATCCCGATCATCCTGGCCTACACCGCCTATGCGTACTGGGTGTTTCGCGGCAAGGTCGACCCTAAGGGCGGCTACCACTGATGCAAGGACGGCCACCAGCCGACGATACACCGTCGCTTTCGCGGCGGCTTGGCTGGCTCGCCCTGCTCTGGTTGTGCAGCATCGCCGCCGTGGGCCTTGTCGCCTTCGTCATCCGCAGCGTGCTGCTCTAGGGTCGAGCGGAAACGGCGTCATCTCTTGAGCCACGACCTTTCCCAGCGAGCTCCGTCGTGGCTATATCTGTGAGGTTGCCCAGCGAAGGTTCGTATGCGCGCTTCCTCGATGCTCTGTGCGGTTGCCCTGTGT
>JBKKCB010000023.1:0-4556 GCA_046713545.1 Hyphomicrobiaceae bacterium | reverse complement strand
GCCAGAACAATGACGAACCAGAACAGATGCGGCTTGCCGTTGGCGCGTTCCCAGTATGCAAAGCCGATCGCCACGATCAGCGCCACCAGCGAAACGATGGCTTTGACGTCGTTGGGCACGTGAGCCTCCCCAATGGTCGGTGCCGGCGGGCGAAGCCGCCAGCCCTCAGACCTCAATAGTTGCCCATCGGAGCAGCGGCTGCCTCGTCAGGGCGCTTAGGCTGTCCGCGCAGCTTTGTCTTGAGGTGCTGCGTATCGTAGCCGTTGAAGATGTGGCCGAACAAACCGCGCTGCAGGTCCGACGTGCCGAAGAACCAGTCGGCAATCGGAAACGTCAGGTTCATGTTGGTTTCCATCATCAACCGCGCGTTGTGGTGCGCGGTATGATGACGACGCAGCGTGTTGACGAACGGGCAATTGCGCACGAACCAGTTCTCGTCCACGTGACAGCAGAAGTGCATGAACTCGTAGATAAGATACATGCCCGTGGTCACGCACATGAAGAGCCAGCCGACGTTGGGCGTGAAGACGTTGCCGAGGATGACGGCCGCCGGAATCGACATCAGAATGAAGACCACAAGCGCATAGGGCGGGAACACGGTGACGCGCCAGTCCTTGTGGTCGCGGAAACGCATTTCCTCGTCCGTGAAAAACTGGTGATGATTGAGGGTGTGGCGCTCATAAACGGCGCGCAGGCCTTTGATCGGCACGGGCCGATGCATGATGTACTTGTGCACGAACCACTCGAACAGGTTCGTGAACAGGAAGGTGATGGGGATCGTCAGGAGCTCGAGCCAGCTCGGGTTCGAGAGGTGCTGCAGGTAGATGTAGAACGCCGCGGCGCCCATGGCGTAGATGATGACGATGTGCAGATAGCCATCATAGAAGCCCATGATGCGTGAACGATATTCCTGGCGAAAAAGCTTCTGGCGTTCCGTGACCATGATCTGCCCTCAATTTTTCGGCACCTGCTGTCCGGCCGACGCAGCGCTTCCTCTGATATATCAGAATAGAGCGGGCTCCAGCCGTGGTCAACGGCCGTCCCGTAATTGCCAGCCTCAGGAAAGCGACAGGAAGCACACCGGCCGTCCTATCATCCGCCAGCGCAAGCATCCATGGCCGCGGCCAGCTTGATGTCGAGCTCCGTCAATCCGCCCGCGTCGTGCGTCGACAGCGTGACGTCGACCCGATTCCAGACGTTGAACCACTCGGGATGATGATTCATGCGTTCCGCAATGAGCGCAGCGCGGGTCATGAAGCCGAACGCCTCATTGAAGTCCTTGAACTTGAACGACCTGGAAATCGCGTCGCGTCCCTCGATCGGCGTCCAGGCCGGCACGCGCGCCAGCGCCTGCGCGCGTTCGTCAGCCCCGAGTTTGTTGGCCATAGTTGTCTCCTTTCGGGTCGCCCGTCACCTGCCGGCCATGCTAGACGAACTGGCAAGTGAACGGTTGCGGTTATAGGATCAATTCTCGGGGGTACGGAAAGGAAATGGCCGTGCCACACTACTGCCTGATCGATACTGCCTTCGGTCCGGTCGGCCTCGCCTGGAGCGAGCGCGGCCTTTTGCGGCTGCAGCTCCCTGACGGCGACGAAGCGCGCACACGCCAGCGCCTGACCAGATACTTGGAGGGCGCCGAATCTGATCCTCCCGACTGGCTGAAGCCGACCATTGCCCGTTTGCAGCAGTATTTCGCCGGCGAGAAGGTCGACCTGTCAGACGCCCCGCTCGATCTCGAGGATAAGCCCGAGTTCTTGCGCCGGCTCTATCAGGAGATGCTCAAGCTTGGGTGGGGCGAAACCGTCACCTACGGCGGGCTGGCGGAACGGGTCGGAATGCCGCTGGGAGCCGCTCAATCGGTAGGGCAGGCGATGGGCAAAAACCCGGTTCCGATCATCATTCCATGCCACCGCGTGCTCGCCAGCGGCAACATGATGGGCGGCTTCTCGGCGCCGGGCGGAACGCAGACCAAGCTCAAGCTGCTGGAGCTGGAAGGCATCCGGCTCGGCCAGCACGATCCCGCGCAGATGGGCTTCGGATTTTAGGCCCGGATGGCGCGCAGCATCCTCTTCGTGTGCCTTGGCAATACTTGCCGGTCTTCTATGGCCCAGGGCCTGTTGCGCCACCTGCTGCTTCAGACAGATCTGGGCAGCGAGTTCACGATCGCGTCAGCCGGCACGCGCGTGCGCAATATTGGCGGTCCGCCCGATCCGCGAGCGCAAGCAGCGGCCAGCACCCGCGACATCGACATCTCCGATCTGCGATCGCGGCAAGCCACGGCAGCCGACATTGCGGGCCACGATCTGATCCTGGCGATGGATGAGGCGAGCCGGCAGGATCTGCTGCTCCTTGCACCCGAGAACGCGCAGGACAAGGTCCGCTTGCTCCTGGATTTTGCTCCCGGATACGGGCTGAAGGACGTCCCCGACCCCTTCGACGGCACCCCCGACGACTACGCGCTGGCACTCGACCTCATCGAAGGCGGCTGCGCCGGCCTGCTGACTGCGCTGGCTCAGAGTCCCGCCTCATCAGGCTCATAGCCGTAGCCCGGCGCCAGTGGAAACGTGTGTTCGGGCACGTAGGGGCCGCCGCCGCTGCCGGGCCGCGCGGAGAACAGTACGAAGCGCTCGACCCGGAATGGCTCGGAGACGAGGGCGCCGCGCGAGCCCAGAAAGCGCGCCACGGCGTCCGGCCGCGTTCCCCTGAGACGCGCCAGCGTCACATGCGGGCGATACGTCTGAGGCTCGGGCTCGAGTCCGGCCGACCGCGCCGCGCGCTCATGCGCCCTTTGCAGATGATCGAGCTGCTCGCCGCCCTCGACGCCCGCCCAGATAACGCGCGGCGTGCGCCCGCCGAAGGCACCGAGCCCGGAAATGCGGATATCGAACGGCTCGATCTCGATGTCGTCGAGGAAGCCTGCGAACTCGTCGGCAGTGCGATTGTCGATGTCGCCGGCGAAGCGGAGCGTGATGTGGAAGTTCTCAGGCTCGACCCAGCGGGCGCCCGCAAGAGGGCCGCGAATCAAACCGAGCCGTGCCCGCACGCGCTCCGGCAGCTCGAGCGCCGTGAACAATCGGGGCATCGCACACTCTCGCTCTCAACCGCGCTGATCTTGTTTGCGACGCGATGCGACGCGCGCGATCAGCTCTTCGACCTTCGGCATGATGCCGTCGACGATGGCGGCGACGCCCTTGGCGTTGGGATGGATGCCGTCACCGAGGTTCAAGTTGTGGCGCATGGCCACGCCCTGGAGAAAAAAGGGATAGAGCAGCAGATCATGTTCCCGGGCGAGATCCGGGAAGATGGCATTGAACGCAGTGGCATAGCCTTCACCCAGATTGCCGGGGGCGATCATGCCGGCGAGCAGCACATCGATGTTGCGGCTCTTGAGGCGCGCGATGATGGTCGCCAGATTGCGACGCGCCTTGCCGGGATCGAGACCGCGCAAGGCGTCGTTGGCGCCCAGCTCGAGAATGACGGCGTGGGTGCCGTCGGGCACGGCCCAGTCGAGCCGCGCCAGGCCCGCCGCAGTTGTATCTCCCGACACGCCCGCATTGATGATCTCGACGGCGACGCCCGCCGCCTTGAGCTTGCGCTCGAGCTGGGCCGGAAAGGCATCCTTCTCGCTCAGCATGAAGCCGGCTGTCAGACTGTCGCCCAGCACGACGATTCGCGCCGGGCTGTTCGCCGCCCCGGCGGCAGGCGCCCAAAATACGCTCATGAGCAAAACATTGACGATCGCTAGAATGCGCACCATGTGGCCCCAATGATTTTGCACGATGTCCGGCTGTCCGTCGTTTTCTACGCCCGATGAACCCAGCCCCATGACGTAGAAAGCGGGAGGGCTTAGGGCAAGTCCCTTCCCAACAAAGAGCGAGTCCGCATTGTCCAATACCGTCATAAAGGCCGATGATGTTCGCCTGTCCCTGACAAGCCGCGCGGGACTGGTCGAAATCCTGCGCGGGGTCAGTCTTTCCGTGCCGGCCGGCGAGGCCGTGGCCATCGTCGGGCCGAGCGGATCTGGCAAGACCTCGCTGTTGATGGTGCTGGCGGGGCTGGAGAGGGCGACATCGGGTCGCGTCGTGGTCGCGGGGCGTGATCTGGGCGCCCTCGACGAAGATCAGCTGGCGCTGGCCCGCGGCAGCTCCATGGGCATCGTCTTCCAGTCTTTCCACCTCGTGCCGACCATGACGGCGCTCGACAACGTGGCCCTGCCACTGGAATTCCAGGATCAGCCCGACGCCGTGGCACGCGCGACAGAGGTGCTGGACGAAGTGGGACTGGCGCACCGGCTGCAGCATTTTCCGGCACAGCTCTCCGGCGGCGAGCAGCAACGCGTCGCGCTGGCCCGCGCGCTGGTGACGCGGCCGCGCGTTCTTCTGGCCGACGAGCCGACCGGCAATCTCGACGGTGCCACCGGCGCGCACGTGATGGACCTGCTGTTTGCGGCCCAGGCGCGCCGCAATACCACCCTGATTCTGGTCACGCATGACGAGAAGCTGGCGTCGCGCTGCCAGCGGGTCGTGCGCATGTCGGACGGCAACATCGTGTCCGCG
>JBKKCB010000022.1:0-11204 GCA_046713545.1 Hyphomicrobiaceae bacterium | reverse complement strand
CGCGATCCGATCTTCGGACCCGTGGTGGTTGTAGGCGAGGGCGGCAAGTACGTGGAAGCCATGCCCGACGTGAAGCTGCTGCTGCCGCCATTCGACGTCGCGGACGTGGAGCGCGCGCTGATGACGCTGCGATGCGCAGCCGTGCTGAAGGGCGTACGGGGAGAGCTGCCGATGGATGTCGCCGCGATGGCACGCGCGGCCGTGCAGGTCGCCGAGCTGATGCGCGACCCCACGATCATGAGCCTGGATATCAATCCGCTGATGCTCGGCAGCGACGGCGACGGCTACGCGGTCGTCGATGCCGTCGTCATCCGCGATGCGGGAGGCTGAGCCCGCATCAAACCGCGCAGCGCGGCTCCGGCGGGATCGCGGCGCGCTTCCACTGATAGGTCTCGCTCAGGAACTTGACGCCCTTGTAGCCCTTCACCTGGAGCTGGTCGGGGCTGCGCAGACGAATCTCGACGTCGAACCTCTCGCCCTGCTCGGGGTCATAAATCCAGCCGTTGTCCCACGAGCCGTCCGACTGGAGCTTGACGCCGCCGATGATCTGCAGGCCACAGATCGGTTGGCTGCGCTTGGCCCGGTCGCCGTTCTTCTCATCGCGCAGGAGTTGGCCTGCCTTGTCGTTGGGCTGCTGGAGCCAGATGATGCGGCCGCACAGGGCGTCCGCGCAGGGTACGATTTCAACGGCACCACGCCCGGTATGGTCGATCCAAAGACCGGTTGGTCCGGGAGGGGCAGTCTGGGGGGTGACCGACTTGGCCTGGGGTGCGGCCGCTTTGCCGGGCTGCTGAGCCGTCAACGGCTGAGACGGCACCAGCGCCGTGGCGAACACGGCGCCGAGCACCGCCAAACTGCTCAAATATCTGACATGCATAGGCTTTTATCCTCGACGAACGGCTGCGGCCTGAGGCAATACTTGGCCATATGTGCGCCATCTCCTGTTACGCCAATTGGTCGGAAATGCGACCGGGGGCGACAAGGCGCCGCAACGACGGCATTTGTCATCATTTCCCCTCATCACCCGTCCACGCAAGCCACAACACTTGCAATATTATTTGGGCTCTTTACCTTGCCGGGACCCTGAGTAGCGATACTCGCTTCCAGTCCCTATATAAGACGGCACGAGCCCTTGGGACGCATCCGGCCGATCGTGGCCGCACGGGGCACGGGCGGCGCAGGCATTGCGGCGCAAACGCGACTGCGACGCCAGCCACCAGACGAGGATGACCGTTTAGACATGGTCCTGACGCTTGCGTTCCGCAACCTGTTCCACGACCGCATCCGGCTGGCGGTCACTCTGGTGGGAATTCTGTTTTCGATCGTCCTGGTAGCGGTGCAACTCGGGCTGTACCTGGGGGCGCGCAAAATGATCGTATCCATGATCGAGCGGGCCGATGCCGATCTTTGGGTCACGGCCTATGGCGCCAAAAGCTTCGAAGACTCCGCGGCGCTCAGCGGCGGAGAGCGGCACGCGGTTCTCAGTGTCCCCGGTGTGACGAGCGCCGTGCCGATCGCCGTGGCCTTCACGGAATGGCGCAAACCCGCCGGCGGCTCGACGGTGATCGTGCTGGTTGGTGCAGACCCCTCCGACGGCGGCCTCGTGCCCTGGGACGTCGTGGCAGGCGACGTGCAGAACATGATCGCGCCGGACGGGGTTGCCGTGGACCGGACCTACCTGACCGACCTGGGCGTTTCCAGCGTGGGCGATAGCGCTCAGATCGAGTCCGCTCGCGTCAAAGTCGGCGCGCTGACCAACGGCATCCGGTCGTTCACCATGGCGCCTTATGTTTTCACGACGCTCAAGCGTGCCCGCGGCATGCTGAACCTGTCGAGCGACCAGGCGACCTACCTGCTTGTGAAGCTCGAGCCGGGCGTTGACCGTGACGTTGCGCGCAGGGCGATCAAGGACAAGCTGAGCAGTGTCGAAGTTTTAACCGGTTCCGAATTCGAGGGCCGCAGTCTCGACCAATGGCTGTTTGCGACCGGAGCCGGCGTCGCCCTCATTGGCGGCGCGCTACTGGGCATTCTCGTCGGCACCGTGATCGTGGCGCAGACGCTCTACTCGAGCACCAAGGATCATCTGAGTGAGTTCGCCACATTGCGGGCACTCGGATCCTCAAAAGGTTACATCCACCGGGTGATCCTGCTGCAGGCAGCCCTATCGGCGGTTATCGGCTACGTACTGGGAATGGCCATAGCGCTGGTCGTCGTCAGCTTCAGCGAGCAGACGGCGCTGCCCATCGTCATGACGCCGGAACTCGCGGCCGGCCTGTTTGTGCTCACGGTTGCCATGTGCTCGATCTCGGCCATGGCGGCCATCATGAAGGTGACGAAGATCGATCCGGCCATGGTGTTTGCACGATGAAATCCCAACCGGTTCTGCACGCGACCGATATTGTGAAAGATCTCGGTCAGGGCGCTGGCAAGGTGCGCGCTTTGAAGGGCGTCAGCCTGACTGTGGGTGCCGGTCAGCTTACGCTTCTGATGGGCCCGTCGGGTTCGGGAAAAACGACCCTCCTATCGATCCTCGGCTGCATCCTGACGCCGACCTCGGGGAGCCTGACGCTCGCCGGTGAGACCGCCGACGGCCTCGACCCCGAAGAACTGGCAGCCCTGCGGCGCCGGCATATCGGCTTCGTGTTCCAGACCTACAACCTGTTTCCAACGCTGACGGCCGAAGAGAATGTGCGCCTGGCGCTCGACGTGCGCGGCGACGGACGGCGGTCAGCCATCCATATGGCGCGGACAGCGCTCACGAGCGTCGGCCTCGCCCACAAGCTGCGTTCCTATCCGCGCAACATGAGCGGCGGAGAGCAGCAGCGCGTGGCGATTGCGCGGGCGCTTGCCGGAGCGCCGTCCCTGATCCTGGCCGATGAGCCGACGGCGGCGCTCGATAGCGAAAACGGGCAAGCGGTGATGGTGCTGCTGGCGGACATCGCCAAGCGCGAGAACCGTGCCGTCCTGGCTGTCACGCACGATCCGCGCACGCTGCCCTATGCCGATCGCATCGTGCGCATCGAGGACGGCCTGATTGTCGGCGAGAAACGGCAGAAGGTGAAGCCGAGCGTT
Source organism: Hyphomicrobiaceae bacterium (assembly GCA_046713545.1). Lineage (GTDB taxonomy): Bacteria > Pseudomonadota > Alphaproteobacteria > Rhizobiales > Hyphomicrobiaceae > CADEFX01. The sequence goes on along the minus strand of JBKKCB010000022.1, from coordinate 8,132 downwards.
ATCGCCAATGCTGCCAACGGGAAAATAGGAGCTCATGTCTAAGTCAAAAACGCCGGTCGTCAGCATGATCGCCGCCGCGACGATGGCGATAGCCATTGCGTGGACTGTGACCCAGATCAATTCATTGCCGGCACCGAGCCCCGCAACATCTGTCGTTCGCACGCCGGCCAAGCCGACCTGGGCCGCCTCGGCTGCCGGGCGGGTCGAGCCGCGCGGCGGAGAAATCAAGATCGGCGCACAAACGGCCGGACGCATGGCGGATATCGCCGTGAAGATCAACGACGTCGTCAAGACCGGAGACCTGTTGATCCGCCTGGATGACGAGGAAGCATCCGCGCGCATGGCAGCGGCCGAGTCCGAAGCGGCCGTGCGCAAGCGCGAAAGAGATGCCGAGACGGTGTCACGACCGGCGCAGGATCGGCGAAACGCAGAGGACGCAGTCGCGGCCGCGGAGCGTGCACTGGCGCAGGCACGCGCCGATCTCGATGGCACGGTGCGCACGCGATCGACGAGCGGAGCAGCGGCGTCTGACCCCACGGCGTTACGCGCTGCGGTCAAAGCCGCGCAGGACAAACTCGGGCAGGAGCGCGACGCACTGCGGCGCACCCAACTCACGGCCGGGATTCCTCTGGCGACGCGGCTCGAAGCCGCGCTGACGGCAGCCCGCTCCGATCTCTCTTTGGCCGAAACGGCCCTCGAGCGCACGCGCATCCGGGCGCCCTCCGACGGGACCGTGCTCCAGATCAATGCGCGGGCCGGCGAAACAGCGACCCCGTCGGCCGAACAGACCCTTCTCGTCCTGGGCGATTTGACGGCGCTGCGCGTTCGCGCCGAACTCGAAGAGCGCGATTCAGCAAAAGTGCGCGTCGGGCAGACCGCCGTCGTCCAATCGGACGCTCATCCGGGCCGGAAGTTCGAGGGCAAGGTGGTGACGATGGCGCAGGCATTGGGACCCAGCAAGCTGGCCCAGCGGGGGCCGCGCCGCCCGAACGACGTCGAGGTTCTCGAGGTCGTCATCGACCTCGACGCGAACTCGGGCTTGCTACCGGGGATGCGCGTCGACGTCTTCCTCAAGCCCGATGCCACCGTCCAGAGCCAAGCCGAGGCCAAGAGCAACTAGAGTCTTTTCGCTCGCTCACCTGATCCGCGTGGAGTCAGGTGTCCTCGCCAAAACCGCTCTCCACAAGAGCCACCAGGGCCTCTATGGCCTCAGGTGCCTGCGCACCCTCGGCTTCAATCTCAATGGAGCTGCCGGGGCCCGCAGCCAGCATCATGAGCCCCATGATCGAACTGCCGCCAACGGTTTGACCGTCGCGCGTCACCCGTACCGTGGCTTCGAAGCTTTCCGCACACTTGACGAACTTGGCTGACGCGCGTGCGTGCAGCCCCTTCCGGTTGCGGATCGTAACGATCGCCCTGGGTGTATTCGATATGGCCAAGCGCGTCCCCGAAACCATGCGAGCTTCCAAGTCATGCTCGCGTTTGCTGAGGGTGATTGAGCATTTCTGGATGTCTATCAGACGTGCTTCTTTAGCGGAAAGCTGGCCTCAGGTCTCGCCGGACAGAACCTGGCTCGCGACGCTGATGTACTTGCGGCCGGCGTCCTTGGCGAGATCGACGGCCTGAGCCAGCGACCTGTCCTTGCGCACGCTGGCAAGCCTGATGAGCATGGGAAGATTGACGCCGGCCAGCACTTCCGCGCCGGTGTCCTCCATGACCGAGATCGCGAGATTGGATGGCGTCCCACCAAACATATCGGTCAGGATGACGACGCCGTGCCCGGTATCGACGCTGCGGACGATCTCGATGAGCTGCTGCCGGCGTTGCTCCACGTCGTCTTCCGGCCCGATCGAGAGCGTGTCCAATTGGCTCTGGGAGCCAACGACGTGCTCTAGGGTGGCGCGAAATTCGGTTGCAAGTCCGGCATGAGCGATAATGACGATGCCGATCATCGGCGTGGCACCTCGTGCCTCTGATTGCTTCCCCTGCAGGCCAACAACCTGCTCCCTTCCACGCAATATCCGCCGTATCCGACCGGGCTCGATCCCCCAAGCCACCGAATCGAACGGAAAGTCGGTTTTACCACCCCGCGGCGCCTATTGTCCGTAACTCGGCATTCTTGGCAAACGCCATTTCGCCGCGCTTCCGTCGCTGAGGCTTGACAACCCAATATGACAAGTTCCATCGGACGCTCAGCAGGATGCTCGAAGCAGGGCCAGCAGCACCTTGACCGGCGCGGATGCCTCAAGCGGAGCGATCCGGACGACGGGTAACGTCAAGCCCAGCATATCCGTTTCCGAAGACTCCGGCAGACGTTCGATCTCACCGGCGCCAACCAGCCGAACGAGCAGCCTCACGCGGGCTTCAGGCGTATGCGGGACGTCGATGATCCCCAGGCCGCGGACCTCCAGCTTACCAGCAATCGCCTGGGGCGGCCGAGCCCATATGGAGGCAGCGCGCCGCTCCAGAATGACCTGGTCATCGGCGACCAGCCGGGCGGACAGCATACGGCCGTCCAGCGTTGCCGGCTGCATCACGCAGCGCAGGGCGAGGTCCGATTTGCCGGCGCCGGAAGGCCCCAGGAGGAGGGCAGCGCCGTCCTCGAGCGAGATGCAGGTGGCGTGCACGAGGCTAGTTGCGCCATCCAAGGCCTGCCTGCCCTCTCGTTTCCGGCGCAGCTGCCGGTAGGCGTACGACAAACCGCGCCCCGCCGCCGCCGCGACCAGCGTCCCGGTTCTCCGCCCAAATCCTCCCGCCTGATGCCGTCACGATCTCGCGCGAAATGCTCAGCCCAAGGCCGGAATTCTTACCGCTGGTCTGATCGCTCTGGGGACGGTCGGAGTAGAAGCGCTCAAAGATCGCTTCGAGCCGGTCAGGCGGAATTCCCGACCCTTCGTCTTCCACCGCAAGCTCGATTTCCATGTCCACGCGCCTCAGCCGCACGGTCACCGTGCCACCGGCGGGAGAGAACGAGAGAGCATTGTCGATGAGGTTGGTCGCAACCTGCCCGAGCCGCCCCTCGTGGGCGTTGGCCACATAGGTGCGGATGTCGGACGACTCGGCCACATCCAGCACAATCGCACGGGCATCGGACCCCAGGATGTCCTTGAATACGTCGACAACATTGACCAGCACGGCCTTCAAATCGACCGGCCCCATCTGCTGGCGTGCAAGCTCCGCGTCGAGGCGCGACGCGTTGGAAACATCGGTAATCAGCCGATTGAGGCGCTTGAGCTCCCCCTGCAGCTGCTCGACCAGTTCCTGACGTTCCTCGTTCGTCTTGGCATAGGTCAGAACATCGGCGGTGCCGCGCGCGGCCGCCAGCGGATTCTTGAGTTCGTGCGCCACGTCTGCTGCAAATTTCTCACTGGCCTCGATCCGGCGATAGAGCGCGGACGTCATACGGCCGAATGCCCCGGCCATCTGGCCGACCTCGTCGCGGCGGTCCGCCAAATCAGGCAACTGCGCACGTGCATTGAGCCGCTGGCTGACCTGCTCGGCGGCAGCTGACAACCGCCCCATGGGCCCAGCAATCGTCCGGGCCAGCAGGAGGGAAGCCATCAGCGTTGCCGAGAGGGCCATCAGGGCCACGGCCAGGGTCACCCAGCGCTCCCGGTCCAATATCTCATCGATCTCGCCGGGACGCGTCGAGAGCAGCAGAACACCAAGAATGGCATTGCGCCGCTGGATCGGGACGGCATGCGAAACGATCTGCTTGCCTACGTCGGTCAACAGCAGCATCGGGGGAAGCGTGACACCGCGGAGCGCCTGACGCACCTCGGGATAGTAGGTGCCATTGGCCAAGCCGATTTCGCGGTAGACCGGCAGATCGGACGAGTCGAACCAGGCGCTCATGCGCGTCCAGAACGTCTTGACGCGCACCCGATCTTGCGGACCCGGCTCCTCGCTCGCGACTTTGCCGACCACCTCGTTGGAATCGATAATGAGCGTGCCCTCGCGCGTGTAGATGCGCGCGCGCGTGTTGTAGGCGGGAAGAATGAGCCGCCGCAGAACGGGAGCGACCCGATCCGGCCGGAGCGACAGCTCCATGGCCGCGAAACCATCGTCGCGGTGCAGCATGCGCCTGCCGTCCACTTCGGGAAGGCGTTCCTGTTCAAACGCCAGGCGGTCCGTTTCGATGGTGGCGTTGGAGGCGATCGCCGCGGCAATGATCTCGCCCTGGATCTTGAGGCTCTCCACCTTGGCGCTAATGAGCCACGCCTGATGCTGGCTGAGCCAAAGCATGCCGCCCAGCAGAACGACGAGGCCGAGCAGATTGGAGATGAAAATGCGCCGCGCGAGGGTGGCGGAAACGAACCGGACGACCGGTGCTTCCCTCAGACCCTGCCAGATGCGGGACGCAATGGCTGCAACCGTTGCCTTCGGCCTGTCAGATGCCAGCGTCCATCCCTCGACCACGTCCCGAGCCGCCACACGACTGGCATCGACCCCTGACCGGTCCGTCTCAATCGCCATGCTGGCCGCCTGGGCTTCAGGCCTCCTTGAAGCGATAGCCAACGCCATACAGCGTCTCGATCACATCAAAGTCGTCGTCCACCTGTTTGAACTTCTTCCTCAGGCGCTTGATGTGGCTGTCGATGGTGCGGTCGTCGACATACACCTGATCATCGTAGGCGGCATCCATCAAGGCATCGCGGGTCTTCACGACACCGGGGCGCGAGGCAAGGGCTTGCAGGATCAGGAATTCGGTGACGGTCAACGTGACGGGCTTGTTGTCCCAATGACAGGTGTGACGCTCGGGATCGAGCTTGAGCTTTCCGCGCTCCAGGATACGGGCGGCTTCGGTGACGGCGGCCGTACCGTCCTTGGGCGCGAAACGGCGCAGCACGGCCTTCACGCGCTCGACCACCAGCCGCTGGGAGAACGGCTTGGCGATGTAGTCGTCAGCGCCCATCTTCAGGCCGAACAATTCGTCGATCTCCTCGTCCTTGGAGGTGAGGAAGATGACGGGCATGTCGGATTGCTGGCGCATGCGGCGCAACAGCTCCATGCCATCCATGCGCGGCATCTTGATATCGAAGACGCCCAGGTCGGCCGGTTCTTCGGTCAAGGCTTCGAGGGCCGAGGCACCATCGTTGTAGGTGCGAACCTTGTAGCCTTCCGCCTCCAACGCCATGCGCAGCGCCGTGAGGATGTTCCGCTCGTCATCGACGAGGACAATGGTGCTCTTCTCTTTCATATTCCTGATATCCCCGAGGGCGCACAGGGCCCATTGATGCGCCGCTCTATGGCCCCAACGTGTGGGAAATATGGCACGGTCATGGTGGAAACCCGCCGCTGAATGGTAGCTGAATGACCGTGTGAGGCAAACCCCGAACTGATGAACGCAAGAATGAACGTGGACAACACACCCGCGAAGCTACCCCAGACGGGCGGGACGGAGGGGATGCTACCGTCGCGCGCACGGTGCGGACGCTCGTCAGGGGGAATTCGGGCAGGCGGTGCCCAAGCCAGAGGAGGGTCCGTGGCAGATCTGCGGCCTCGATGCCGAGGGAGCCGATCTGGCGACCGGCCGAAGGACGTACCGCGTGGACTTTGCCCGCCCGGCCACCTCGGCAGAAGAGACACGAGAGCTTCTCCTGGACCAGCTCGGCTTGCGTGCAGTGCAGCAATGATGCGGTGCACACAACCCAACCCCAGCCCTATCTCGACTGGCACGAACATTGCGGATGCAAAATGCGACCAGCTGGGTCTTGAGGAGTTAACGCTTCGTCCCTAGCATGGTCATCTCGGGCTCGTACCCCCTTCGATTTCTCTGGACAAGGGATCGAGGCGCGCGTGCGAGCCTGCACTTTTTGCGAGGGCATCAGTTTAAGGTTTATGGCCAACAGCGTTTGGTGGGCAGCGGCTGAACAAATGACAAAAGAGACCTTTCCCCTGGCGGTAGCGCGCAAGGTAAATCACAACAATTCGCATCTTGAGCTCATCGAACTCGCGATTCAGCGCGGCGAAGGCCAATTCTCCAGCAACGGGGCTCTGGTCTTCCAGACCGGTGCGCATACGGGACGTTCGGCGCAAGACAAGTATACCGTGCGTGACGAAACCACCGAGAAGGCGGTCTGGTGGGACAACAACAAGGCCATCAGTCCCGAGCAGTTCGACCTGATCTATGCCGACTTCCTCGAGCACGCCAAGACGCGCGAATTGTTCGTGCAGGATCTTTATGCCGGTGCGGACGCAGCCCACCGGCTCAACACGCGCGTCTTCACCGAGTATGCTTGGCACGGGCTGTTCATCCGCTGGCTGCTGCGCCGGCCGCGCAAGAGCGAACTGGCGGGCTTGCAACCGCAATTCACCGTCGTCAACCTGCCGAGTTTCCGGGCCGACCCCAAACGCCACGGCGTGCGTTCGGAAACGGTCATTGCCTGCAATTTCGCGAAACGCCTCGTGCTCATCGGCGGCACGTCCTACGCCGGTGAAACGAAGAAATCGGTCTTTACCTTCCTTAACTACCTGATGCCCGAGACGGGCGTGATGCCGATGCACTGCTCGGCCAACGTCGGCAGCGGCGGCGATTCTGCCGTGTTCTTCGGGCTTTCGGGAACCGGCAAGACGACACTATCGGCTGACCCCAAACGCACGCTGCTCGGCGATGACGAGCACGGCTGGTCCGACACCGGCATCTACAATTTCGAAGGCGGCTGCTACGCCAAAACGATCCGCCTCTCCAAGGAGGCGGAGCCCCAAATCTGGGCCGCATCCAATCGTTTCGGCGCGGTGCTCGAGAACGTCATTCTGAAACCGGAGACGCTCGATCCCGATTTCGACGACGGCAGGCTGACAGAAAATACGCGGTCCGCCTATCCGCTGGACTTCATTTCCAATGCCAGCAAGACCGGCACCGCCGGCCATCCCAAGAACATCGTGATGCTGTGCGCCGATGCCTTCGGCGTACTTCCGCCGATCGCCAAGCTGTCGCCGAGCCAGGCCATGTATCACTTCCTGTCCGGCTACACGGCCAAGGTCGCCGGCACCGAGAAAGGCATGGGCAACGAGCCGCAGGCGACATTTTCCACGTGCTTCGGTGCGCCCTTCATGCCGCGGCATCCGAGCGTCTACGGCAACCTGCTGCGCGAATTGATTGCCAAGCACAACGTCGATTGCTGGCTCGTCAACACGGGCTGGACGGGCGGCAAGTTCGGCACCGGTCACCGCATGCCCATCAAGGCGACGCGGGCGCTGCTGGATGCGGCCCTGTCGGGCACGCTCAAGGGCCAGCCCATGCGCACCGATCCGGCGTTCGGATTCCAGGTGCCGACGGCGCTCGATGGCGTCGACCCCAAGATCCTCAATCCGCGCGACACCTGGGCCGACAAAGCCGCCTATGACGCCCAGGCCAAAGCCCTGATCGAGATGTTCAACAAGAACTTCGCAAAGTTCGAGGTGCATGTGGATGCCGACGTACGCGCCGCCGCGCCAGCGTTGCAGCAGGCCGCGGAGTAACGGCACCGTTCTCGATAGCGGCTGGTTGCGATGACAGAGTCGCTTTGGGCTTTCCTGCTGATTTCAATCTTCGTCATCGTGACGCCGGGGCCCGACACGGCCGTCACGATCCGCAGCACACTCCTCGGCGGCCGGCGGGCCGGAGTTGCGACGGCGCTCGGCATTTCGCTCGGACAACTGATCTGGGCGATGGCGACGAGCGCGGGGCTGGTGGCCATCCTGCTGGCGTCTGAACCTGTCTTCAACGCCATCCGGTGGGCCGGCGCGGCCTACCTGATCTGGCTCGGCGTACAGACACTGCGCTCAGCGATGATGCCGGCGCAGGGCGAGCCGCCGGATGCGCCCGTCGAGATCCGCCAGCGACAGCTGACCGCTCCTGCTGCTTTCCGGCAGGGCCTTCTCAGCGATCTGGGCAACCCAAAGATGGCCGTGTTCTTTGCCAGCGTGCTTCCCCAGTTTGCCCCGGAAGGCCAGGGAATGCTGTCTGCGCTGGCGCTGCTCGGCCTGATGTTCTCGGCCATGGCCCTGGCGTGGCTAACGCTGTACGCAACGGTCATCGCTTATCTTGGCGATGCGTTCCGGCGCTCCAACATCAGACGCGTGCTCGACGGCTTGATGGGCGCCACTCTGGTCGGCTTCGGCGTGCGCGTCGCCTACGAGCAGCGGTA
>JBKKCB010000021.1:0-7400 GCA_046713545.1 Hyphomicrobiaceae bacterium | reverse complement strand
GACATCCAGTCCGGCCAGTTCACCTCCGAGTGGATGCGCGAATGCAAGGGCGGACAGGCGAAGTTCAAGGCCATCCGCCGCAACAACGACGCGCATCCGATCGAGGAAGTCGGCGCCAAGCTGCGCGCCATGATGCCCTGGATCAAGGAAAAGGCACTGGTCGACAAGACCAAGAACTAGGCATCCACGTTCTGCAACACCCGATGACGCCGGAACCCTTAGAAGTGGGCTCCGGCGTCATCGTTTCATCCCTCTCCCGGTGCGCGGGGAGAAGGACGGGTAGCGCCCCTTACTTCACGCTGACCTTGGTTTTGATGGCGTCGAAGGCGGCCTGGGGAAGCACCTTCTTCGTCATAAGCTCGTCGACAGCCTTATAGGGGCGGCCGGCGACGATCGCCTTGGCATGATCCTTCGACAGGCCTTCCAGTTCTGCGGTCGTTGCGGTGTTGATGTTGATGAGCTTGGCCTCGCCCTTCACCTGCGTAGGCACCGTCTTCGTATCGGTCTTGGGCGTAATGGCCGGCGTCGTCATGGTTGCCGGCTGGCCGGTGGTCTGAGCAGCGGGTTTGTCCTGGGCGATGGCGGGAGCGACCAGAGCCAGCGTCAGTGCGGCGGCAGTGAGAATCTTGCTCATTGAAGGTGTTCCTTGTTGATGCGAGCCTCACGTCGAGGCGTGCGCACATATCGCCTGAGCAATGCGGTGCCGTGTTGTTCGCCAGCTAACGGCAGCATGAAGGTGTTGTTTGGCGGCCGTTCATATTCGCGTACGAAGCGCACAGCCGCGCACGAGGAGAGCGAATGGAAACAGCACTCGATATCGACCGCCTGCGGGCCGAGACGCCGGCCTGCGCGGATCTCATTCACTTCAACAATGCCGGTGCGGCGCTGATGCCCGATGCCGTCATGAACGCCGTCTGCGGCCATCTCGAACTCGAGCGGCGCATCGGCGGCTACGAGGCCGCCGCTGCCGCCGAACGCGAGCTTGCCGATTTCTACACGGCCTTCGCGGATCTGCTGGGCTGCGCCAGCGATGAGATTGCGTTCATCGAGAATGCGACGCGGGCCTGGGACATGGCTTTCTACGCCATTCCGTTCAAGGCCGGCGATCGCATCGTCACGGCCGAGGCCGAGTACGCCTCGAACTACATCGCGTTCCTGCAGATGGCACAGCGTCGCGGCGTCAAGATCGAGGTGGTGCGGTCGGACCCGGCCGGCGCCGTCGATGTCGCTGAACTCGAGCGCATCGTGCACGCCGGCGGCGTTCGATTGATTGCCGTCACGCACGTGCCGACACAGGGCGGCCTCGTCAATCCGGCGGCCGAGATCGGACGTATCGCGCGCGCCAACGGCATCCTCTACCTGCTCGATGCCTGCCAGTCGGTCGGCCAGATGCCCGTCGACGTGAACGACCTCCAGTGCGACATGCTGTCTGGCACCGGCCGCAAGTTTCTGCGCGGTCCGCGCGGCACGGGCTTTCTCTACGTGCGGCGGGACATTCTCGATCAGCTCGATCCGCCGTTTCTCGACCTGCACGCCGCCGAGATCGACGACGCCGGCGGCTATCGCATGGCGCCGGGTGCGCTGCGGTTCGAGAACTGGGAGAGTTTTGTTGCAGGCCGGCTCGGGTTGCGGGCGGCGGTCCGCTATGCGCTCGCGGTTGGCCTTCAGCCCATCCGTGACAGAACCTTCTCGCTTGCGGATGATTTCAGGACCGAGCTGGCGCGGATTCCTGGCGTCACAGTGCACGATCTTGGGCGCGAGCGTTGCGGGATTGTGACGTTCACGAAAGCGGACGAAGCGCCCGACGCCATCAAACGGCGCCTTGCGGAGCATCGGATCAACGTCTCCGTGTCGAGGGCCCGCTACGCGACGCTGGATCTGGGCAAGCGCGGCCTGCCGGCCGTCGTGCGTGCATCCGTGCACTATTATAACACCGGCCAAGAGATCGGCCGCTTCTGTGAGGTCCTGCGTTCGCGCTAAGAGAGTGGGGCAGCTTGCCCACCGGAAGGGACTATCTACCGTCGCGTCGGGGAGGGAGGTGTGTGGCGGTGCGGCGGCAAACAGAACCTTCCGGCAGAGAAGCAGGCTGGCCGGATGCGCCGAGGCGCATCGTGGCAGCCTAGCCAGGACCGGGACTCGCACCGAAGGTCGGCATCAGCGGCGTCCCGAATGTCGTTGTAACGTCACACATCAGGCGCTCCGATCATGATGACTTTCGGGCCTTAACGGGACGATTTCACGGCCTGAGATCACGTCGTATGACTCGGGCGAAATAGAGTTCGCTTGAGCACAAGTGGCGGCCGGACCGGGGAAAAAGCTATGCGTCCGTGGGCGCCGCAGCGCCGCCGCACGGGACGATTGGCCTGCACTGCAAATTGCGGCAATGTGCCGGCCGGCGGACGGCAGGAGGCAAGACAATGCGATTGTCCTTCCATACCCTCGACGTGTTCACGACCAAGCGATTTGGCGGCAATCCGCTGGCGGTCGTCCTCGATGCCGACGCGCTAGACACGGCGACGATGCAGACCATCGCACGCGAGTTCAATCTGTCCGAGACGGTGTTCGTGATGAAGCCGGAGGGCCCGGCACATTCGGCGCGCATTCGCATTTTCACGCCGATGGCGGAGGTCCCATTCGCAGGCCACCCCACCGTTGGCACGGCCGCTCTGCTGGCCGAGCTCCGTAACTCCGCGGTGAATGGCGAGCAGGACGCCATCGTCGTGCTGGAGGAGAAGGTCGGCGCTGTCCGGGTCGGCGTCCAGTTACGCAACGGCTCAGCGACGCTCGCCGAATTCGACGCCCCGCGGCTGCCCGAAGAGGAAGGCAAGGCGCCGGCCTCCGATCGCTTGGCCTCGGCGCTCGGGCTCATTCATTCGGAGATTGGTTTCGAGAATCATCGTCCCACCCGGTTTACGGCCGGCAATGCCTTCATCTTCGTGCCGGTGGCGACTCTCGAGGCCATGGCCAAGGCGCACATTTCCTCGTCGCATTGGGCTGGCGCGTTCGCGGGCGAAACCGCCGTGGGCGTCTTCCTCTATACGCGGCAGGTGGTTCACACGACCTCGGCATTCCATGCCCGTGTATTCGCGCCCGATCACGGCATCGCCGAGGATCCGGCGACCGGCAGTGCGGCGGCGGCGTTCGCCGGAGTGGTTCATCGGTTCGATGAGCCGACGGAAGGCGTCCACCGCCGCGTCATCGAGCAGGGCTTCGAGATGGGCCGGCCGAGCCTGATTACGGTGTCTCTATCGATCGATCAGGGACGCTTGAGCGCCGTGCGGATCGCGGGGCACGCGGTCCGGGTGAGCGAGGGCACGATCGAGATCTGAGGCGCGTTTGCGAATACCGCTTGCTTTTGCGATCAGGGTTTGGCTTATTGGCCGCGGTTATTTGAGCGTGAATTGGGCCGTTGGCCCTATCCGGCGAGCATGAATCAGAGCCCAACAGGTTCGATGAAGGCCCGGTTCGGCGCGATGTTCGCGGCGGAGACTGACGCTATTGGCGCGTCGATTGCGTCTTCCAGCACGCTGCTACTGACCCTCCTCCTTATCAGCCCCTGAGCCTCGATGGTTCCGGCATGTCCGGGACAGTCGCTCAGGGGATCCAGTTCAAGCCAGAGTGATAGGTCACTGTCAGCTCGCCGAAGCTGACCCAATTGATGGGACACCTGAATATGCCTTCGACACAAAATCCTACGTCGCCAGCCGCAAGCGCTCGCAGCGAGAGCGAGCGCGTTCTGATTTTTGATACAACTCTTCGGGACGGCGAGCAGTCACCCGGCGCCGCGATGACGCTGGAGGATAAGCTGAAGGTCGCCGAGCTGCTCGACGAGATGGGCATCGACATCATCGAGGCCGGATTTCCGATCTCCTCCAATGGCGATTTCGAGGCGGTGACGGAGATCGCCAAGCTGGTCAAGAACTCGGTGGTCTGCGGCCTCGCGCGCGCCGGCCTGAAGGACATTGATCGCGCCGGAGAGGCCGTGCGCCACGCCAAGCGCCCGCGCATCCACTCCTTCATCTCGACCAGCCCCGTGCATCGCAAGTGGAAGCTGCAGATGGACGCCGATCAGGTGATCGAAGCCGTCGCACAGAGCGTGGCGCAGGCCCGCAAGTGGGTCGAGGACGTGGAGTGGAGCGCCGAGGATGCCACGCGCACGGAAGTCGACGTGCTCCGGCGCTGCTGCGAAGTGGCGATCAAGGCCGGCGCCACGACGATCAACATTCCCGATACGGTCGGCTACTCGGTGCCGGAAGAATATTACGAGCTCATCAAGATGCTGCGCGAAACCGTGCCTGGCGGCGACACGGTGGTCTGGTCCACGCACTGCCACAACGATCTCGGCATGGCCGTGGCCAACTCGCTCGCGGGCGTGCGTGCCGGCGCGCGGCAGGTGGAGTGCTGCATCAACGGCCTCGGCGAGCGCGCGGGCAATGCCGCGCTCGAGGAGATCGTGATGGCCATCAATGTGCGCAGCGACATCCTGCCGTACTGGACCGGCGTCGACGCCACCAAGTTCACGCGCGCCTCCAAGCTCGTGTCGGCGGTGGCTGCCTTCCCCGTGCAGTACAACAAGGCGGTCGTCGGCCGGAATGCCTTCGCGCACGAGAGCGGCATCCACCAGGACGGCATGCTCAAGAACAACCAGACCTACGAGATCATGACACCGGAAAGCGTCGGCCTGTCCAAGTCGTCGCTGAGCATGGGCAAACTTTCGGGGCGGCACGCCTTCCGCGAGAAGCTGCGCGAGCTCGGCTATGAAATCGGCGACAATGCCTTCCAGGACGCGTTCAACCGCTTCAAGGATCTCGCCGACAAGAAGAAGATCGTCTTCGACGAGGATATCGAGGCGCTGGTCGACCAGGAGATGGCGTCGCAGTCAGACCGCATCAAGGTCGTGAGCCTGACGGTCATCGCCGGGACCGGCGGGCCGCAGAAAGCCACGATCACGCTCGACGTCGATGGGACGCATCAGGTCCGGGAGGCCACGGGCGATGGCCCCGTTGACGCGATCTTCAAGGCGATTAAGGCGATCGTTCCGCACGATGCGCGTCTGCCGCTCTATCAGGTCATGGCAGTGACCGAAGGCACCGATGCGCAGGCGGAGGTCATGGTCCGGCTCGAGGAGAACGGGCGCACCGTGACAGGCCGTGGCGCGGATACCGACACGATGGTGGCGTCCGCCCGCGCCTACGTCAGCGCGCTCAACAAGCTGCTGTTGAAGCGCCAGCGCGGTCTGCATTCTCAGGCAATGGTTTCCTGATATTCAGACCATAGGCGTCCGAAGGACCACAGGTCACGCGTAGCTCCGCTCCGCTGAGTGGGGCTATGCGCCGGGCCTGTGGCCGCAGGGCGGCTTCGTCGCTGGGGCTATCCAAGCGCGAGCGGGCAGTGCTATGAGCTAGGCAGCGCGGCTGGACAATGCCGCCGTGCTGAGATAGGAAGGCGGCGCTTTGCGGGCCCGTGTCAGGGCCCGGTTTGTTTCTGGTGGTCGGGCGCATAGCTCAGTTGGTAGAGCAGCTGTCTCTTAATCAGCGGGTCGCAGATTCGAGTCCTGCTGCGCCCACCAAGCAAGCCTCTGACTGCTCTGCTAAATCTCGCCTTTTTCTTTGTTCGTTTTCGAGTGGTTTCCCACGCGGTTCGGCAAGTTTCCCATGTTCACTCCTTGTCCCGACCGGAATCGAGCTTGCGAATAGCACTGCCGGCGAGCCGCTTTTGCTCCACCCGCTTCGTGTAGACTTTGACCATCTGCTCCGTCTGATGGCCCGTGATCGCCATGATCTCCTGAGTGCTAGCGCCAGCTTCTGCGAGAGCCGTCGCAGTTGTATGGCGCAAGCCATGAAAGTGGAGATCGGTAAGCTGCAAGCTGTCGAGATGCGCTCGGATCTCATGCCGCAGCCGATCAGCTCGGACGGGCCGTCCCAGATCGTCACACACGAACAGCAGACCGCGGGCTTCAGTGACGTTCAAGTAGGCCAACAACGGTTGCGCTGCTGGGATGTAGAGTTGAACGACAGGGCCTTTCCGACCCTTGCCGCGCTTCGCCTCCGGTCGCCCTTGGCGCACCGAGAAGCCGACGCCATCGAAGCGGGAACGAGGCAATCGCAGAATGTCGCTCTCGCGCTGTGACGTCCAAAGACCGAGCATGTAAGCCATGCGCATCCATTCCGGCATGACGCTGGCTTCGAACTTGGCGCGAGATTCGGCTGACCAAGGGAGGAAGCTCTCGGAGTCGTTCAGTCGGGCGATGCGTGCCGCCGGATTGCGGTCGGTATAGCCAAGATCCATCCCGATCGTGAACATGCGGCTCACTGCGCTGACGAACAAATCCATGGAGCGCGTGTTGCGCCCGAGTTTGTTGCGCAGTTGGACGATATGCGAGCGCCGGACATTGTCGGCCTGAAAGTCTCCAATAGGGCGCAGTTGATCCAAAGCGCGCGCATAACCAGACTGAGTCTTTGGGGCCAGCGCCGCCCATTCCGGAGAGAGCTTGTAGTCGCGGATCAGGGCGCGGACTGATCCGCCGACAACCCTTTCGTGCGTCTCTGTCGAGACCGACGACAGCTTTCGCGCATATTCCTGCCGGAATGCCTCGCTGTTCGGATTGTCTGGCAAGCGGCTGTAGAAGTCGCGCCACCGGAAATAGTAATAGGTCTTGCCCTTGGCGACCTTGCGCTGCACGAACAAGGGCAGAGGCTTTTCATTCAGCGGCATCGATTGCTCGCATAATGGCGTCGTGGCTCTCATCGCGTCTGAATGTTGATGCGAGGCCAGACCTGCGGTCAACCGCGGCGTCAAGGGCCCGGCGGTCCCACATCTTGCGTCGGCCATCTGAAATAGCAGCGGGATAGCTACGTTCCTTCACCGCAGTGAGAAAAGTTGCCGGCGACAAGCCTACGTATGCGGCGGCAAGCTCAAGATCCAGAAGCCGAGGCTGAATGCCGAGCTTCACCAACCTTTCGGTGGCGCTGACTTTCGAGATGTTGCCTGCCATTAAGCGCTCCTGGCACGGAGCGCGATGGGTGCGGTGGCAGTCTCGGACAATAGACGCGTGGTTTCCGATGAAGAGAGTAGTGAGTTCATTGGTCTAGTGCACGGCTTTCGCCGCGCCCCCTAAGGCTGACCGTCTCACTACTGAAGCTAAGGTATCATGATTTGCGCACAGTTCGCCGACGGCTATTACATCGGTGTTGAAAACTGTCGGGTTCTGCCGCAGGGACGGAAGAGAATCTGCGCGATTTGCTTTCATTGACTAAGGCATCGCATTTTTATGTCCGCCTTTGCTCAAATTATCATGGCGTGAGTTGCGGCCCTCGGCCGCGCGCTCAGCACATGTCCACAGGAACCGACTGGATAGTCTTCAAACAGCCGCCCAATGTTCTCATTTGGTTCTGTGAAAG
>JBKKCB010000020.1:0-23504 GCA_046713545.1 Hyphomicrobiaceae bacterium | reverse complement strand
CAGGCCATCGATCGCCGCAAGTCGCGCAACGCTTCGACGGCCAAAGCCGAACCTGCCGCCGCAGACCTGCCGGACTATTACGCGCAGGACTTTCACTTCCAGAACGGCGGCTACCTGACGGACGAGTCCGCGCGTCTCTACGACATACAAGTCGAGACATTGTTCATGGGCGCTGCCGCACCGATGCGCCGCGCCGCGTTGCGTCCGATCGCCGAGTTCATGCGCGGTCGCGACCAGCGCCGCATGACGCTGGTCGACGTCGCCTGCGGCACTGGACGGCTCCTGCGCCAGGTCCGGCTCTGCTATCCCGCGCTCAAATTGACCGGCCTCGATCTCTCACGTCCGTATCTCGACGAAGCGCGCCGCCATCTGCGCGGCCTGCGCGCGGCCGAGTTGATCGAGGCATCCGCCGAGACCATGCCGCTCGCCGATGCTTCCGCCGACATCGTTACGTCGGTATTCCTGTTCCACGAATTGCCGCCCGTCGTGCGACGGCAGGTGACGTCCGAAATTGCCCGCGTCCTGAAGCCCGGCGGCCTGTTCGTCTTCCTCGACAGTTTGCAAATGGGCGACCGGCCCGCCTGGGACGGATTGCTGGAGGCTTTTCCCGTGCGCTTCCACGAACCCTACTACCGGCACTACGCCACCGAGGATCTCGACCGGCTGTTCGCGGACTGCGGGCTCATCCCGCACCTGACCACGACAGCGTTCCTGTCGAAGCTGATGGCGTGCCAAAAAGCGTGATCGCCGTTTGCGTCAGTGATGCCCCGGCAACAGAGGCACGCCCATGGCATCGGCGACGCCGTGGAAGCTGTCGGTCACCACGTCCCACGCCTCGCTGGCGGAGAGGTCGATCTTCTGCCCTGGCCCATGCTCATCGGGCCGCAGCACGAAGGCCGTGCGCAGACCCACCTTTGCAGCCGCTGCCAGATCGCCGTTGTGGGCGGCCACCAGCATCACTTCGTGTGGCTCCAGATTGAGCATCTCGGCGTTGCGCTGATAGGCCTCCGGCAACGGCTTGTACGCGCGCGCGGGCTCGGCGCCGAGCACCACGTCCCACGGCAGGCGGCCGCGCTTGGCCATGCGCGCCATCAGTCCGATGTTGCCGTTCGACAGTGTGCCGATGATGTAGCGGCTCTTCAATCGCGTCAGCCCGCCCACCGCATCCGGCCACGGATCGAGCCGGTGCCAGATCGTCACGAGATGATGGATCTCGTGCTCCGCCAGGCCCTTCATGTCGTACTTGTCGAGCAGCACGAGCAGGCTCTCGCGATGCAGCAGGTCGAGGATCGTCCACGCGCGCTGGCCGCTGCGCACCTCCTCCATGCCCGGCTGGTACAGCCCGCGCCATTCGTCGGCGAACGTCGCCCAGTCATGCTTGAAGCCGCGCCCGTCGCCGAACGCCGTCAGCTCGCGGATCACGCTGCCGCGCCAGTCGACCACCGTGCCGAACACGTCGAACAGCAGCGCCTGCACCTGTTGCTTGGCATTCCCCATCGGACATCCTCGCCTTGGTTATTGTAGAAACCGTTTGTGCCAGTCCGGCGGCGGCATCATGCAGCGTTCATGGCGCCCGAACAATGCATAGCGGTTGCGCGCCACCCGGTCATAGAGCCAGTCGGCGAGCGCGCGCGGCAGAACCCGGACGACTCCCAGCAGGCGCCACGGCCCGCCGATGCGCTCGCCGGTGATGGCCAGCGTGTCGAGCTTGGCATAAGCGCGACCCTGGCTCAGAACCAGATTGCTCTCGAAGTCGACGGTATCGAGCCCATAGTGGCGCAGCAGGGCTTGACCAATTGTCGATTGCGCGGTCGTGAGCCGAAAGACTGCACCTGGATCACGGGCGACGACGAAGCGGACGAAGCCCGAACACAGCACACAGACCCCGTCGAAGAGGATGAGTGGCTTATCGTCCGGGAATTTCGGAACGGCCGCATCGTCTCGATAGCTGTAGGGGGCGTGACGCGCGAGACGGTCCTGCAGGCGCGGACGCACGGCTGCCACGGGTCAGAAACTCCCCGCGCCGGCTCCGGTCTGTGCGCGATGGCGCAGGAAGTGATCAGCGAGCACGATCGCCAGCATCGCCTCTCCCACCGGAACGCCGCGGATGCCGACGCACGGATCGTGGCGGCCCTTGGTGGCGATCTCGGTTTCGGCGCCCGAACGATCAATGGTTTTCCGCGGTGTGAGGATGGACGACGTCGGCTTCACCGCGAAGCGCACCACCACGGGTTGGCCCGTCGAGATGCCGCCGAGAATTCCGCCGGCGTTGTTCGACAAAAAATGCGGCCGGCCATCCGCCGCGATGCGGATTTCATCGGCGTTGTCTTCGCCCGACAGTGCCGCGGCGGCAAAGCCCGCACCGATCTCCACGCCCTTCACGGCGTTGATGCTCATGAGCGCGCCCGCGATCTCCTGATCGAGCTTGCCGTAGATCGGCGCTCCCCAACCGGACGGCACACCCTCGGCCACGATCTCGATCACCGCGCCGGCCGACGATCCGGCCTTGCGCACCTCGTCGAGATACCCGGCCCAGGTCTGCACCGTGCCGTGATCGGGACAGAAGAAGGGGTTGCGGTCGACCTCGGCCCAGTCCCACCGGCTGCGATCGATCTTGTGCGGTCCGATCTGGATCAGGGCGCCGCGCACCGTCACGCCGGCAATCACCTTGCGCGCCACCGCGCCGGCGGCCACCCGCATGGCCGTTTCGCGCGCAGACGATCTGCCGCCCCCGCGGTAGTCGCGGATGCCGTATTTCTCCCAGTACGTGAAATCCGCGTGCCCGGGCCGGAACTTGTCCTTGATATCCGTGTAGTCCTTGCCGCGCTGATCCACGTTGTCGATCAGCAGCGAGATCGGTGTCCCGGTGGTGACCTGCCGGCCGTTCTCGTCATCGAAAACACCCGACAGGATTTTGACGCTGTCGGGCTCGCGCCGCTGGGTCGTGAACCGTGATTGCCCCGGCCGCCGCTTGTCGAGAAAGACCTGAATATCGTCGATACCAAGCGCCAGTCCCGGCGGACAGCCGTCGATCACGCAGCCGATGGACGGGCCATGGCTCTCACCCCAGGTGGTAACGCGGAAAAGGTGACCGATCGTGTTGTGTGACATTTGTGCTGCGCGTGCGAAGAGGAGGCGGCCGGTGGGCCGTAGCGCTGCATGTCTATACCCGCTCAACTTTGGGGGCAATGCAGCATGCGGCCGTCATCCGCAGTTCTGCTTGTTAACCCCCGTGTGGCTCGTAAACCACAAGCGTTACCCAAGTAACCTTTCGTCTTCACGCCGCGACAATCCTTCATCTATGCTGTGGGCTGGTGCTCACGCGGTCGTGATGTCTCAGGGGACAGATCGTTGCTGGGAACCAAGGTAGGTAGGCAACGGGAGGACTATTTGATGCGACTGATGAAGGTGCTGATTGTGGCATTGGCGGCGCTGTTTGCCGTATCGACGGTGCAGGCTGCGACGTTCGTGAAGCCGGCTGGCACGCCCGCCGTCGAGTCTAGCGTCGAGCTGACCAAGGCCAAGAAGAAAGCCAAGAAGGCGAAGAAGGGCAAGAAAGCCAAGAAAAAGGGCGGCAAGAAGAAGGGCCCGGGCCAGTGCGGCGCCTTCATGTATTACAAGGGCGGCAAGTGCATGGATGCGCGGGCCAAAAAGTAACCTGCAGCACGTCCTGTATCAGACGGGGTCGCGCCAAGGCGCGGCCCTTTTTTGTTGCCGGCGCGCGTTATTTTCCGAGGCCCTTGAGGCCCTCCAGCGCCTGCTCGTGATCGTTCTCGACCGTCAGCGCTTTACGATAGTCCGCTTTCGCCAGCGCAAGATCGCCGGTCTTCGCGTAGAGGTCGCCACGCGTGGCAAAGCTATCGGCATCGTCGGGCGCGAGCTCGATCGCGCGCGTCATGTCGTTGATTGCCAGTCCCAAGTCCCCGCTGTCCGCGTAAGCATCGGCCCGTTGCACATAGAGGGCGGGATACTCCGGGTTTAGTCCGATGGCGTCGGTGTAGTCGCTGATGGCTCCCGGCAAATCGTCCGTGTCCTGGCGCGCCATGCCCCGATTGAGAAGCGCTTCGGCCTTGAGGCTGTCGTCTATGCCAGGCATGCCGATGAGCACCGTGCAGACCTGGACGCGCAGATTTGGCGCCTTGTCTTCGTCCTGGCAGTCGGCCAGGTTCTGGGCGATCGCATCGTTGGCAAGCGCTGGCGCCATGCGGGGCTGGCAGAAGACGGCCACCAGCAGCAGCGCGACGCGTGCCACGGCTAAGGACGGGAATCGAGACGCGCCCGTGGCGTTACGTTGCACCGTCGTCGATGTCGTCACATCCGCTACCCGCGAGTTCGCACTGCCTGATTGCCCGAGACGCATATCGGATGCCATCGGCATCGTCGATCCGCAGGCCGCAGGAAGGACCGCCCCTGACCCCGTTTGCTCCGCACTAGATGCCGTTTCACAACACGCGGCGGCCGTCTTGCGGCTGCACGTGACACAGGCCACCGCATCGTCATAGGTGAGGATGACCGCGTAGCGCGTGATTCTGACCATCTACAACCGGAAGGAGGCGAAGGGCAGGGTGGCTCAGCAGTCGGTTCGGTGATTGATAGCCGGCGCGTGACAACAAAATTGCCAGACGGGACAGCGGCAGGCCGGCGGCCGGCACGCTCGTCTGATCACAGGGTAACATGAAGGCACCTGCCGCATCTGAGCAATGCGGTCTGGGGGCCCGATTGTCATTGTGGAAGGAGCCAGAACAGCCGCTGTTCTGGCTCCTTTCTATGTCCAGCGCCCTGATTGCGCCTTGCTCGGCGTGTAACAGCGCGCCTAATCGCTCCAGCAGGGGGGAATTCGGGCGATGCGCTTCCCGGTTTCTGATGTGGTGAACGGCGCTTGCTGTGCCGCTCTCGTTGTTTTCGCCGTCGGCCATGGGCCGCCGATGTCGCGCGGCTCGGCCGTCACCGCCGCGATCCCGATGCAGGACGCCCGCGTCGGGCGCTCCCAATCCACAAATGTGTCCGCTGAACGTGCCTCCGGCGAAGAGCGCGTGCTGCTCGACTCCACACGCGCCGAAGTTGACGAGCGCCCCTCGACACAGACCGCCAGCATAACAATCGATGAAGCGCCCAGGCCCGACGCACTGTTCGCGTCGCAACCGGCCGCGGATGCGCCTTCGCGCAAATCGTTAGGTGGACTTGGCGCCGCGGCCGACGGTGGCATCGATGCCTATGTCCCGCCGATTGTCCGGCAGCGCCCCAAGATTGTTCCGCTCGCGTCGAGCGCCGATGCCAAGCGGCAGAAAGAAAAACCCAAACCCGCAGCGGCAAAAGCCAAGGCCGGCTCGAAGCAGGCGCTGGGTGCCGTCACACCGGCTTCGGTGAAAAGATAGGTTGGAGCAGGTTCGCCTACGCCCATTCCTGGACACCGGCCCTCAGGATCAGAACCTTGTCCTGCGGTACATCGAGCAGCGGTATGGCGGTGCCGTCGAGCGTCAGCACGTGTCCCCGGACAACCCGGCTGGTGCCTCCGTGCGAGACGGCAACCGTGTCACGATCGATGCTCATCAGCCATGTGCGCACGCGCTCCGCGAGATCGGCATAGCTCTCCCCGCCGATCGGGCACCAGTTGAACGGATCGGCCGCGCGCGCCTTGAAGGCGATCGGGTCCTCGTCGGCCAGCACGTCCCAGATGCGCCCTTCCCAGTGCCCGAAATTGATCTCCTTCAGCCGGTCCTCGCGGCGGAAATCATCGGGTGCGAGCCCCATCTCGCGCCGTATGATCGACATGGTCTCGGACGCGCGCTGCAGCGGGCTTGCCACGAAGTCGAGATCGGTCCGGCCAGCCAGCAGATCGCGAAGCACGCGGCCATTGCGGGCGGCCTGTCCGCGCCCTTTGTCGTTCAGCGGCGTATCGGTCTGTCCCTGGTAGCGACGGATGGCATTCCAATCCGTTTCCCCGTGCCGCACGAAGTACAGCGTCACCCCTGTCTTCAACATGTCGCCGCCTTAGACCTTGAGCACCAGCTTGCCGAAATTCCCGCCCGTGTAGAGCAAGTTCAGCGTCTCGGGAAAGGCATCGACGCCGCCCTCGCGAATGTCCTCGCGAATCTTGATGAGGCCTGCCTTGTGCCAGGCGCCGAGCTCGCGCATGGCCTCCGGGATGCGATCGGCCCAGTCGAACACGATGAGCCCCTGCATGCGCAGCCGTTGTGTCAGCACCGGCCGCAGGCTCGGCCCGGCTGTCGCCTGCGTCGCATTGTAGGCGGAGATCAGCCCGCACACCGGGATGCGCCCGAACAGGTTCATGTGCGGCAGCACCGCGTCGAGGATCTCGCCCCCGACATTCTCGAAGTACACATCGACGCCTTTCGGGCAGGCGTCGTTGAGCTGTTGTGCAAGGCCGCCGGCCTTGTAGTCGAGACAGGCGTCGAAGCCGAGCTCTTGCGTCACGTAGCGGCACTTGTCGGCACCACCGGCGATGCCGACCGTGCGGCAGCCCTTGATCTTGGCGATCTGCCCGACGATCGACCCGACGGCCCCTGACGCCGCCGACACCACCACCGTTTCTCCCACTTTCGGCTGGCCGACTTCGAGCAACCCGAAATAGGCCGTCCACCCGGGCATGCCGAGTCCCCCGATCCATCGCGCGAGTGGCGCCGCATCGGTATCGACCTTGTACACGCGCGCGCCCTTCGACAGCGCATACTGTTGCACACCGAAGATGCCCTGCACGGCATCGCCGATCTTGAAGTCGGGATGGTTGGAGGCGTCGACGATGCCCGCCGCGTAGGCTCGCATCACCTCGCCGACGCCGACGGGAGGAACGTACGATTTCGCGTCGCTCACCCATCCGCGCATGGCCGGATCGAGCGAGACGTACTGGACCTTCACCCGAAACTGCCCCTGTGCCGGCTCCGGCACAGGTCCGTCCTCGACGGCGAAGACGTCGCGCGCAAGCATGCCGGGCTGCGGCCGCTTCACAAGCTTCACCTGCCGGTTGGTGGTCATGCGCAATCCTCGCTGGGATGTTGAGCGGTGAACGGGCTTTCCTAGCGCGATCAGCCGGTGGCCGCCAGTATCATGCGCGCTCGGGGTTCGCCGCTGGAACACGGCGGGGCGCTATCTGGCGATGAAGGACGTCGGCATGAGCAGCGTCCACGTCACGCCCTCGGGGGCGAATGCCAGATCGACATCGGCCTCGAGCGCCTGTGCAATCATCTTTTTGATGACGATGTGCCCGAAGCCCTGCCGCCGCGGCTCCTTCACGGGCGGGCCACCCCTTTCCACCCAACGAATTCGCACGTGATCTTCGCCTTTGTCTCCACGCAGGATGCTCCACGTGAGGCTGACCCTGCCGGCGGGAACGGACAGCGCACCGTACTTCGACGCATTGGTGGCCAGCTCGTGGATGGACAGAGCCAGGTTTTGCGCCGCCGTCGGCGTCACATTGAGGCTGGGACCCTCCAGATCGATGCGCTCGTCCACATCATCAGCGAACGGCGTCAGGATCGAGCGCAGCAGATCGGCCAGCGGTGCCCCGTGCCAGTTCTGATTGACGATCAGGTCCTGCGACGCCGACAGGGCCTGCAGGCGTTGGGAATAATTCTTCTCGAATTCTTCCAGATCGGTGCTCGACCGCGCGGTCTGCCGGGCCATGGCTTGAATCACGGCCAGCAGGTTTTTCGAGCGATGCGAGAGCTCGCGCATGACGAGGCGCAGATGCTCCTCCTGCTCCTTGCGCTCTGAAATGTCGCGTACGATCGACGAGAAGCCCGATACCCGCCCGCCGGGTCCGTACATCGGGGAGATGTTGATGTTGACGTCGACGAGGCTGCCGTCCTTGTGGCGCCGAACCACGTCGCGACGCGTCGGCTGCCCCTCGCGCAAACTCGAGTATATGGCGTTGTACTCTGCCTGCGTTCCTTCTGGATACAGTGTCTGGATCGGCTTGCCGATGATGTCGTCGGCGCGATAGCCGAACAGCTCTTCGGCCCCGGGATTCCACGTGCGCACGAGGCCGTCCAAGCCCATGGACATCACCGCATCCTGGGATGATTGAATGACAGCGGCGAGCTGTGCGTTCGTTTCGGCAGCGATCTTGAATTCCGTGACGTCGTAGTTCGCGCCGATCACACGCTGCGGTACATCTTCCTGATCCAGGATGGCCTCGC
The DNA here is from genome assembly GCA_046713545.1 of Hyphomicrobiaceae bacterium. Taxonomy (GTDB): domain Bacteria; phylum Pseudomonadota; class Alphaproteobacteria; order Rhizobiales; family Hyphomicrobiaceae; genus CADEFX01. The sequence continues at coordinate 15,348 of JBKKCB010000020.1, read as the reverse complement.
CCGTCGCGGCAATCCAGCGGACCGTGTTGTCGGGCAGAAGGATGCGAAACTCCAAGTCGTAGTTTCCCCCCGACGTTTTGACGCGGTTTATGTCGGCGTCGGTCCGTGCCCGATCTTCCGCATGTATGACCGAGCTAAGGTTCGCGGGTGTGAGATCCGTGCTCTCGGGAAGCCCGAACAGGCTTCGGAAATTTTCCGAGCAGACAATTTGCTGTGTCCGCAAATTCCACTCGAACGTCGCCAGTCCCGCAAGGTTCTGCGCCATGCGCAGGCGCGCATCGCTGTTCTTGACTTCGCGCGCGCGCTGGCGGATCTCGACCGAGGTTGCGCGCAAGGCATCCACAACCTCGTTGGCCTCCTTGAGGGGTGATAATAGCGGCTTGAGGACACGGCCTTGGCCGAGGAGGCGCCCCGCCGCCGCTGCGGCTGCGATCGGTGCCGACAGCCGCGTGCCGAAATACAGCGCGAGGAGTGCCGCCAGCGCCAGCGATCCAGCGCCAAGCCCAAGCAGCCAGAGCCGCAAGTCGCGAAACGGGGCCTCGATGACGGCGATCGGGGCCCACGTCGCAAAGCGCCACCCGCTCAGCTCGGACCAATGAAACGCCTGCAGCGAGGAACGGCCTTGAAGGTCGACCGAGCGCAGGACGCCTTCTTTTTGGCCGTTCGTATTGAGCGACTGACCCGAAATCCGCTTGCCGACAAACTCATCGTGAGCCGCAGTCCGTGCGATGATCATGCCCTTGCGGTCCGAAATGGCGGCAAACCATTCGTTTGGCAGCTGTGACTGGCGCAAGATGGACAGAAAATCGGTTGTCGTTATAGAGAGGACCAGGACATAAGCGACGTCGTCATTGCGGAAAACAGGGACGCTGACGCTCACGAGATGCTCGCGCGAGACGGTGCCGACAAACAGGTCCGACACGTTCAGTTGCCGGCTCTGAGCGATCATGCGCGCAAATCGCGTGTTGTCTCTCTGCGTATAGGGCAGAACGGCGCCCCATGGCACACGTGTGTTCACCAACTGGCGGCCGGCCGTGTCCATCAGCACGGCGTTCCGGTTCGCCGGCGCCAGCGTGAGCTTGGCCTGCTGATAGAAAGCCTCCAGGTTTCCGTCCTGCAGCGACGGCGAATTGGCGAGCGCCTTCAGCGTCGAAATGATGCCGCTGATTTCGCGATCGACATCGGCGGCGAGCGAGCGCGCAATGGAGGTCAACTGCACCTCGCGGGCGCGCTGCTCGTATCCGGTCAGATGCTGAGCGAGCAGAACTGTATAGACAAGAATGGGAGTCAACAGGGCGGCTGCGAACAGGACGAGGTGGAGCCAGATGGGCCACGCTCTTGTGGCCAGCAGCGGTTCGAGGATCGAATATACCTTGTCCAGCCACTTCGGCCTTGTCTGCCCTGCCATCGACTCGTTAGCCACGATGAGCGTGCTCACTGTATGCGGCCGCGCGATTCGCGGGTGCTGCGTTCCGACCGGCAGGGACAGGATAACACGTCACGTCGGGGCTCCGATGGTCAACCCGTGCAAACGAACCGGATGCCAATAGGTTGCGCTCCGCGGACGAGGCCACTTTAGACCTATACTTTTTTGGGTCTACGCACCTGTTGGGGTGTAGTCTTTTCACCTGCATGCTGCTCCCTGGCGCCAAGCGCGTCGGCGAGTCGGGCGGTTGCCGAGCCGGGACGCAACGCCTTCTGTTGGCTATCGTGCGGCGCCCACCCTGTCAGGGTGATGACGTCGAACGTGGCGGGTATTCGGCCGTTCGCTGCACCATGACGGTCCGCGTAGATCTCGACCGCACGCTGCACGGTGGCGCGGCGCAGAGGAGCCCGCCGGCGCTCGTGAAGCACATTGGCTGCCCCCATGCTGCGAAGGTCGCGCATGAGATCGAACGCGGTATCGTAGGCAACGGTCAAGGTGTCTGTATCAGCAACCGGAAGCGCGAATTCGGCGCGCTGCAGGAGGCCGCCCAGGTCGCGGATATCGGCAAAGGGGGCAATGTGCGGACTGGCACCCCCCTCGACCTCGGTCTCTGCTTGCGTAAACGCCTCGCGCAATTCGTGCAGCGTGCGCCCGCCGAGCAGGGCTGCCAGCATCAGGCCGTCGGGTTTGAGCGCGCGCCGGATCTGGATCAGCGTCCCGGGCAGGTCGTTGACGAACTGCAACGCCAAGCCCGACACCACGAGATCGAGGGAGGCAGGCGCGAACGGCAGCCATTCCTCATCGCCCAGCACTTGCGGTCCATCGCACCGGGCCAGCAGCCTGGGTGATCGTTCGAGGTCGATAAGCATATCAATGGTGCCGAGCTCACGCAGACGGCGGCTGACGGCGCCATGATAGGCCCCAAGGTTTACCCCGACGGGAAAGCTGCGGCGGACGAGCTTCACCCGCTGGGCCAGATCTTCCGCGACGTGGCGCAGCAGAAAGTCGTGCTGTTCGGCACCGGCGGCAAACCGGTCGCGATGCGCCGTCAGCAGATCCCGGTCGAATATGGTGTGCTCGGCACTCATCGGCGGACGATTGGAACCTGGACCTCGCGATTGCTTCCGGCATGGACTAGCATGCTTGCCGGCAAAACTGGAGTGCGGTCATGCAAAGCCCGCAGGAAGCCGGTGACCTGCCGGCGCAGCGGCCGCGAGGGGCCATTGCCTCGGTTTTGGGCAACGTCGCCCGTGCCATGGCCGATATCATTGTGCCGCCCATTTGCCTCGCCTGCCGGGTGCCGCTCGCGCGCCATCACGAGGTCTGTGGCGCTTGCTGGCGCGATATCCGCTTCATCCGCCCGCCGCTCTGCGACCGGCTCGGGCTGCCGATGCCTTTCGGCACAGGCGAGGCAATGGTGTCGGCTGCAGCCGTGGCCCATCCGCCTGCCTATGGCCGCGCGCGTGCCGTTGCTGCCTACGACGGCGTCATGCGCGATCTGATCCACGCCTTCAAGTATTCCGATCGCCACGATGCCTGCCGGTTGTTTGGCACATGGCTGGTGAGCGCGGGGGCTCCGCTGTTCTCCGGGATCACCATGATCGTGCCGGTGCCGCTGGCCCGGGGCCGGCTGCTGCGCCGGCAATTCAACCAGGCGGCGATACTGGCGCAGGAGACGTCGCGGCGCACCGAGTTGGCGTACGCTCCACATATTCTCCGCAAGATTCGTGCAACCCGCAGCCAGGTGTGGTTGTCGCGCCTGGAGCGCGGTCGCAACGTCAGCGGCGCGTTCGACGTTTCTCCGCGGCACCGGCTGCGGCTCAAGGGCGCGAGCGTGCTGCTGGTCGACGACGTCATCACCACCGGGGCAACGGTCGATGCCTGCGCTCGCGTCCTGTTGGCGGCGGGGGCCGCACGTGTCGACGTGCTGGCGCTCGCTCTCGTCGTCGATCCGGGCGCCACCACTCTGTAGCTGCAAGCCTTGGGTCTTGCGCCGCATCGAATAGCCACTAGATTCGTGGCCGGCCCTGACGATCCCGAGCATCCATGCCCAAAGTCACCATCTACACCACGCGGTTCTGCCCTTATTGCCTGGCCGCAAAGCGACTGCTGACCTCCAAGCAGGTCGCCTTCGACGAGATTGCGGTCGACGGCCGTTCCGACTTGCGCGAGGAAATGACGGAGCGCGCCGGCGGCGCCTATACCGTGCCGCAGATCTGGATCGGCGATGTCCACGTCGGCGGTTGCGACGAACTCTACGAGCTGGAGAATGCAGGCCGGCTCGACCCGCTGTTCGCAGCTTGAGCCGTCAGGCGGAGGAGCGACATGTCCACTGCGCCCTCACCCTCGACCTCGTTTCGTGCCGCGCTGGTCCAGATGTGCACCGGGCGCGACGTCGGCCGCAATCTTGACGACGCGACGCACCTCATCCGCGAGGCGGCACGGCAGGGCGCGCAGTATGTGCAAACCCCCGAATTCACCGTCCTCATGGAAGCCACCAGCCGTCAGTGGTTCGCCGGCACAGTGCCGGAAGAGGGCAATCCGGCTGTTGCGCATTTTTCCAGTCTCGCCAGCGACCTCGGGCTGTGGCTGCATCTCGGCTCGATGAGCGTGCTGCTGCCGTCGGGCAGACTAGCCAACCGGTCGTATCTGTTTGCCCCGAGTGGGGACATTGCGGCGCGGTACGACAAGATTCACATGTTCGACGCCGCGCCCGGCAGCGGGGAGAGCTACCGCGAGTCCAAGCATTTCCAGGCGGGGAGCAACGCCGTCGTGGCCGATTTGCCGTGGGGACCGCTCGGTCTTTCCATCTGCTATGACGTGCGCTTTCCCGGTCTCTACCGGGCCCTGGCCCAGGCCGGCGCCCAGTTCCTGGCCGTGCCTTCTGCCTTCATCCAGCAGACGGGCGCCGCGCATTGGCACGTCCTGCTGCGGGCGCGCGCCATCGAGACCGGCAGCTACGTCCTGGCGGCAGCCCAGGGCGGAACGCACGCCAGCGGCCGTGAGACGTTTGGCCACAGCATTGTCATTTCACCATGGGGCGAAATAATTGCTGAAGCGGCCGATGGCGTTCAGCCTTCCGTCATTCTTGCTGATATAGTTTGCAGTGAGGTGAACGATGCCCGTCGGCGCATGCCCTCCCTCGGACACGATCAGCCCTTCGGTGTTGCGCGTGCCGGTCGCCTTGAAGGGATTGGACGTACGTCATGATTCGATATCGGCTGCAGTGCGCTGCGAAACACGAGTTCGAGGGCTGGTTCCGCAACGCCGACGCGTTCGACCGGCAGGCCAAGCGCAGTCTCGTGGTGTGCCCGAACTGTGGCTCCACCGACGTGACGAAGGCGCTCATGGCTCCGAGCGTCGTCAAGTCCTCGAAAACACCAAGAGCCGCACGCGAGACGGCCGTGCCGCCGGCACCGGCAGCGCCGGTCAGCCCGCAACGTGTCGCCAATTCGGGACAGCGTGAACTCCTTCAGATGATGCGCCAGTTACGCGAAGAGGTCATCGCCAAGTCCGAGTATGTGGGGCCGCGCTTCGCCGAGGAGGCGCGCAAGATCCACAATGAGGAAGTGGAGCAGCGCGGCATCTATGGCGAGGCATCCCCCGCCGAGGTCAAGGAACTCGCCGACGACGGCGTCGAGGTTTATCCCCTGCCCGTGCTCCCGGAAGATCACAACTGAGGCTGAATGCCGTCTGACGCGATTTGCGCATTTCAAACCCGCGCGATGCGTCTATACTGTTTTCCATGTTGCAGTCTCGGTCAGAGATCGCGGTACGCAAGGGCACGCTGGACGACGCCGGCGCGTTGACCAGCCTGTTCCGTGAGACTTGGGAAGCCTCGTATCGCGGAGTCATTCCGCATTTGCACCTGGAGAGCATCATCCGCCGCCGCGACAAGGCGTGGTGGAAAAATGCCGTGGCCAGTGGCGACGGTCTGCTTGTGCTCGAAGTTGCCGGAACGCTCGCAGGCTACGCCACGTTCGGGCGCTCCCGCCTGAAGAGCAAATACCAGGGCGAGATCTACGAAATTTATCTGATGCCGACCTATCAAGGTCTGGGGTTCGGAGAGCACCTGTTCGAAGGTGTGCGTTATGCGCTCGATCAGCGCAAGTTGAACGGGCTGATCATCTGGGCCTTGGCTGACAATGCTGCCGCGCAGGATTTCTATTGGCGGCGCGGAGGCAGGCCTATCGCCAAATCCACCGATCGCATCGGCGGCGCGCGTCTGCAGAAGATCGCGTACGCCTGGTCCTGACAGCGGAGCACGTGCCGTTCATAGCGGGCTTTTGCCTGTGGGGCCGGCAGTGGCGGGCTCCTTCCGGCAGTCGAACGAACGCGCCGTCTCGTCGGCAATCTTGTGCGCCAGCACGATCGGATCGGGTGTCGCCAGCGCGTCGATGTACGCCATCTGGCACGTTTGCGCGGGGCTGACTTTCGTCACGACGATCACTTCGCCGAGGCCCGTGTCGTTCTTGGTGTAGTACCGCGGGATGGTCGCGTACGGGATGACCTCGGTCCCCTTGCGGTCGAACCGCCATTCCAGCGTGGCCCGACGCGAGCCGGCGGGAAAAATTGTGTTGAAGGGGCCGAGCGTCTGCTCCGCCGCGCGCCGCTTTTCCGCGTTGGCCCCGACGCTCATGAACGTCCGCAAGTCACCCTCGGCGATGTAGACCGGATAGCCCGGAAGTCCCCGGCAACGCCAGGCGGACCCGTCGGGATGGGTCTTGAGCTTGGTACAAGACTTCAGCTCGATGGTCGTGTACTGGCTCTTCAACGGGTTGGCGTGACCAGCCGTTGGCATCGCGGCGGCGATCGCCGTCAGCATCCCTGCAAGTGCCGCCCGCATTGTCCTCTCCCGCGAGGGTGGTCGAAGGTATCCGAAAAACGCTAAAAGCCGTGCGCGGCCGTCCTATCATGCAAACCCGCTCGATAGTGTCAAAACACGCTAAACATGACCCGACGGAAACTTTTTTGCGCTGCTCACGTCCTTTGCTATACCGCGCCGGGGATATGACGAGGATCGCACATGAGCGAGATGAAGCTGGCGGTGATGGGGGCTGCAGGCCGCATGGGGCGCGAGCTCGTGCGCGCGATACACGCCATTGACGGTTGTGTCGTGGCCGCCGCCATCGAGCATCCGGGCTCGCTGGCGGTGGGCGAGGATGCCGGCCTGCTGGCCGGTCTGGGGAAGATCAATATTCCCATCACGGATGATCCCCTGGATGTCGTGGCACGGGTTGATGGCGTTCTCGATTTCACCGTGCCCGCGGCCAGCGTCGAGTTGGCGGGGCTGACCGCCAATGCCCGTATCGTTCACGTCATGGGCACGACCGGGCTGTCGGCGGCCGATGAGGCGGCGGTCAAGGCAGCGGCGCGCCACGCCACGATCATCCGCGCCGGCAACATGAGCCTGGGAGTCAACCTTCTGGTCGCGGTGACGCGCAAGGTCGCGGCGGCCCTGGACGCGGACTTCGATATCGAAGTTCTAGAGATGCACCACAAGCACAAGGTGGACGCGCCGTCGGGCACCGCCCTGATGCTGGGCCAGGCGGCCGCCGATGGCCGTGCCGTCGACCTCAAATCAACGAGCGTGCGCGTGCGCGACGGCCATACGGGCGAGCGCCGCAAAGGCGACATCGGCTTTGCCACCCTGCGCGGCGGCAATGTCGTCGGCGAGCACACGGTGATCTTTGCCGCTGAGGGCGAACGGATCGAACTGACGCATCGGGCCACCGATCGCGGCATCTTCGCGCGCGGCGCCGTCAAGGCCGCGTTGTGGGGTCGCGGCAAGGGTCCGGGACTTTTTTCAATGAACGACGTTTTGGGTCTGTAGGCGGCAACGCGAGAGGATCGGGCAGACACAATGAGCAACGTGTTGGTGCTGGTGCGTCATGGCGAGAGCGAGTGGAACAAGCTCAACCTGTTCACGGGCTGGAAGGATGTGGACCTCACGGAGAAAGGCATCGCGGAAGCGAGGCAAGCCGGCAAACTCCTCAAGGCCGAGCATCTGACCTTCGACGTCGCCTACACCAGCGACCTGAAGCGTGCGCAGCGGACGCTGACGCTGATGCTCGAGGAACTCGGCCAGACCGGACTGGAAACGCATAAGGACCAGGCCCTCAACGAGCGCGACTACGGCGATCTCTCCGGCCTCAACAAGGACGATGCCAGAAAGCGCTGGGGCGATGAGCAGGTTCTCATCTGGCGCCGCAGCTACGATATTCCGCCGCCCGGCGGCGAAAGCCTCAAGGACACCGCCGCGCGCGTTCTGCCGTATTATGAGGCGCAGATCCTGCCGGCGGTCAAAGCCGGCAAGACGGTGCTCGTGGCGGCACATGGCAACTCGCTGCGCGCCTTGATCATGAGTATCGAGAAGCTGTCGGGCGAAGCCATCATCAAGCGCGAGCTGGGCACCGGCGTGCCCATGATCTACCGCCTGAACACCGACGGCAGCTTCGCGGGCCGCAAGGATCTGACGCTTTGATGCTTTGACGCGAGGAGGGGGATACACATGGTTTCCATCGACGACGTGCGCGATGCGTTTACCGACAGTGGCAGCCGCAACAAGTGGATCGGCGTCTGGGTCGGCATTCTGGCGGCCTTGCTCGCCATCTGCGTGATGGGCGGCGACAATGCCACCAAGGATGCAAACCGCGCCAACATCGATGCAGCCAATACCTGGGCCTTCTTCCAGGCCAAGAACATCCGGCGCAACGACATCAGGCTGGCGGCCGATCAGCTCGAGCTGATGCTCCTGGCCCAATCCGATATTAGGCCGGAAGCGCGCACGGCCATCGAAGCCAAGATCAAGTCGTATCGCGATACGGCGGCGCTCTACAGCACCGACGCCAAGACCGGAGAGGGTCTCGATGAGTTGTTTGCGAAGGCCAAGAGCATCGAGGCCGACCGCGACCGCGCCCTGCGCAAAGACCCCTATTTCGATCTTGCCCAGGCGCTGCTGCAGATCGCCATCGTGCTGGCCTCCGTGGCCATCATCGCCGGCACCGATCTGCTCGTCTTCCTGAGCCTCGGCGTGGGCGCGCTTGGCACGCTGCTCATGCTCAACGGCTATACGCTGGCGCTGGCTATTCCGGGCTTCGGCTGAGCTCGTCGGCTGCGAGGCGCGCGATAGGGAGGTCGAAGTCCGGGGCATCTCCGTCGGCGTAGATCCACGCCGCCGAAAGGCCGGTGAACGCCAGCACCCATTGCAGAAGCCGTTTGCGATCGATACGCGCGGCTTGCGCAATCACCGTGACTTGACGGGCAAAGCGGCCCGGCCTTTTCGCCACCTCCTCGTCGGGATCGCGAAGAATGTTGGCGTAGTCGAACGCGCGCTCGCCGAGCAGTCCCTTCGGGTCGATGGCAAGCCATCCGCGTGCCCCGTCATCGAGGATGTTGCCGTGGTGGATATCGCCATGCAGCATCACGACATCGCGCGGCGCCTGGAGCAGCTCGCGCGCGGTCGCGTGCGCCTGCGCCAAGAGCCCGCCGCGCTGAGCCGCCGTAGGCGCCAGCGGTTCGAACCAATCTTGCAGCGTCGTGAGCTTCGGCAGCGCCTTGCCGGGAGGGCGATGCAACCGGTCCGTGGCCGCGCAGAGGATGCGTGTCGCCTCGTCATCCTGACCATGGCGTGCCATGTCGGCCAGCGACCGCGGCCCTTCGGCACGCTCCATCAGCACGGCATCGTCCTCCAACGCATAGACACGAGCTGCGCCGTCTCCGTCCCACCACTACAGGATCGCTCCGCCGTCCTTCTCCTCGCCCGGCGCCACCTTGAGCATCGCCGGGAGGCCCCGGTAGCGCACGGGCAGAAGTCGGCTGCTGTGCGTGACGAGGGGCGCGCCGTCCGACGTCAGGTCCCAGCGCGCGATCTCGCGCGCGAAGCCGTCAGAGTCCACGGCCACCGGCGACATCGACAGTGACGCCGGTCACGTAGGATGCCGCATCCGAGAGGAGCCACAGCACGACCTCGGCCACCTCTTCCGCCGTGCCGCCACGCTTCATGGGAATGCTGGACGCGAGCCGCCCGACCCGGTCCGTCTCCCCGCTCGACTTGTGGATCTCCGTCTCGATCAGCCCGGGCCGCAGGCCATTGACGCGAATCCCCTCGGCCGCCAGCTCCTTGGCGAGCCCGACCGTCATCGTATCCACCGCGCCCTTGGAGACGCCGTAGTCCAGGCACTCGAACGCGCCGCCGAGCCGTGCCGCCATCGACGACATGTTGACGATCACGCCGCCCTTGCCGCCCAGCCGCGTCGACATGCGGCGCACCGCTTCCTGGTTGGCAACAAAGCCGCCGATGAGATTGATGTCCAGCGTCTGCATGAGCTGATCGTGGGAAATGTCGACGAAACGCGCGTGCGGCCACAGGATGCCGGCGTTGTTGAAGAACGCATCGACCGTCCCGAGCTGCTTGTCGACCGCCGCGAACAGATCGCGCACCTGCGCGGGATTACCGACGTCGGTCTTGATGGCCACGGCGCGCCCGCCGGCTGCCTTCACGTCGGCCACCACCGCCTCGGCCGCTGCCGCATCGCGCGCATAGTTGACCGCCACGTCATACCCGCGCTGCCCCGCCAGCCGCGCCGTCGCCGCCCCGATTCCCCGCGACGCACCGGTGATGAGCAGGATTTTTCGCATGCAGCCCCCTGGACTACGCAGCCGTCGTCAACCGGTTGGCGAGGTCCGTCCCGGCCGTCGCTGGCGGCAATGCTTTGCCGTCCCGTTTGTAAAGCTTGATAGCTTCCTCGACCGCCTGACACAGTTCGTCGAAGACGAGTTTTTCATCGCTGCCGTGACATCCGCCGTAGATCAAGCCGGGCGCACTTCCCACGTAGCACTGATCTTCATCGGACCATTCCACGATTTTGACGTACCGGGCGCTATCTCTCATGATCGGGAGTCCTCTATCGCGCGACGAACAGCCCTGATCTGATAGGCTTTGGCATCGTCGCCTGCTTTGCCAGATATAGTAATCGGCTTGGCGACTTTCACGTGAACGAAGTTGCGATGGCTCCCTTTGCCACCGCGATCAACAAATCCGGCCCGTTCGAGATCGGCGACTAACTCTCTGACCTTCGGTGGCACGCGTTCCTAAACCGCCTCCCGCTCAGCCTCCCGCGCACGCTCCATTTTTTTGCGCATGTGCGGATCGAGCCAGCGCTTTCTCAGACGGATCGTCTTGGGCGTCACCTCCACCAGCTCCTCATCGGTGATGTAGGCCATGGCCTTTTCCAGGCTCATGCGCATGGGCGGCGTCAGGTTGACGTTGTCGTCTTTGCCCGAGGCGCGCACGTTGGTGAGCTTCTTGCCCTTCAGCACGTTGACGTCCAGGTCGTTGTCGCGCGCATGCTCGCCCACGATCATGCCCTCGTAGACGCGCGTCTGCGGGTCGATCATCAGCGGTCCGCGATCCTCGAGGTTGAAGAGCGCGTAAGCCACGGACTCGCCGTCGCCGTTGGAAATCATCACGCCGGTGCGCCGCCCCTGCACGTCACCCTTGAAGGGCGCGTAGGCATGGAACAGCCGGTTCAATACGGCCGTGCCGCGCGTGTCCGACAAGAGCTCCGACTGATAGCCGATCAGCCCGCGCGTCGGTACGAGGAAGACGAGACGCTGGCGCCCGCCGCCCGAAGGACGCATGTCGTTGAGCTGGCCCTTGCGCTCCGACAGCTTCTGCACCACGACGCCGGAGTAGCCTTCGTCCACATCGACGATGACCTCCTCGATCGGCTCCAATTTTTCGCCCGTTGCCTCGTCGGTGCGGAACACGACGCGCGGCCGCGACACCGTCAGCTCGAAGCCTTCGCGCCGCATGTTCTCGATCAGGATGCCGAGCTGCAGCTCCCCGCGCCCGGCGACATCGAACGAATCCTTGTCGGCATTCTCCGTGATGCGGATGGCGACATTGCGCTCCGCCTCCTTCAGCAGCCGCTCGCGAATGACGCGGCTCTGCACCTTGTCGCCTTCCTGGCCGGCCAGCGGGCCGTCGTTGATGCGGAAGGTCATGGAGAGCGTCGGCGGATCGATCGGCTGGGCCGGAATCGGCGTTTCCACGATGGGATCGCACAGCGTGTCGGCCACGGTTGCTTCGGTGACGCCCGCGATGGCGACGATGTCGCCCGCCAGGGCCTCGTCGACCGCCGTGCGCTCCAGGCCGCGGAAGGCCAGCACCTTGGTCACGCGCGTGGTTTCGATCAGAGCGCCATCACGCGTGAGCGCCTTGATGGTCTGGTTCGGCTTGATGCTCCCCGAGGTGATGCGCCCCGTCAGCACGCGCCCGAGGTAAGGATCGGCCTCCAGCGTCGTCGCCAGCAGGCGGAATGGACCTTCCGTCACGGTCGGCGCAGGCACGTGGCTGATGATGAGATCGAACAGCGGCGCCAAATCTGTCTGCGGGCCGGCGGGGTCGGTGGCCATCCAGCCGTCGCGGCCCGAGCCGTACAGGATCGGGAAATCGAGCTGCTCGTCGGTGGCTTCCAGCGCCGCGAACAGATCGAAGATCTCGTTCAGCACCTCGACGTGGCGCTCGTCCGGCCGGTCGATCTTGTTGATCGCCACGATCGGCCGCAGGCCCTGCTTGAGCGCCTTGGAGACGACGAATTTGGTTTGCGGCAGGGGACCCTCGGAGGCGTCGCACAGGACGATCGCCCCATCCACCATGTTGAGGATGCGCTCGACCTCGCCCCCGAAGTCGGCGTGGCCGGGCGTATCCACGATGTTGATGCGCGTGTTCTTCCACAGGATCGAGGTGCACTTGGCGAGGATGGTAATGCCCCGCTCGCGCTCCAGGTCGTTGGAATCCATGGCCTGCGTCGCCACCCGCTGATTGTCGCGGAAGGCACCGGCCTGCCTGAGCAAAGCGTCGACCAGGGTGGTCTTGCCGTGGTCGACGTGGGCAATGATCGCAATATTGCGCAGTTCCATTCCAAACCTTCGATGGTGCGCTGCAAAAAGGGTTGCGCGGGGCGTACCACAGGAGCGCCATGCACGCCAGTCCGTGCGCTCTTAACACGTCTTAAGGCAGCATGTTTCCTGCAACGTCCGAAGAAACGCGGCATCGCGTCTCAGAACGGTACGGACCAGCCATGTTCGAACGCACCAGAATTGACAATATCCCCGAACCCAGCGCCGTTCCAGTCGAGGTGACCCTCGTTGACGGCTCGATGCTCAAGGGCAAAGTGCTCGTACCCGTGGGGAAGGTGCTCTCCGATACGCTCAACAGCAGCGGTCCGTTCATCGAGTTCGAGCCCTATGGCGGCGACCGGCGCTTCGTGGCCAAGAGCCAGATCGCGGCGCTCAAGCCGATAGGCGTGCCCAAGGCCGGTAGCCTGAAAATGCGGGCCGGGGCCGACATCTTTGATCCGCATTCCATCCTTGGCGTCCCGGCGACGGCTGCGTGGGATGAAATCAAGCAGTCATATCATAAGCTTGCGAAGCTCTATCACCCCGATCGCTACGCCAGCGCGGCGCTTCCCGATGAGGTCGGCGAATACCTTGCCAACATGGTCCGCCGCGTCAACGCCGCCTATGCTGCCCTGGACGTGCCGCAGGCCGAAAAGGTGGCAGTGCCGCCTCCACGCCCCGCGCCCGTCTATACAACTGCCGGATCGCGCCTCTAGTTTAAGCCCGCGTGCCCGCCGCCACGGGCGCAGGACCAGTTTCCTCGATGCCGGCCGTCGATGCCTCGATATCGGGTTCGGCAGCCGGGAGACCTATCTGGATCTTGCCTTGCGACTGCAGCCGCCCGGTCGCCCGGCGGGTTGCGCCCTGCGCCTTGACGCGGCGGCTTCTCGGCACGAGCAAGGGGTGGTCTGGCGGCTCCAGATCGAGTTCTTCCAGAAACTGCTCGCGCAACGCGTACCAGCTTTCGAGGATGGCTTTGCGCGCCTCGGTCCGCTGCTGCTCGCTGAGCGTCGGGTTCTTGCGCGGCTCCAGCGTCTGCAGCGCACGGCGCATGTCGTGCAGCGGCTCGTAGGGGTAAAGCCCCACGAGGCTCCCTGTCTCGCCCACGTTCTTGTAGACCGAGCGCATGTTGTCGATGCCTTCGGAGATGGCGCAGAACGCCGCCACGTAGTCCTTCTGCGTCGGCGCCTCGATCTGCGTGAACGCGAACAGCGCCGACTTCGCCTTGATGATGTCGTGCCACTCCCGGCGCAGCGCTTCCACGAAGGTGTGCCGCTTCTGGAACACGCTCGCGAGATACGCCGCGACCACGGTCACGAACACCAGTGCCATGTCCTTCATGTAGTCGTAGACGTCGCGCCCCAGCGCCTCCAGTGGCCCGCCCGCGAGTCCCGGAATGTGCCCTGCGAGCTTGGTGACCAGCGACAAGGCCAGCACCAGCCCCAGCACCCAATAGCATCGGCGCAACGTGCGCCGCAGACTTGAACGCGTCATGACGTCTCCCCGAAGTCGCCCCTCACCATCCCGTCTGAGCGGAGATGTGCACCATGGGCCAGTATCCGGCTGAAAGTGCGGCAACGATGGACGGTGGCGTCAAAACCTGGAGGCGGTCGGCGGACGACACGCTGAAGGCCGGCCCATAGCCGTCCACGGTCCAGGGCCGCAGCCGGCCGGCCAGCACCAGATGCGGCTGCCCCTGCCACGCCACGAAGCTTCCGTTGGGCAAATCGCCGATCACCGTCGTGGCCGCCGGGACCTTCCCCGTCCGCTCGGGGTGCAGCGTCTTGTCCATCTCGGGCGCGCTGGGCCGTTTCCCGTGTCCCGCCGCCGCAGCCCACGCCAATGCAAATCGCACCGCATCCGCGCGCCGGCATTCGAAGCACGGCCGGTGCCCCGCCGCGAGCGCCGTCGCCTCATCGAGAAAGAACAGCTCCGTATATCGGTTCGGCGACATCACCACCCGGTGCCGGCCCTTGAATTCGATGACGCAGCAGATCCAGGCCTTGGTCTTCCACCGGCGATGGGTCAGCGTCTGGGCCGCGGTATGAAACGCTCCGCCGCGATTGCCCATCATGGTGCCGCGCGCCGTCGTGGCAATAATCTCGCCCGTGGGCGTCACGCGGTTCTGGAGCGGCATCGCCGGATCTGCCATGGTTGGCGCAACAGCACATGGGAGGCATAAAGCATGTCGCAAGACGCGGTGCGTATCAGTTTCGACGAACGGCCCGCCGGCGGCCGCATCGGCCACATCGCTGTCGATAACCAGCGCCGACTCAATTGTCTCAACTCCAGCATCGTCGTAGCGCTGATGCAAGCCTTCGAGGGCATGGCCGCCGACCGCACCGTGCGCGCCGTCGTGCTGACCGGTGCGGGCGACCGTTCCTTCATCGGCGGCGCCGACCTCAACGAGCTGCAGGCTTTCTGTGCCGACAGCTCGCGCCTCTACATCACGCGCTTGCACAAGGCCTGCAAGGCGATTCGCGACTGTCCTGTGCCGGTGATCGGCCGCATCAACGGCTTCTGCCTCGGTGCCGGCCTCGAGATCGCCGCGAGCTGCGACATGCGCGTTGCCTCCGACAATGCCGTGTTCGGCATGCCCGAGGTGCAGATGGGCCTTCCCTCGGTCATCGAGGCGGCCCTGCTGCCGGGCCTCATCGGATGGGGCAAGACGCGCGAGATCCTGCTGACGGGCGAGACCTTTCCCGCGTCCGACGCCCTCGCCATGGGCTTCATCCAGAAGCTGGTGCCGGCGTCCGGCCTCGATGCGGCCGTCGCGCACTGGCTCGACGTCATCTGCCGCACGACGCCCGAGGCCAGCCGCAATCAGAAGGCCCTCATGAACCGCTGGGAGCGCGTCTCGGGGGAGGAGGGGATCTGGGCCGGCATCGATGCCCTCGCCCAAGCCTACCAGACCGGCGAACCCCAAGCCGCCATCAAGGCCTTTTTTGAGGGGAAGCCGAAAAAGAAGGGGTGAGATGGTGAGGTGGTCAGATCGTGAGATGGACGGCCATCTGGCC
>JBKKCB010000019.1:0-12383 GCA_046713545.1 Hyphomicrobiaceae bacterium | reverse complement strand
GCCATGCGCTGTGGCACATCGGTGGCCATGGTTGCCGGAACCGACGGCAAAGTGATCGTGGTCTGCGCGTAAGCTTGGTCGGGCAGACACAAGCTGGCCGCAAGCAGCGCGGTGATGCTGACAACAGGCACCCGGCGAAGCTGCTTCACTTTCGTTTCGGCTTCGACACCGGGTTCCGCCGGCTCCGGGCCCTGCTGACTCTCGGTTGAGAATGCCCCGCGCCGCCGTGCGACGCTCCCGCTGATCAGCAACGTTACAAGGACGCCCAGCACAAGCGCGCCAAGTGCGACGAGAACGGTTTGGTACTTCGCGAGCGCGCTTGCGGGCGCCTGTCCTTGCGTTGAGCTCATCGCTGCCGCTTTCTCTAAGCGGCCGGTGAGGATGTCCTGATCATCGGGCAGCGTCAGGGTGAAGGTAAGATCGATCGGTTCCGCTGAGCGCAGCCAGGGCGCGATCAACTCGAGCACACCATCCTCCTTGGCGACGGCTTCGACGTCCGGCTGCTCGGTGCCGGAGACTGCGATCTTGGCGTCCTTGACGGGCTCGCCGGTGGCGAAACGGTGCAGGAAGATCGTCAGCCGCTGCTCGCCGGAGAGAACGCCGACCAACTCATAGTCCGGCGTCACCGCGACGACGCGGGGGGCTACCGGAAGGTTGAGCGGCGCGGGTTTGTCATGATCATGGCCCTCGTGGGCGACAGCAAAGCTTGCCAGCGCCACGAAACTGCTAAGGGATACGAGTGCGATGGCACGTCCCACGCAACACGCGCGCAGTATGGTGCCCATCCTGATTGAGTTCGGCATGATTGTCCCAACGCGTCAGACAAATGCGGGCAACCGGCCGCAATAAGCAGCCAGCCAGCAGAGGTCAGAGTTGCGTTGGGGTAATCGGGGGGCGGAGAACACGATCCCGGAGCACAGGCCGAAGCTCCCGGTCGGACATGGGGGCAATTCGCGCCTTCACTGGAGTTCCCAGCTCATGCGCGTGCAGGGCCGGAACAGAATACTAGGTGTTCCCACATCGTAGTGGACGTGAAGTTGTGAATGGTCGGCGGCATCGCCATTATCATGTCCCGCGACATTGCGTTCCTCGTCGCTCGCGTGACCGACGAAGTCGTCCCCGTGGTCATGATCTTGGTCGAAATGAACGTGGCCAGCGTGATCGTTGGCATGAATATGAACGAGAACGCGGGAGTAAAGGCCTGAAGGCGCCGCCAAGGCGATGCTGACCGCAGGCGCAAAGGCAAACGTCAGCGCGATAAGCCAAATCAGGGCTCGGCGGCCAAGTCTTCCGTTTTCCGATCGGGCCAGCATGTCAGTTACAATTGGCGTGTCAGCCCTTCGCAGTCAACACCCGTCGGGAATCAAAGGGGAAAGCGTCGCAACTAAATCGATCGTTGGGGACCGACCATAAGCTTTGTCCCGCCTCGATGCTTCGATCGCCGCTGAAACCGCAGCCGAGCAGAGTGCCGAAGTTCGGATGAAAATGGCCCCTGGTTCTCGTCTCGACGGTGGTCACTGTGTACTCGGCGCGTTTGTGGTAGCCCACATCGCGGAGCTTTGGCATTCCGACAGTGACGAAGGTCGGCGGGCTTGCCCTACTGAAATCCGGTGCAAAACAAGTTCATAGAATGTATCCAACGAAACGGCTCGGCGCCCGTTTACGCGCCGACCCGCATAATAAAAGACATAGCAAAACGGGAGGGAGAACAGCGCACCAGCGGCGATTTACAGCACATGGCCGTGTGTCAGGACTCCAATAGGCAGCGCCAACGCGGGAGATCGGGGAGAGCTTGTGGCCGAAGGTGCGTTATGGGGACGCCTTATCCTGGTGATCGAAGACGAGCCCGCCGTGGCCGTGGAACTTGAAGCGGCACTCCGGCGGGCCGATGCCGATGTCGTAGTGACCGACTGTGCTCGCGGCGCAATTCTGGTCGAACGCCCGTTTCTTTCCGCGGCAGTTCTGGATTGCGGACTGGCACCGCGTGAACGTCGGGCCATCGTGCGCAGGCTTCGAGAACGCCGCCTGCCCTTCGTGATCTTTGGCACTCAACCGCCCGACACGGTCACGTCTGGCGATGGCGCGCCTTTCATCTTGAAACCGGCGCCGAGCGACGACGTGGTCAGAGCGCTCACCTTCCTGCTCCACCCCGGCGGTCAGGGTTCAGGAGCAGGTTCATGAGCCTCAAAGGCGCCCGCATCCTCGTTGTTTAGGACGATCCCATCATCGCCTTGGACCTCAACGACGCCCTGGAAAGCGCGCGCGCGCTGGTCAAAGGTCCCGCCCACAATGTGGCGGACGCGATGCTTAATCTGCTCAAGCGCTCCCGCCGTCGGCTTCTCCTCCTGCGGCGTCCGCCGCTGCCACATGGTTCTCGGCATCTTCTCCAGCAGCAAGCATGGTCTTCATCGTGACCTCGCCGTAGCCGTCACTGACACTCTCTCCCTCGTGTAAGGCAAAAGCATCCAAGACGATCTTCTCGACTCCGCACTCTCGGCCGACAGTTTTAAAGCGATGACGCCAACCGTGGCTCGGCTGCACATCGGGGGCAGCAACGACCTCCCTCGCGAACTCCCGTAGCCTGTTCTTCACGCCTTGCAACGGACCCATGATTCCACGCGGGTCTTTCGTGCGGCTCTCGGGAGAGTCCGGTTTGTAGCGGTCTGGTCGTGCTGTGAGGAACAGGTGCCCCTCCTCAGAGGCCTCCACGAACTCTAGAAAGCCCATCTCGATGAGGTGCGGGTGGATGGGAATGTTCCATGTCGCCTTCCGCTCGAGGTCCGCGTGGAGGATGGTGGCCGCCGTCTCCCTCGTACCCCCCCGGAGAATTACCCAACGACACTAAGATGTGGGACAAGCAAGGGCATCCGCAATGCCGCTCGCGTGCCGCCAACCTAGCCGTAAGCGGCACCGCCGGCGACATGCGCTCCGCCTACGGATTTGGGTCCAATCTTGGGTCTAATTGGGTCCAAACTTAACCGCTATCATGTTGAATTAATTAGATAATTTTTGGCTGGGGGACTAGGATTCGAACCTAGACAGGCAGAGTCAGAGTCTGCAGTCCTACCATTAGACGATCCCCCAGAACCGGCGCGCGCAGGGGCAGATGCCCAGCGGACCGTTCAGGTGCCCGGTATTTAGCAATCGAGCCCGGCATTCGCAAGGCAAGGTTGCAGGCTCCCTGTCCGGCGGCCTGTTTCCAGCGATCCCTACTCCTGAAATGCCTTCTCGCGCGCATTTTTGACGGCCGGGAGCACGACAGCGAGCATCAGCAGCGCGGCCATCACCAGCATGCCCAGGCTGAGCGGCCGCGTCAGGAAAACAGTTGCATCGCCATGCGCCAGCAGCAGCGCGCGACGCAGGTTTTCCTCCATCATCGGCCCCAGGATGAAGCCGAGGAGCAGGGGCGCCGGTTCGCATCCGGCCCTGAGAAAGAAATAGCCGAGCAGGCCGAACAGCGCCGTCAGCCCCACCTCGAACACGCTGTTGTTGAGCGTGTAGACCCCGATGCAGCAGAACAGCAGGATGGCCGGAAACAAAAGGCGATAGGGGATCGACAGCAACCTGACCCAGATACCGATCATCGGCAGGTTGATGACGACCAGCAGCAGGTTGCCGATCCACATCGAGGCGATCAGACCCCAGAAGAGATCCGGCTGCTTGAGCATCACCTGCGGGCCCGGCTGGATGCCGTGGATCATCATGGCGCCGATCATCAGCGCCATGACCGGATTGGGCGGGATGCCCAGCGTCAGCAGCGGGATGAACGAGGTCTGGGCGCCGGCATTGTTGGCAGCCTCCGGTGCCGCGACACCTTCGATGGCGCCCTGGCCGAAACGTTCGGGCGTGCGCGACAGCTTCTTCTCCAGCGTATAGGCGGAGAACGCCGACAGCAGCGCGCCGCCGCCGGGCAGCACGCCCAGAATCGATCCGACACCCGTCCCGCGCACGATGGCGGGAAACGCCGTCTTGAAATCCGTCCAGGTCGGCATCAGCCCACGGATCGGCTGCCGCAAGACGCTGCGCGAGTCCGGCTGCGACAGGTTGTTGATGATTTCCGCCAACCCGAAAAGTCCAAGTGCGATGGGCACGAACCCGATGCCATCCGACAGTTCCGGCAGCCCGAATGTGAACCGCTGTTTGCCGGTGTTGACGTCGGTGCCGACCAGACCGAGAAACAAGCCGACGAAAATCATGGCGACGGCCTTGAGGATACTGCCCTGGGCCAGCACGACGGCGGCGATGAGGCCAAACACCATGAGCGAGAAATACTCGGCCGCACCGAAGCTCTGCGCCACCTGAGTCAGCGGCTCGGCGAACACCGCGATCAGCATTGTCGCAAACGTGCCAGCGATGAAGGATCCGATCGCCGCAATGGCCAGTGCCGCTCCAGCGCGGCCACGCCGCGCCATCTGGTAGCCGTCGAGACAGGTGACGACGGACGAGCTCTCGCCCGGCATGTTGACGAGGATGGCCGTTGTCGAGCCGCCGTACTGCGCGCCGTAATAGATGCCGGCCAGCATGATGAGCGCGGGCACGGGCGACAACGCGAAGGTGAAGGGCAGCAGCATCGCGATCGTGGGCACCGGCCCGATGCCGGGCAGCACGCCGATCAGCGTCCCAAGCAAAACGCCGGCGAGGCAGAACAGGACGTTCTGCAAGGTGAGGGCGATGGAAAAGCCATGCACCAGGTTGTCGACGAGATCCATGTCAGGTCCCCGGCAGGATCTTCATGGCGAGCCCGAGGCCCTTGACGAAGATCAGCACCGCCGCGCCAGCCAGCGCAACACCGAGAATTGTGGTCTCGAGCCAGCGCGTGTCCAAGGAGGCGGCAGCAGCGACCAGCACCATCCCGATCGTCGCCGGGACAAGGCCGGCCGTCTCGATCAAGGCGCCGAACGTCAGCACGCTCGCGAGCACCAGGATGAGCGGCTTGAGATGCCACTGCGCCATGGGCTGGGCGCGCCGGACCAGACCAATCACAGCGATAACCAAGCCCACCGCCACGAGAAGCCCGCACAGCAACTTGGGGACGAAGCCCGCCCCCATGCGCGCTGTCGTACCGAAAGGATACTCCCAACCAAGAGCAAACCCAGCGGCGCCGAGCGCGACGAAAAACACACCAGCGGCAATGTCCTGATCAACTTTCAATGCGATTCCTCCTCCGCGAGCGCAGTTTCACTGCGCACGCCGGACAGCGTTCTTCCCTGACACTCAGCTTAGGTCATGGCCCAGCCGTTTGCCACAATGGTGCCAGCGGA
The DNA here is from genome assembly GCA_046713545.1 of Hyphomicrobiaceae bacterium. GTDB lineage: Bacteria > Pseudomonadota > Alphaproteobacteria > Rhizobiales > Hyphomicrobiaceae > CADEFX01. Next base: position 7,122 of record JBKKCB010000019.1, on the reverse strand, counting down.
CGTACCTGGTCACGGCGGCAGCAGCTCGGGCCGGTACTCGAAGTGCATGGTGTCGAAGTGGTACCACCGGCCGCCCCAGATGAAGCCATGCTTTTCGAATGCCGCGACAATCTCGAGTGGTATTTCGTTGCGGTAGACCGGCTGACCGGCGGCGTCCGGCTTGCTCCAGCGCCAATAGTGCGCGTGCTTGGTCGAGATATCGATGGCGATGCCATGCCCATGCGCGCTGATGCGATCCGTTCCGGCGATGGGCCTGCAGTTGAACGTCCCTGCCGCCGGCTTGAGAAAGGCGTCGAAGCGCGCCGGCAGATCATCCAGCTCGCGCGACACGGCTGCGAGCTTCGTAGCCACGCCGTTGACGCTCGAGACCTTCAGCGTCTTGCCCCACTTCCTGGGAAGCCAGACGACATCGACCAGCTTGCCTTGCACCTCACCTTTGCGACAATCGCCGTACATCTTGTGGAAGAAGGGCTCGTAGCGCACGCGCCCGGGATCGCTGTTGGCGGCCGGCGCATCGGCAGGCGATCCGGCCGGATAGCGCGCATAGAACATGTCTTTGAGATCTGCCCCATCCAGCATGGCCGCAAGATCCTTGGCCCCTTTCCCATCATCGATGCTCATGCGCGTTCCGTCCTTCCAGATCAGCGCATTGCCCTCGATACGATCGAGGAAATCAGGATAGGCCGCGATCAATCGAGCAACGTTCTCAGCCTGTGCCGGCGGCGATTGCGCGCTGGCCGCAAGCGGCAGCGGCATCAGCAATGCGAGGCCAATCATAAGAAGCGACCAGCGCTGCGGCATTTACCGTCCCCCAGAAGGCGTACCGCACATCAACGGCGCGTGACCTGAGGGCCTCGCGCCGATGCAAGCGAACCCATATCCGGCCATGATTGTCCAGCCCGGGTGTTATCCGCTCACGGAGTTATTCACCCAAGCCTGCACCAACGCTTTACGTTGACCTTCGAAATGCTACAGTCCGCGGCAAGACGCAGAATCCAGGTAACGCCTGAAGACCGCCATCGCGAGACGGCTGGTGTATCCGATCCAGGCACCGGGGAATGAGTGTGACACGGTTTACGGAAGACAAATTCGTCGCGCCGGCCGGGGGGGCAGGCACGGCCGGGACCGGGCAGCCGGACTCCCCTAACGGCGGTGTGGCCGCCGCACCTCCGGCGAGCCGCGGGGCGACGGGACGCGATTCCCACTTTCGTACGCTTGCCGATCACCATGGAGTGCCGGCGTATGCGGCGCTCGATCTCGGCACCAATAATTGCCGACTCCTTGTTGCGCGCCCGTCGCGCCGCAATTTCCTCGTGATCGACGCCTTCTCGCGCATCATTCGATTGGGCGAAGGCGTCAGCGTCAGTGGCCGCCTCTCCGATGCCGCGATGACGCGGACACTCGACGCCCTGCGCGTATGCTCCATCAAGCTTGCCAAGGCGCGCGTCGTTCGCTCCCGCCTCGTTGCGACCGAAGCCTGCCGCGTCGCCAGCAATGGACGCATGTTTCTTGATCGCGTTCACCGCGAGCTTGGCCTCGATATTGAAGTCCTGACCCGCGAGACCGAAGCCAAGCTGGCTGTCTCTGGGTGCGCGGCCCTCATTGATCCGGAGGCAGAGCTTGCCCTCGTGTTCGACATCGGCGGAGGATCTTCCGAGCTCATCTGGCTGGACCTCACCAAACGGCAGGGGCCCTGGCGCCATTCGCTCAGCGAACGCGTCGAAGCGCAAAACTGCATCGCCGCTTGGACGTCGCTTCCGGTCGGTGTCGTCACCTTGGCCGAACGTTACGGGGGCCGGCAGGTCACCGCTCAGTCCTTCGAGACCATGGTCGACCATGTCATGCAGATGCTCGAACCGTTCGAGCGCGAATATGCGTTCCGCAATGCCATGCGCCGCGCGCGGACGCACCTGCTGGGTACGTCCGGCACCGTGACCACCATCGCCGGCATCCATCTTGGTCTGCCCCGCTACGACCGGGCACGGGTCGACGGCTGCTGGATGAACACGAACGATGCGCAATCCATCGTCCGCAGCTTGCTTGATCGAACCTACGAGGAAAGGGTGGCGGAGCCGTGTATCGGCCGCGACCGGGCCGATCTCGTGCTGGCGGGCTGCGCAATTCTGGAGGCTCTGTTGCGCACTTGGCCGTGCGAGCGCATCCGCGTCGCTGATCGAGGGCTGAGGGAGGGCATCCTCGCCACTCTCATGGCCGAGGACGGCGTATATCGCGGAGGCAGACGGCACGAGGGTCGAAACCGTCCATGACCCGCAAGGGAAGCGGCAAGAGCAGCCCGGGCAGCCAGCGCCATATCGGCGGGGCCCGGCAGATGAAGCAGCGCCTGCGCACCGCGCGCGGCCGCACGACATCGTCGCAGCTTTGGCTTGAACGTCAGCTCAACGATCCCTACGTCGCTGCCGCGAGACGGCAGGGCCGGCGCTCTCGCGCCGCATTCAAATTGATCGAGATCGACGACAAGTACCGTTTTCTCAAACCCGGCGCCCGCGTCGTCGATCTCGGCGCCGCGCCGGGGGGCTGGGCTCAGGTTGCAGCTGAGCGCGTGCAATCGACAGACGGGAAGGGCCAGGTTGTTGCCATCGACTATCTGCCGATAGAGCCCATCGCCGGCGTGGACATCATCCAGCTCGACTTTCTCGACGATGCCGCACCGGACCAACTCAAGGCGCGCCTGCGGGACGGATCGGCCGATGTCGTGCTGTCTGACATGGCGGCCCCGACAACCGGACACACGGGAACAGACCATCTGCGCATCGTCGATCTTGCCGAGACGGCGGCGAGCTTTGCCGCGGAGGTGCTGTCACCGGGCGGCGCGTTCCTGTGCAAGGTGCTGCAGGGCGGCACCGAGCGCGGGCTGCTCGATCGCCTCAAAAAGGACTACGCCGTTGTCCGCCACATAAAGCCTCCCGCCAGCCGATCCGGCTCTGCCGAGATGTACGTGTTCGCCACAGGTTTTCGCGGCTAGCTCACGACCGCACAACACGCCGCGACAGGAGTTGAAACGTGTGGCGCATCTGGCTCGCGGCGCTGTTCTGGGGCCTGAACTGGCCGGTCGTCAAAATCCTGCTGGACGGTTTCTCGCCCTGGGCGCTGCGCGCCGTCGGGCTGGGCTGCGGCGCCGCGTTCCTCGCTTTGGTCACCCAGCTGTCTGGTCAATCCCTCAGAATTGAGAAACGCTACTGGCGGGATCTGTTCGTCGCGGGGCTTCTCGGCATTGCCGGCTTCAATATCTGCGCGGTGTTCGCACAGCTCTCCATGCCGGCCTCGCGCGCCGCCATCCTCACCTACACCATGCCGCTGTGGTCCGTGCTGTTCGCGCGGATCATCCTCGCCGAACCCATCGACCGTTTGCGCGGACTTTCGCTTGGCGTCGGTGCGGCCGGGTTGGCCATTCTGGCCATCCCCTTCTGGATGGAGATGCGAGGCGGGCAGGTCCCGGTCGGCCTGCTTTACGTCATGGGGGCGGCCATCAGCTGGTCGCTCGGGACAGTCTACCTGAAGCTCCGGCGCGTCGAAGGTGCTCCGCTGGCCCTGACGACCTGGCAGATTTTCATCGGCGCCGTCGTCACCGCCGTCGGCATGCTGCTGTTCGAGACCCCTCGCATCGAGCTGTCGCCCGTCATTGCGGCCACGCTGGCCTTTCACATCGTCTTCCCCCAGGGAGTTGCCTATGCCCTGTGGTTCAGCCTGATTACCCGGGTTTCCGCCTCTACGGCAGCACTGGGCACGCTCCTGGTTCCGATCTTCGGCGTTTTGGGCGCAGTGGTCCTGCTGGGCGAGCGGCCAACAGCGGTGGATCTCTTCGGCTTCGGCCTCATTCTCCTGTCCGTCCTGATCGACCAGGGCTATCGGGCCTTGCGGGCCTAAACAGGCCATAGCCCGGCAGTCACCATGCGCGGGTTGACCACCTTTCGCCGCGCGGCAACCTCTGCTACATACCCACACGCAACGATTCCATCATAGCGCGGGTGCACCCGGTTTCCGCGCGCCAGGTCACTGGCGCGCCCGCTTGAACTCAACCCGCGGTGGTGTAACGCCCAAGGAGGCGCCCATGGCCGCTCGTAGCTCCATCATCGAGACCAATCTCGGCCTGACCTTCGACGATGTGCTTCTGGTTCCGGCAGCCTCTGAAATCTTGCCTGCAGAAACCGACGTCGCCTCACGTGTCACCAAGGAAATCTCGGTCAGGATCCCGATCCTGTCCTCGGCCATGGACACGGTCACTGAGGGCAGGCTCGCCATCGCCGTGGCCCAGGCTGGCGGCATCGGGGTCATCCATCGCAATCTCACACCCGAGCAGCAGGCCGACCAAGTCGCTCAGGTGAAAAAATTCGAGTCCGGCATGGTGGTCAATCCGGTCACCACCCACCCATCGGCAACGCTGGCCGACGCTCTCGAGCTCATGGCCAACCACAAGATTTCGGGCATTCCGGTGGTCGAGCCCGCCCGCAACGGCAGCCGCGATGGCAAACTGGTAGGCATTCTCACCAACCGCGACGTGCGCTTCGCCTCCAACATGCGTCAGCCCGTGTCGGAGCTGATGACCAAGGACAAGCTCATCACTGTCAAGGAAGGCGTTGGCCGCGACGAGGCCAAGCGTCTCCTGCATCAGCACCGGATCGAGAAACTGGTCGTCGTCGACGACGACTACCGCTGCATCGGTCTCATCACGGTCAAGGACATCGAGAAGGCGCAGAAGTATCCGCACGCCTGCAAGGACGAACAGGGCCGCTTGCGCGCCGCAGCCGCCACCAGCGTCGGCGAGGACGGCTTCGAGCGCACCGAGCGCCTGATTGCGGCAGGCTGCGACCTGATCGTGGTCGACACTGCGCACGGACATTCCGCGCGCGTGCTCGAAGCGGTAACCCGCATCAAACGCCTGTCCAATCGCGTCCAGGTCATGGCCGGTAATGTCGCCACCAGTGATGGCACCAAAGCCCTGATCGACGCTGGCGCCGACGCGGTCAAGGTCGGCATCGGACCGGGGTCGATCTGTACGACGCGCATCGTGGCCGGCGTCGGCGTACCCCAGCTGACGGCCATTCTGGATGCCGTAGAAGAGGCCAAGAAGCGCGGCGTGCCGGTCATTGCGGACGGTGGCATCAAGTATTCCGGCGACATCGTCAAGGCACTCGCGGCGGGAGCCGACTGCGTCATGGTCGGGTCCCTGCTCGCCGGTACCGACGAAAGCCCGGGCGAGACCTATCTGTTTCAGGGTCGCACCTATAAGGCTTATCGCGGCATGGGCTCGGTCGGAGCCATGGCCCGCGGCAGTGCCGATCGCTATTTCCAGCAGGAGGTGAAGGATCAACTCAAGCTGGTGCCGGAGGGGATCGAGGGCCAGGTGCCCTATAAGGGTCCTGTCGGCGCCGTCCTGCACCAACTCGTTGGCGGCCTCAGGGCGGGAATGGGCTATGTTGGTGCACCCAATCTCACCGAGCTCAGAGGACGGGCACGCTTTATCCGCATTTCGCCGGCCGCCGCGCGGGAAAGCCACACTCACGGCGTCATCATCACGCGTGAGGCACCCAACTACCCCGGCAGCAACTGAATGGACAGTAACGTTCCGGAACAGTGACCCGGGCGTTCGATACGCAGCTCGACGCAATCCCAACCTCCACTCCAGGCGCGAAGGACCGCGGATGTCTCAGCATGTCATCATCTACCCTGTGCTGGTGCAGGTGCTCATTACGTTTTTTGTGCTGCTGGCCATGGTCAAGTCGCGTGGTGACTCTGTCCGCGACAAGGGGGCGTCGGTGCAGGACGTGGCACTGTCGGGCGACACCGTCTGGAACGAGCAGGCCGTCAAGGCGTCGAACAATTACCGCAACCAGTTCGAAATGCCGGTTCTCTTTTACGCAGTGACCGCCTTCGCACTCATCTTGCGCATGGTCGACATTTTCTTCCTCACGCTCGCCTGGCTGTTTGTGGCAACACGCGTCGCGCATGCCTTCATCCACGTTGGACCAAACAACGTGGCGCCGCGCAGCATTGCCTTTGCCATTGGCGCAGTCATCGTGCTGGTGATGTGGCTGATGATCGGGGCGAAAGCGCTGAGCGCGGGCATTCCCTGACGTGCGTCCCGGAGCACGCATCCGCTCGGCCATCGATGTCCTGGGCGACGTCATCGTCCGCCATCGGCCGGCGTCCGTCGCTCTTGCTGACTGGGGCAAGGCCAGCCGGTACGCAGGCTCAGGCGACAGGGCAGCCGTCGGCAATCTGGTCTACGACGCCTTGCGCCGGAAGCACTCCATTGCCGCCAGGATGCAAAGCGACCAGCCCCGCGCGCTGGTCCTGGGCGCGGCCGGCCGTGCCCTTGCGCTGGCCCCCGAGGCCATCGTGGCGGCGGCCGACGGATCGCCGCATTCCGCGGAGCCGTTGACGGCGGACGAACTCGCCGGGCTGTCGCGTCCGGTTCCGGGAGACGCGCCGGACTGGGTGCGTGGCGATTTTGCAGAATGGCTCGCGCCGTCGCTGAGGCGCGTGTTCGCTGATCGCACCGTCGAAGAAGGCGCCGCACTTGCCCAGCGGGCTCCGGTCGATATGCGCGTCAACACGCTGAAGACCACGCGCGACAAAGTCTTGAAGGCCCTTGCCGCGGCCAGGCCCGCAGCGACAGTGCTGTCCTCGGTCGGCGTCCGGCTGCGCGCACCTGAGGGCCCAGGCCGCCAACCCAACGTCGAGGCCGAGCCCGCCCATGGCAAAGGCTGGTACGAGGTGCAGGACGAAGGCTCACAGATTGCGGCTCTTCTGGCAGGAGCCGCGCCCCGGTCCCAGGCGCTCGATCTGTGCGCCGGCTCCGGCGGCAAGACCCTCGCCATGGCCGCGACGATGGAGAACACCGGCCAGCTCTATGCCTTCGATCGCGACAAGGTGCGCTTGCGCCCGATCTTCGAGAGGTTGAAGCGAGCGGGCGTCCGCAACGCGCAGGTGCTCCAGCCGGGAGACACGGCGGCACTCGACGTGCTCGGCCCGCGCTTTGACGTCGTGCTGATCGATGCGCCCTGCACGGGCTCGGGCGTCTGGCGGCGCAGGCCGGATTCGAAATGGCGCCTCAAGCCTCAGGACGTGCCCGAGCGGCAGGCCGAGCAGCAAGCCTTGCTC
>JBKKCB010000018.1:0-17779 GCA_046713545.1 Hyphomicrobiaceae bacterium | reverse complement strand
GGGCTACGCGGTCAACGCACCCGCTCGTTCTTTCGCAGATGACCTGCTTTGCTCATGATATTCTCGGTCATTCATTCGAGGTCGGTAATCCATTCCTCTGGCTCACAAAAGCCGACGTTATTCGCCTGGTCGCAGAGCATGGAGATGCGGGTTGGATCAGACATAGCATCAGCTGCACACATCTGCGCAAGACCAAAGGTGCAGATCACTGCGGAGACTGTACCCAGTGTTTTCAACGCCGCTTTGGTGTCCTGGCTGCAGGTTTGTCAGATCATGATCCCGCGGACGGTTACGCCATCGAACTGCTGGCACAGGAACGAGCCGAGCGCAGTATGGCCCTCAGTGTTGTTTCCAGTGCGCTGGAATTTCCGCGTTTGTCCATTGCAGGTTTCCTGCACAGGTATGCGGGCGAGGTCTTACGTGCCGCCGCAGCAGTGCCCCCTGGGGATATCGATAGCTTTGTCCAGCAAGCCTACGATCTCCATTTCCGTTACGGCCGAGAAGTTGGACAGGTGATCGACAATGCGATCCAACTTCATGCCCCCAACATCCGTGAAAAAACGCTGCCCCCCGGGTGCCTACTTAGGGCAGTGATCGCGGACGGTCAGTTTGCGGTCAATCGTGCACCCCTGGCAGAGCCTTATCCGCATGCAGACTTTGAGCCTGATGTCAGGGATCTCCGGCACAGCACACGCATTCATCTAGCGTTCGACGAGGACCGCAAGCAACTTGTGGTCGAGGGATTGGGTGATGTTGGCACAACTAGGCAGTATGAGCTGCTCTTGGTGTTGGCCGCCCAATATCGCCAGGATCGAGAAGCCGAGCTCCTGCCCGAGAACTTCGCCTTCGTCCCGTCGACGAGGCTGATGGATGAACTGCAAATAGATGATGAAGCGGCTGTGCGCCAGCTGATCGGTAAATTTAGAAGGCGAGCGGCCGATTTGGCTCAAGCGCGCTGGGGATTGATGCTGAATCGCAATTCGATCGTCGAGAACCGCTCGAGGGCGGGGTATCGCCTCAACCCGGTGGTCCTCCTTGTCGATATCAGCGAGCTCGATGAGCCGTTAGTCACAAATTGACGGATCGATGGTCACGCGAACGCGCTTTGACTGGGCTTTGCCTAGATTCCTCAGGGTGGGCGCGGTCACAAACCCACTACGCTCTGTGCATGGCAACTCACTACATTCTCGGTCAAGCTGCGTGCCCATGTTGGAGCGTGCGACTCATGGCGAGACAGACTGAGACAAATCCGAAGAACCGCGATTTGGAGGTCACGGCCAATGGGGCTGGTGTGAGCCGCGATTGGATTCTGAGGGCAGCACGTCTGCCCGGCAAGTCGCTGCACTTGGCGATCGCGTTGCAGTTCGCCGCATTTGACCAACGAAAGCGTCAAGTGGAGCTAGGCAATGTCGCCTGGCAGCGGTTCGGCGTCGATCGTAACTCCAAATACAGGTCGCTTACATGGATGGAGAACCTAGGGCTTATTGCCGTTGAGCGCAAAATTGGTCGAGCACCGATAGTCACGATCCTCGACGCCGAGCCGTTACCATGACCAAATATTCGTCGACTGGCGCCAACCTGTTGTCACGGGTGGTGCGTGCTCGCGACGCGCCGCGGTACCTCGGTATGGACCGCAACCGCTTCAATGCCGAAGTGCGCCCCTACGTAGCGGAAGTCTCGATTGGGACGCAGGGGGTTGGCTTTGATCGGCTTGATCTCGACTCCTGGTTCGAAGACTATAAGAGCCGCAACGGGCGTCCCGCACGGAAAGGAGCAAAACCATGGGACGCAAACATCTCTCCGGCCTCGTCGTGCGAGACGAAGTCTGGCACATCGACAAGCGTATCTGCGGGCGGCGAATTTGCCAGAGCACTGGAGCAACTGACCTCGTTGAAGCGGAAAGGTACCTCGCGAGACTGATGGAGCAGGTTCGACAGGCAACAATCTATGGCGTGCGACCCAAGCGCACGTTCGAGCAGGCAGCGGCCAAATACGTGCTGGAGCACCAGCATAAGCGCAGCCTGCGCGACGATGTCGGCCGGCTCAAAAACCTCATGGGGTGGATCGGGCCACTGACGCTCGATCAAGTCCACATGGGGTCGCTACATCCCTGGATCGAGCACCGGCGCCGGCAAGGCGTGTCCAACCTCACCATCAATCAAGGCCTGCAGCTCGTGCGTCGCATCGCCAACCTGGCGGCGGGCGAGTGGATGGACGAGCACGGTCTGACCTGGTTGCTGGCGGCTCCCAAAATCAAGCTGCTGCCAACTCACGAGCGTCGTCATCCCTGGCCCCTGAGCTGGGCGGAGCAGGATCGGCTGTTTGCCGAGCTGCCGCCGCACCTGCAACGCATGGCGCTGTTTGCCGTGCACACGGGGCTGCGCGATGGCGAACTGTGTGGGCTGCGCTGGGAGTGGGAGATCGTGGTGCCGCAGTTGGCGACATCGGTGTTCGTCATTCCCAGAGCGCACGTCAAGAACGGCGACGAGCGTCTGGTGGTGCTGAACATGGTCGCCCGCTCGGTGCTCGAGAGGCAGTGTGGCGAGCATGCCGAGTTCGTGTTCTGCTACGAGGGGCGTCCGATCGCGCGGGCGCTGACCTCGGCCTGGAAGCGGGCAAGGTTGCGCGCTGGTCTGCCGCAGGTGCGGGTGCATGATCTGAGGCACACGTTCGGGCGCCGGCTGCGGGCGGCGGGCGTCAGCTTCGAGGATCGCCAGGACCTGCTCGGGCACCGGTCAGGACGGGTGACGACACATTATTCTGCCGCCGAGCTGTCACGCTTGCTGGATGCCGCCAACAGCATCTGCGAACGCGATGGCCGGCGGCCGGAATTGGTGGTGTTGAACGGCCGTTTCCTGGCGGGGTCCCGCAAAACTCCCGCAAAAATGAACGAGCCGTTAAGACAAAGGGCGAGCCCGATCAAACAAGCTATTGATAAGGCATGGTAGCGGGAGGCGGACTTGAACCGCCGACCTACGGATTATGAGACCGTCGCTCTAACCACCTGAGCTATCCCGCCGCACCAGTGAGGCGCGATATAAGGAGCGCCGCCAAACACTGTCAAGCTGGCGTCGGCCAGCCGCAAAACGCGATCGGCCCGTTTGGGCGGGCCGATGCAAGTCGCCGTGCGATGTCCGAGCGGTGGCTCAGGCCGTGGCGTGCGCCGCCTCGGCCACCTTTTCGAAGCGCAGCATGGTGAAAAGGCCCCACGGGCGCAACGCGCGGCGGTCGACCACTTTGAGGTTTTCACAGACCATGACGCGGTCGAGGTTGAAGACCGGCCGCCAGCCGAGCTTGTCGGCGAACGGCGCCATGCGGCGCTCCACCCAGCCGCGCACGCCGTCGTCCTGGCTGAAATGATTGACGAGGATGACCTGGCCGCCGACTTTCGTGACACGGGCGAGTTCGCGCATCACCTTTTCGGGCTCGGGCACGACGGTGATGACATACATGGCCACGACGGTGTCGAACGCGCCGTCCGCGAATGTCAATTCGCCGGCGTCCATCTCGTGCAGGCCGGTGACGTTGGCGAGGCGCTCCTCGTCGACTTTCTCGCGTGCCTTGTCGAGCATTTCCGGCGACAGGTCGATGCCGACGATTTCGAGATGGCGGCCATAGCTCGGGAGCGACAGCCCGGTGCCGACGCCGACTTCAAGCACGCGGCCCTGGCGCTGGTTGATGATCTCCACGGCGTGCCTGCGGCCCTCGGTCGTGAAGCGGCCGAAGGTGTGGTCGTAGACGGGCGCCCAGCGGCGATAGGCGCTTCTGACGGCGGCCTCGTCTATCTGGGCAGAATTGATGCCCGCTCCATCTCCCCGGGTCAGGAAGGGTCGTTCTTCAGGCCCCCCCGAACGCAACGTCGATCTCATACTCATTTCGCTCCTCTGGCAAACCCGGGCAAATGTCTGGCGCGATCGCTCATGCGCGGCGCGGATGCAACGGACGCGACATTCGCATCCAACGCGGTAAACGGTGTTGAAGTTGCGAGGCGGGGGTGCGCGGCTGCGATCCAGCCGCCGCCGAGGACGCGCGCGTCAGCCGATCCGTCGGCGTAGAACACGCAGGCTTGGCCCGCAGCGACACCATATTCTCCCTCATGCAGCAGCACGGCCATATTCCCGTCTTGCGAGGAAAGTGTGGCAGGCTGTGGCTTCTGGCTGGAGCGAACCCGGACGTGAAGGTCGATTCCGCCCTCCTCCGCATCCTCGAGTGCACCCTCACCGAGCCAATTCACGTTTTTAAGCATGATCAGGCGCGTGTGCAAGTCACTGCGCGGGCCGACCACGACCTCGCGGCGCTCCGCATCGAGCCGCACGACATAAAGCGGATCGGCCGCCGCGAGCTTGAGGCCGCGGCGCTGGCCGACCGTGAAATTGAGGATGCCGCCGTGCCGGCCGAGCACGCGGCCGTCGACGTGGACGATGTCGCCTGCCTCGGCGGCGTCGGGCCGCAAGCGTTCCACGATGTCGGAATAGCGGCCCGTGGGAACGAAGCAGATGTCCTGGCTGTCGGGCTTTTCCGCAACCGGAAGAGCCAGTTGGTGCGCCAGGTCACGCACCTGCGCCTTCCCGAGATGGCCGAGGGGAAAGCGCAGAAATTCGAGCTGCCGGCGGGTTGTGGCAAACAGAAAGTAGCTCTGGTCGCGTTCGGCATCGGCCGCGCGATAAAGCTCGGGGCCATTTGCGCCCAGACGCATGGCGATGTAGTGCCCGGTGGCGAGTGCATGGGCGCCCAACTCGCGCGCGGTCTCGAGCAGGCCCTCGAACTTGATCTTCTGGTTGCAGACGACGCAGGGGATCGGCGTCTCGCCAGCCGCGTAGCTGTCGGCGAAGTCCTCGATGACGGCGGTCCGGAAGCGCTCCTCGTAATCGAGCACGTAATGCGGGATGCCCAGGGCACCGGCCACGCGGCGGGCATCGTGAATGTCCTGGCCGGCGCAGCACGCCCCCTTGCGGCCGGTAGCGCTGCCATGGTCGTAAAGCTGCAGCGTGATGCCCACGACGTCGTATCCGGAGCGCTTCAGGAGGGCCGCGGCAACCGAGGAATCCACGCCGCCGGACATGGCGACAACCACCCGGCAGCCCGGGTCGAGGCCTTCAAGACGCAGCGTATGGTCGGCGGCTGTGGGTGACATGCTCGTGCATACAACGGGGATGGGCCGCCGGCGCGGCATCTTGCAACGCAATTGGGCGCGACCATAGGGCCCAAGGCGCCCAGCCGCAACACCTGTGCCTACGGACTGTTGGCGAGCCGCCATGGGGTGCCGAGCCGGGCATGGCCCGAAATCCTCACGAAACGTTAATGCGCCAGGACGAGCCGCCGAAGATTAATACCGCAGGTCTGGACCATTTCGTGTCGGACGTTTACCATATGTGAGCATAACCAATGATCTGTCTGAAAAATATAGTAAAAATGGGGCAGACAGTGGCGAAGCGTTTACCGCGTTGCTTCAGCCGAATTTAATCGCGTTCGGGTAGGTTAAGCCAGAGGTCAAAGAGAGTGTAACGAGTATCATGACCGACCAACAGTTCAGAGCGCGTACGCGCTACGTCATCGGGCCTGACGGCAGCCCATTGACCGTCGCCGATCTGCCGCCCAAGGACACCAAGCGGTGGGTCATCCGGCGCAAGGCGGAGGTTGTGGCCGCCGTCCGCGGCGGGCTCCTGAGCCTCGAAGAGGCGTGCGAGCGCTACAAGCTCACCGTCGATGAATTCCTGTCCTGGCAGCGGTCGATCGACAAGCACGGCCTTCCGGGCCTGCGCGCGACGCGGGTGCAGGACTACCGCAACTAGCAGGCATTGAGCCTCGGTGCGACGGCCGTGCCTAGCGCGATTTGCTCTTCGTGCTGGCCGCGGGAATAGCGCCCACCGGCACTGTCCCCTTCTGAACATCGCTCACCGGCCAGGCTGACGGCGTATTTGTGCTGCAGCCGGGTTTGCCGCCGGCCCAGCGCCGGATATCTTCCGCCATGCTGGTCGCCAGCGGTTCGGGGATCTTGATGTTCTCCTCCGCGATGGCCGTCCCCTCCGGCGTCCGCGAAATCAGAATCCGGTAGGCGCGCAGCGACAGCGGGCTCGGGGCGGCGCGGTCGCGCTCATGGATAACGATCTCGGCACCCGCGTTGGCCGAGGGCGGTGCCACGTCGGCGTGGAAGACGTGTGTCTGTTTCAGCGGACCCGACGGAGCGAACCAGCAGGCCATGGCGCCGCGGGCGATGCGCGAATAGATCTCGGATGGCTCCTCATTGTAGGACGAGACCGGCAACTCCAGCTTCGGCAGTGTCGGCAGACTGGCGCTGCTACAAGCCGAGAGAACCCATCCGGCCAGAACCGCCATGGCCATTGACGGCCAGCAACGCCGTCCCGGCTGGCGCATGAGCGAGGCGTTCCTCGAGTCTCGGTGAAACCGCTGCAACATCCTGCATCTTTGTTACGAGCGTGAGCGGTGGAGTTTCTGGATGCTCGTGATGAAGTCAACACGCGTTGACGGCGAGGCAGATGGATCAACTGCCCGTACAGAGAGAATATGTCTACATCGACGACAGGAGAAGCACTGCGGTCAATGATCGCGAGTGCGAGGGCTGTGGATAGGCGACCGTAACGCTCAGCCCATCATGGCGCCCGAACCGCGCTCGCCGCGGCGCCGGGAGCGGTCGGTCTCGCGATCGTCGCCTGTTTCGGCTTTGGCCAGATTTTCCTGGGCTTCGCCGCGCTCGTGAAGGGCGGCATCCAGCTTCAGCCGCAGATCGGCGATCGAGATCTTGAGATTGTCGCGCCGTTGAGCGGCAGCCTTGGCGAACGTCGAGTAGGCGAAATGGCTGATATCCTTGACGCCGGTCCGGTCCTCTTCGGAGCCGATCTGGCGATCGAGGTCGTGCACCATCTGCTCGAACTCGCGGATGATGGACTCCAGATCCGCAACTCTGCGACCGGCCTCGGCGGCCTCGAAGCGCCGCATGCGCAATACACCTTCGCGTGGCTTCATTGCTCGATACCCCCAACACATTCGAACTGGTGACGCCGATAGATCAATTTCCGTGCCAGTCGGCTTCGGATCGCCCCGCCGAGCGATGCCCTTGACACTGCATCACCTGCCAAGTCCCATCCGCATGAACGATTATGCTGGAGGGCTGTTAAGTTGCGGTAAAGCAACGCTCGTCCAATTCCGAGTCGGTCATGTCAAATTCGTCCGCCGGTTCTCAACAAGAGACTAGGGCCCGCCGGGCAAATCAGATATTAAGAATTTAAGGGGCATGCGCGGGGATGGCAAGGTGGGGATGCCGGCTACGCCGTGCGAGCGCCCGAGTCGAGAGGCCAGTAATCATTCAACATTTGCAAGACGGCGGCGGGCTGCAGAAGCCGGCGGATGACGTGTGCCGATTGGGTGGGCCGTTTCATGGGTTGCTGGGCCGTGTATGTTCAACTCTAAGACTACTGTAAGGTTGGAGCATTCGTGTCAAAAGAAGCGTGTGCCTAAAGACTAAATTAGGGTTTGTTAACCTCTCAGACCTACAGTCTTCATCGATTACCTGCGTTGCGTGTGGCGTTCTTTTTGAGAAATGCCGGGGCAGCGGGCTCGGAATGGGCCGGGGAAGTGAGGATTGGCATGCGAGTCCTTCTGATTGAGGACGATAGCGCAACGGCACAAAGCATCGAGCTGATGCTTCAGTCCGAAGGCTTCAACGTCTACACGACAGATCTTGGCGAGGAGGGGGTGGACCTCGGCAAGCTGTATGACTACGATATCATTCTACTTGATATTAACTTGCCGGACATGAGCGGGTATGACGTCCTGAAGACCTTGCGGGTGAGCAAGGTGCAGACGCCCATCCTGATCCTGTCGGGGCTCGCCCAGATCGACGACAAAGTCAAAGGGCTTGGTTTTGGCGCGGACGACTACATGACGAAGCCGTTCCACAAGGATGAGCTTGTCGCGCGCATCCACGCGATCGTGCGCCGGTCGAAAGGCCATGCGCAATCCGTGATCGAGACCGGTAACCTGCGCGTCAATCTCGATACCAAGACGGTGGAAGTGAACGGCGCGCGCGTACATTTGACCGGCAAAGAGTATCAGATGCTGGAACTGCTGTCGCTTCGCAAGGGCACGACCCTGACCAAAGAGATGTTTCTCAATCATCTTTACGGCGGCATGGACGAGCCCGAGCTCAAGATCATCGACGTCTTCATCTGCAAACTTCGCAAAAAGCTGCAGGCCGCGACTGGCGGCAAGCACTACATCGAGACCGTGTGGGGACGCGGATACGTTCTGCGCGATCCCAGCGACGAGACGCAGGCTGCCTGAAACTGCGCTCTGTCTTCTTTCTCTTTCGTCAGATTCCCAAGGGGGCTCGCATCGCGGGCCCCTTTCTGCTATCGCGGCCGTGAATTCGGCCAGCGGAAGCAACTCTGATGCAGTCCAAACCCCAGGCAAAGTCCAGCAAGCTCGCTGCGGGCATCGTGCCCGTGACGCCGTTTCAGCAGAACTGCACGCTGATCTGGGATGACGCAACCAAGATCGGGGCGGTCGTCGATCCAGGCGGCGATGTCGATCAGATCAAGGCAGCGATCGGCAAGATCGGCATGACAGTCGAGAAAATCCTCCTGACCCACGGGCATATCGATCACGTCGGCGGCGCGGCCGAGTTGCGCGATGCGCTCGGCGTGAAGATCGAGGGACCGCACAAGGCGGACAGCTTCCTGATGGAGGGGGTGGAGGCTCAGGCACGGTCGTATGGATTGACCGGCGTGCGCAATGTCACCTCGGACCGGTGGCTCGACGAGGGCGACGAGGTGACCGTTGCGGGACACCGTTTCTCAATTCTGCACTGCCCGGGACATTCGCCGGGGTCGGTGGTGTTCGTTTATGAGCCGCAACGGCTCGCGCTGGTAGGCGACGTCCTGTTTCGCGGCTCCATCGGCCGCACGGATTTTCCCTACGGCGACCATGACGCCCTGATCTCGGCCATCAAGACCAAGGTGTTGCCGCTTGGTGACGATTACACCTTCATCTGCGGGCACGGTCCAAGCGGCACGATCGGCGAAGAGCGGCAGACCAATCCGTTCATCCAGTAGGTTATTTGTTGCGCGATCAGCTGCCGGGCAGGGCGTGGGCCATGGGGAAGAACATGTCCTTCCAGGACTCCGGCTTGACCTTCAGCGCGCCGGTGCGGTGCATGAAGTCGAGATACTTCATCACGCTCTTGGGCGTGAGGGTGAATTCGATGAGAGGGTCTTCCAGCATCGCAAGGATTTCCTGGTGCGTGCTGCGCCGGTCCTTGGCGATGTCCAGATAGCGCTGGGCGGCTGTGGGCTTGTCCTTGTTGATGGCGTCGATGGCCTCCTGGAACGCCTTGAAGAAAACGGCATAGACCTTCGGGTTGTCGTCGTGGAATTTGGTGGTGGTCCACACCAGGTTGAATGTCGCGGGTCCGCCGAGCACGTCGTATGAATTGACGAGCGTGCGGATGCCCGCGGTCTTGAGCTGCTGATACTGGAACGGGGGCGAGGAGAAATGCCCCGTCACCTCCGAGGCGCCCGACAGCAGCGCCGCCTGCGCGTCTGGATGCGACATGGCCAGTGTCAGATGGTCGAGCTTGCCGTGATTGCCGGCGCCGAACTCCTTCTCGGCCGCCATCTGCAGCGTCACGGCCTGGATGGACACCTTCACGGCCGGAAGAGCGACCCGGTCGGTCTCGCGCAGGTCCTTGAGGCTTTTGACGTCGGCGCTGCGGACATTGAGATAGAGCGGCATCGAGTTCATGGCCGCAACGGCCTTGACGTCGCCCGAGCCCTTGGTGCGCGCCCAGATGGTGGCGAGCGGCCCGACGCCGCCCGATGCAAAATGCAGACTGCCCGAGAGGATCGCGTCGTTCATCGGCGCGCCGCCGGCCAGCGTCACCCACTCGACCTTGAGATCGCCGGCGCCGTCCGCGGCCGCGCGCTTTTCGATCAGCTTGTCCGCTTCCATGAGCATGAGCGGCAGATAGCTGATGCCGAACTGCTTGGCGATTTTCAGTTCGCCGACCTCGGCCCGCGCCGGCACAAAGCCGGGCCCGGCAACCATGACGAAGGATGCAATCAGAGCCGCGAAACGGCCTGCGAACATGAGGACCTCCTGAGACCGGCCGTCCGCCCGTGAGCGGGGATGGTCACTCTACCATCCAAAGCTCCAGCGGAAATAGCCGGGACCGCCATCCTTGGCCTGGGTCCCATTGCTTTCCCAGAAGTCGACGGTCTGCTGCCGCAATGTTTGCGCGCAACTGCGTCCGCAGTCGATCCAAGTACCGCGCGGCAAGCGGACCTCCAAGCCGGTCCGACCCTGTCTGACCGGCGCGCGAATGCTGCCGTGTCCCCACCAGCTTTCTGCCACGACGTAGTTGGTTTGTCCGCCATAATAGGCGCGCCCACTCTGGGCGGCGCTGTCGCGGGCCAGCAGCAGGCTGCCGGCCAGGGCTGCGAGCGTAAAGATCAGACCTGCCGTGAAACGCATGGGATGCAGTCTCCGAGGTTGGCCGCGCTAGAC
Organism: Hyphomicrobiaceae bacterium; assembly: GCA_046713545.1. Taxonomy (GTDB): domain Bacteria; phylum Pseudomonadota; class Alphaproteobacteria; order Rhizobiales; family Hyphomicrobiaceae; genus CADEFX01. The sequence goes on along the minus strand of JBKKCB010000018.1, from coordinate 7,258 downwards.
TTGTGGTGCTTCGGTCCGAAAACCGAGACGCACTCTAGCTGCGCGACAGGTTGATGTTGACGGCGCGCAAACCGATGCCCGTGGTCTGGATCGATACGGAGTGGGTCGTGCCGGTGAGCGCGACCGTCAACGATCCGTTCACGCCGCCGCCGGTGATGGCGAGGTTGATCCTGCTGCCTGAGGCCTGTCCGTTGACGCTGCCACCGGCGTTGAACTGCCGCTCCTCCCAGTCGCCGCTGATTTTGCCTCCCGCGTATGTGAGATTGGCCCTCAGCTCGATCTTGTTGCTGGCGGAGGCGCAGCGGATGGCCAGCCCCAATCCGGCGCCGTCATCCTTGGCGGTGTAGTAGGCGCGGCATTTGAGGCTTTCGGAGGCGCCGCCCTCGAGCTTGATCTGCCCGGCTCCCGACCACGTACCGTTCAGGGTCGCGAACGGATTTTCGGCCATCGCTGCAGACGGCAGACATACGGATGCGGCAGCGAACAGCGCCAATGCGCTGCGGCGGGCCAATTTGGTCGATGGCATGATTATTTCAGCTCCGTGCAATGGCTTGCGGCCCGGCGGCGCGATCGCGGGGCGCAGAACCTGCCTTCCGGCTCATTCGGCCGCTCCGATGCAATTGGCCGGGCTTCCCTAGCATGATTTCAGTCCAGCGTCAGCCATGCGGCCTCTCCGACGTCAGCGGCGGCGCAAGGACACATTTATGCCGCGTAACGCCGTATCGATCGTGGTGACTGTGACGGTCTGGGCGCCGCCCGACAACGCAACCGACATGCTACCCGAGGCCGATCCCGAGATGCGCATGACGATGCTGCCGGCATTGGCCCGGCCGCCGGCCCTTCCCGAGGCGCCGAGCGTGCGTTCCTGCCAGCTGCCGGAGACGCGCCCGCCCTGGTAGGCGAGATCGCCGCGCAACTCGAACGATGTGGCCGGACTGGCGCAGCGAATGGTCAGATCAAGGCGATTGCCGCCGCCGGAACTCGCGTATCGCGCGTTGCAGCGCAATCGTTCGGTCTGGCCGCCTTCGAATGTCACCCGGCCTCCGCCGGTCCAGCTGCCGGCAAGGCGCTCGAACGGGCTCGCGGCGTTTGCGCCGGTGTTGGCCGCGAAGGCGGCGATGGCTGCCACAGTTACAGCCGCAATTTTGAGGGATCCCGCAACGTGAGCCCCGATGAGCGCCTTGCGACACATGCGAATGGACCTTTCACTTGTTCAGCAAGTGCCATGTCGGTCGCGCATCGGCGTTCGACAAGGCCCTGCGCCGTAGCAACACGTGAAACTGTTACTGAAAAGCACAGCCGGCTCGCGACGAGACTTCGTCGGCCGCTCCGACCGGTACGCACTGAAAGCCCGAAACGCGCTACTCCGGCGGAAATCCGCAGACGGCCAACTCGCCGGGATCGTATTGGCGCCCTGACGTTCGCCTCAGCTTGACGCCGGCGCGCGGCAGGGCGTGGCAATGAACTCGCACCGCTTCAGACGCAACGTCGGCGAGGTCAGCGTGCAGCGATGCGCGGCTCCCCTCGCATTCTTGAGATCGAGATACAGCTCTCCGTACGTAAAACGGACCTTTTCCTGCCAGGCTTTTTCGGCCGAGCCTTTGGCCTGGCCCTCCGTCACGCGCTGCTTTCCGGTGACTGTCACCGCATTGCTGGCGCAGGACGACGACGGTCGCTTGCCGCGCTTCTGGGCCTGGGCCTGATCAACCATGGACGCATGGGGCGATGTCATGCCCGGAAGCATAGCCGCACCCAAAGGTGCGGTCAGAGCCATCAACGGCACGGCAGCCAATGCGAGTTGGGTTATCGTTTTGAGCATGTCCCCACCCTCAATTGCCGCATGACGGCGCGGCATGGCAGCCCAAGTATAGAGTGTGTGCCGGATAAAGTGTTATGGCGAAGTTGCAACAACGCTAGCTGCGTGCACCGTTTTTTCTGCGGCCGCTTAAGTCTCGAGTTCGGCTGTGCCGCCGGCCGGTGGTTGCCGTAGTGCGGGCGTATCCCCCTTCTGGAGGGCGATCGCCTGTGCCAGCAGCTTGAAAAACACCCGGACACGCTCGATGTCGTGGAATTCCTCCCATCGCACGATACGATCGCCCTTCACACGCCAGACGTGCCGCATGGTGCCGTCGTACTCCAGTCCGGTCATTTTGTGGCGGTAGTGGAAGCGGACCTGGGAGTGAAATGAGATGCCCTCGGATGTGATCTGAATGGGCTTGTACTCGAGGAAGTCGAAGTCATCGAGAATCATCTGCAGCCGCACGGCGAGGTTCGTGCGGCCGTGCTCCGCGCCGAAATAGGGAGCCACTTCGGGCGGCAGATGGATGGTGAACATCACGTCCTGGGAAAAGCACGACAATGTTGCTTCCAGGTCGCGCGCCGACCATGACGCGTAGGCCGCTTCGACGACCAGTTTGTTGCTGGGCTGCATGGTGCTACTCCGCTGTCATGGACTTATACAGGAGCCGGCTGCCGGATAGCGTGGTTGCGAAGCAGGGCTCGTCCACGTGTCGCAGGCCGGCGCGGCCATGACCATGTGCGCAGCCTGGCCGTGGCGCTAAGATCGCCGCTCTCAATTCCGGATCAACGCGGAGGTCAGCATGCAGCGTGCGGTCGCAGGTGTCGTTTTCGCCGGCCTCGCGGCGGCGGTACCGCTCGTCGCAGCCGGACAAACGCTGGACAGTCTGCCGTCGCGCAAGCCGGGCCATTGGGAGCTCCGTATGGTGACGATGAAGCCGGGCGGGACACCCGACATCGTGTCACAAGTATGCATCGATGCGTCAACTGATCGTCAATTGATGGAATTCGGGCTGCGCGTGTCGAAAGACCTGTGCAAGCGATACACGATGAAGCGTGACGGCAAGGCGCTGCTGATCGATGCCGAATGTCAGTTCGGGCCGATGAAGAGCGTCACCCGCACGACGATGTCGGGCGACTTCCAATCGAGCTACACGGTTAGCGTCGAGGGAACGACGGAAGGCGGTTTTCCCGGGATGGGCGGGGCCAAAGGGCCGCAGCCCACGTCCATGGTGCAAACGGCGAAATGGACGGCTGCCCAATGCGGCAACGGCATGAAGCCCGGCGATTTCACCATGCCGGGCGGGATCAAGATCAACATCAAGCAGATGCAGGGCCTGCAGAAGATGCTGCCGCAGATGATGGGGAAATAGGCGGCCCGCTCAACCCAGGTATTTGTCCCAGTAGCCCGGTGCGGGCTCGATCTGCTCGACGACGTCGACCAGGACCCCGGACGGATCCCGGGTCATGAACCGCCGCTGCCCCCACGGCTCGTCCGTCAAGGGGTGGACGATCGGGGCACCCGATTGCTCGAGGCGGGCGTACACATCCGAAACCGTCTCGACCTGCAGGGTCATGATCATTCCCCGCCCGTCGAAAACCTCTGGGCCCGGAGGGTTCGAGGGGTGATCGGCACTCATGAGTCCCAGGCAGATCGCGCCGCCCGTTCCGTTGGATAGCATCACGACCCAGCTCGCTTCGAAGACGACACCCATCTCGAAGTGCGTCAGGTAGAAGTCGCGGCTTGCCTTCAGGTCCTGCACGGTGATGAGCGGATAGGCCGTGAGTGCAGCCATGTTTTCCTCAGGCGTTGAGCGGGTTTGTCCAAAGGTACGCTTTGACTAGATCAGGCAGGATGCCGACCGCGACGTCACGTCGTCCAGCGCATCGAATTCGTGAATCCAGCCAAATCGCTCGGGAAATTGGGCCAGCCTTGTCGCCCGGCCCGCGATGGCGTCGTCCGGCAAATGCAGCACGGCGTTCGTGGCCCGTGAACTGCGCTGGATGATGCGCGTCCGGGCGCGCCTGAGCGCTTGATAACGCTGCATCGCCGCGTCGAATTCTTCTATGCGGCCCGCCGGCAGCAGTTCCGCCAAAGTTATCGCGTCCTCAATTGTGGTGTTGGCGCCCTGTCCGTGATGCGGCAGCATGCCGTGCGCGGCGTCGCCTAGGAGCACGGCGCGGCCGCGCCGCCACCTTCGAAGCGGCCGCACGGTGAACAAGCCCCACCGCACGCTGTGCGGAACGGCGCACACCATCTCGACGACGGCCGGATGCCAGCCTGCAAAGGCAGCGGCGGCTTCGCCTGACGCGGCTGGCGCAGTCCAATTCTCATGCGACCAGCTCCTGGGCCCTTCAACCACGGCGAAAAAATTGACGTCCTTGCCCGAGGGGCCGATCGCGTAGTGCAGCAGATGCGCATTCGGTCCCATCCAGAACTGCAACGCTTGCGGGTCCGGCAGCGACGGTAAATCGCGAACAGGAACGATGCCGCGAAAGGCGCTCGTGCCCGAATAGGCCGCACGCTCCTCTCCGGCGATAAAACGGCGCACCTGCGACCGCACCCCGTCCGCGCCAATGAGAATGTCGACTTCGGCGCTGTGTCCGTTGGCGAAGTCGAGTTTGACGACAGTCTTCTTTTCGGCGATCCCCACGAGGCGGTGTCCGAGATGCAACCTGTCCTGTCCGTGCGCTCCGCCCAGCACACGCTGCAGGTCGGCCCGATGAATGCCGAAATAGGGCGCGCCAAAGCGGGCTCGATAGGCGCCGCCTTTAGCCACGGGAAACGACGCGACGCGGCGGTCGTCGCGCCATCCGCGCCAGATCAATTCGCTCGGTTCAGCGGACAGGGCTGCGATCGCGTCAAGACACCCCAGGCGCTCAAGCTCGCGTGTGGCGTTGGCAGACAAAGCGACGGCCGCGCCGATCTCACGCAACTCTGATGCCTGTTCGTAGACATCTGCGGCCAGCCCGCGACGCCGCAATGCGAGGGCAAGCGTCAAGCCGCCAATGCCGCCGCCAACGATGCCGATGCGAATCTGTTGCGAGGTCATAGAGAAGAACCCCTGAGGCAGTCATGCGGACGAGAGTGATCGGCCGTTCGATCGAATATTTCCATTATTTCCAGGTATTCTCTGGCGATACTAGAGCAGGATCGCTTTGGATTGAATCTGTTTGCCTCGCGCGAAGCGCCTCGGCAGGGCGGGTGCTTTTGCGTCAGATCCGCGTGGAGCTTGCTCAGGTTCGCAGTGCGCCTAATGCTTTTCTGATGGCCGGCAGGGTGGCGGCCCTGCTGTCGCGGGCGATGGTGCGGATGGCGGCAAAAAGGGTTTCGGTGTCCCGTCCGAGACGTGGCGAGACCAAGCCATGAAATTTGGCCCACATGTCGTCCCAGGTCACCGGATTGCCGGGATGGCCTTTGGCGGTGGCGATCTCGTGCGTGGAAGTGCGCCCGTCGTTGGGTTCGACTTCGAGGCGGGCCGAGGCGTAGCCGACTTGCGGGTCGGGTAGCGGCTCGACCAGTGCTGCGGTTGCCGCGACGGCATCATCGATGTGCCAGGGCTCCAGGAAATCACGGGCCGAGAGCGGACGGTCGTGGAGTGCCAGTGCCACGCAATAGCGCAGGTCGAACTTGGCCGCGAGCGAGGTTGCGGGGCGGGCATCGGTGTGGCCGGTCATCTGCATGGCGAGCGGCGAGACGGACGCGCGCACGCGGCGGATGCTGGCGACGGGCACGCCCGCGCTGCGCGCGGCATCGACGGCCGGATGCACGAGGTGGCAGGCGGCGTAGGGTTTGACGCTGTTGGCGAGGATCTGCCAAGCCTCGAACTGCGCGGGCTTGATGCGTGCGCCGCCATCCTGGACGAGGGCGCGCTCGAGGCCGCCGCCCGGTTCCAGCACACCGGGCGCGCCGACGAGGCCGGCCGATGCGAGCTCGGCCGCGAGCACGCCGTCGCTCGCGGCTTTGCCGGCGTGGAAGGGCTTGGCCATGGTGCCGAAGGAGCCGGTGAGACCGCCTGCCTGCGTCGCGGCGAGCGCGAGCGCGTGCATCGCGCGATCGCGGTCGAGCTTGAGAAGTGCAGACGCGGCGGCAGCCGCGCCGATGCGTCCGAACGTGCCGGTGGCGTGCCAGCCACGCGCCGTGAGGGGCTGGCCCATGCCGAGACCGAGATGCGCGGAGATCTCGAAGCCGGTGATGAAGGCGCGCAGCATTTGAGCTTCGGCGATATCCTGCGCTTCAGCGACGGCGAGTGTCGCGGCCCACACAGGCGCACTCGTGTGCGTATTGGAGCCGACGTGGGTGTCATCGAAGTCGAGGCAGTGGGCAAGCGTGCCGTTGGCGAGCGCCGCCGAGCCGGCGGAAGCCGTCCGTCCAAACAGGACGGTGGAGCGGCCCGGCGCGCCTGTCCTGGCCACGAGTTCGCGGACGATGCGGCCGGCATCCTCGCCGCCCGCGCCGATGGTGACGGCGAGCCAGTCGGCGAAGCAGAGGCGGCCGGCATCGAGGACGGCATCGGGATAGTCGCGCGCGGCCGAGGCGGCGATGAAGGTTCCGAGGCTCGCGGCGTTGGGGGTGTCTTTGGACATGGCTCTAAACTCTAGCGCGCCTTGTGCACATTGAGAAAGGTCGTCCTTGCGGGCGCGCTTTACCGTCGCTTCGCCAGAACGACATGCGTGGCGGCCTGGGTCGGCGCGTACTCGGTCACATCATAGCCGAGCTTCGGCAGGTCCATGCCGGCGAACAGGTGCTCGCCCGAGCCCAGCAGCTTCGGCGCAATGGCCACGTGCATCTCGTCGACGAGGCCGGCTTGCAGGTACTGGCGGAGGGTCGATGCGCCGCCACCGAGCCGGATATCCTTGCCGTTCGCCGCCTTCTTCGCGCTGTCGAGCGCGGCATGGATGCCGTCCGTGACGAAGTGGAACGTGGTGCCACCGTCCATGCTGAATGATTTGCGCGGGTGGCGTGTGAGCACGAACGCGTCGCAGTGATAGGGCGGATTGTCGCCCCACCAGCCTTTCCAAGACTCGTCGGGCCAAGGGCCACGGATGGGGCCGAACATGTTGCGGCCGAGAATCCAGGCACCGATGTTGTCGAAGCCGCGCACGATGAAATCGTTGTCGGTGCCGGTCGTGCCGCCGTCCTTGCCGCCCATCTTTTTAAACGCTTGAGTTGCGACCGCCCATTCGTGCAGCGATTCACCGCCGACGCCGAGCGGTTCTTTGCGGCTCTGGTTGGGACCGGCGCCGTAGCCGTCGAGGGAAATGGAAAAGGCGTGGATGCGGAGTTTGGACAAGGTCGTTTCCTTCTGTTGCGGGTGGTTGGCAGTGCTCCTGCCCCAGCAATCCGGCGTCGCCAAGGCAGGGCTTGGCGCGACCTCACCTCAGCACAACGCTGCCTCGAGTTTGCGGAGCGATGGGTCCTCGCGACGAGCGCGAGGATGACACCTGAGAATTCGGCAAG
>JBKKCB010000017.1:0-8180 GCA_046713545.1 Hyphomicrobiaceae bacterium | reverse complement strand
CCCGACGAGCCCTTGTGGACCACCGTGTGCGGCAGAAAGCGCGTTTCGAAAAACGCTTTTGCCGTCGCGCGATCGACGGTGCCAGGAAGACGTGCCGCGTCGGCGCAGATCGCCAGCAGCTCGGGCGGAATGGCGACCTTGCCGGCCTTGTTGCCGGCGCGTGCCGCGGCGATGAGGCGCGCGCAGGATTTCAGGAAGGCGCCGAAAGCAGCCGCGTGGTCGTCGGTCTCCCAACCGGGCAGATCAGAAAATGCTGCCGGCTTGAAGGATGCGCCAGCAGGGCCCGCGATCGAAGGGCCCGAGCCGGCGGCGGTGCTGACCTTGGCGCCCAGAGGCATGACCATTACGACCAGAAAGGCCAGCAGACCGCGCACTGCGTCTCCCGGCAAGAGCTTCGACACAACCACACCGTTCCCCCGGACGCCAGTCGATCCGGGCTTACCCTCAACTGCTAATTGGGCGCCTGCGTGGCAACCAGCTTCCAGTTGGGATCACGCGAGGAGACATCGCGTGCGAAGGTCCAGATATCGATGACCTCCTTGATGCGCTTGGGATCGCCCGAGACGACGGCGCCGGCCCGGTCGCGCGTGGCGGAGATGAGCTCGCTGACGAACTTGACAACCACCTGCGCCTGGCTGTTCTTCAGTTCCGCCTCGAGGATGTCGGCCTTGTTGATGCCGACAAAGCTCTGGTCGATCAGCTCGCCGCGGCTCTCCCGGTCGCCGATGGCGGACGAGAAGCCGTCGAACACCTCACGGCTGAGCAGCGTCTTGAGAACCTTGCGATTGCCTTCGGCAAAGGCCGTGACGATCATTTCGTAGGCCTGCCGGGCACCACGCAGGAAGCCATCGGGTTCGAAGGCCGGATCGGCCCGGTGGACGGCCAGCAGGCTGTCGGCAAGGGCGGTGTTCTCGCCGGCAAAGGTGCGAATGCGTTCCTCCGCATCGGCAGCCGCAGTGGCCGTGGCGACCGGAGCCTCGCTCGCCGTTTCCGGCCGGTCGCGGCGCGGCAGGGTCACGACCTTGTCCTGGGCCTGGGCCGCCGCGGCGGCACGGGCGCGCTCCTGCGCCTTGTAGCGTTCGACGCGGGCATCCTCGTCGCCGGTGCGGCGTCCGAGCACACTGCGCAGTTTCAGGATGATCACGACTGCAATCACGAGGAACAGAATCGTGAAAATGTCGATCTTGCCGTCCATAATTTCAGCCGCTTTCTCAGCAACGACGCATCATGCGCGCGAACTCGTTATCCAGGATGTATGATCGCAGGGCCCGCATATCCAGACGCCTGGCACGCAACCGTCTGCGATACGCACCAATCGCCTTCTCAAAAGCCGATGCTAAACTTAAGGCATAGAGGTGGTGAAGCCAACCGTAATGCTACGCCCAAATGCGCTCGACACCATGATGTTGCGGGGAACATGCCGGTTATGAGCAAGGAGATGGCACCATGTTCAATCCAGTGCTGCTGATCTGCCTGGCTCTGCCGGTGCTCGAACTCGTGGTCCTCGTCAAACTGGGCCAGGCCATCGGCTTCTGGAAAACGGTGCTGATCCTGCTGGGCATGGCCGCGCTCGGGGCCCTGCTCCTGTACCGGCAGGGCTGGAAAGCGCTGCAGCAGGCACAGACCGCCATGATGGAGGGCCAGCCGCCGGTCGGCCCGATGATCGACGGCATGCTGCTCGCGACCGCCGGCGCCCTGCTGCTGGCGCCCGGCCTGATAACGGACGTCTTTGCCTTCATGCTGCTGATCCCGCCGCTGCGCCGGATGGTCGCAAACCGCCTGCTCGGCCGCGCCAGGGGGCGGGACGACATCCCCGGCGATATCCATGAGCGCCATGAGGAGCCCAGCCGGCCGGCCGGCGGCCATGCGAGCGGACCCATCATCGAAGGCGAATTCGAGCGGCTGGAGGAACGGCCCGCCAATCCACGGCGCGAGGACAAACGGGATGTGCGGCCGGGGTGAGGGCGCGAGCACCAGGACCGGGTCAACCCCTTCGCAAAGTTGACCTTTCTGTCTTCCGGCGCGGTGAAAAAGCACCTTACGCGGACATTAACGGCCCCTTCAGGCGTCGGGCGCTAGGCTTCCTCGATCGAACAGTCGGGGGAGTTGCTCATGTCCATGCTTGATTGCATCATCGCGCAACCCTCACCGGGCGATACCGGCCCGTCCATTGTCCAGCGCGTGTTGCAGTCGGTGCGCCAGCACCTCGACATGGAGGTCGCCTATGTGTCGGAGTTCGTGGACAACACCTCGATATTCCGCACCGTCGATGCGCCAGGTCTCGAAGCCCTGATCAAGCCGGGCGACGTCCGCTCGCTGGACGACGTCTATTGCCGTCACATCCTGGCCGGCAGATTGCCGGAGCTGATGCCGGACACATCCGAATTCGCCCTCGCGGCCTCGATGCCCATCACCCGGGCGGTGCCGATCGGTGCGCACGTCAGCGTGCCGCTGCGCCTGTCGGACGGCCAAGTGTTTGGCATGTTTTGCTGCCTCAGCCCGCGCAGCAACAAGACGCTCAACGAGCGCGACCTTCAGGTCATGCGATCCTTCGCGGATATCGCCGCGGAACAGATCGACAAAGAGCGCGCCGCAGAACGCGATCTGGCGGACAAGAGAGATCGAGTCGCCCGCATCATCGCCGACAAACAATTCTCGATTCACTTCCAGCCCATCTGGGAATTCCAGCAAGACAAGCTGGTCGGATTTGAATGTCTTTCCCGCTTTCATGCCGTTCCGCCAAGGTCCCCCGACAAATGGTTTGCGGAAGCTGCTGACGTTGGCCTGGGCGTCGAGCTGGAGCTCGCGGCGATCGCCGCGGCGCTGGCCTGCGGCCGCAATCTGCCCGATGACGTCTACGTGACCGTCAACGCCTCTGCCCAGGCCGTGGTGCACGACGCATTCGAAGACACCATCGGGACCTTTCCCCTCAGCCGTCTGGTCCTCGAACTGACCGAGCACACGGTCGTGGCGAATTATCACGCGCTGGCTGATGCGCTGCGCCGTCTCCGCCAACAGGGGATGCGGCTTGCGATCGACGATGCTGGCGCAGGGTACTCGGGCCTTCAGCAGATTGTTTCGCTGCGCCCCGATATCATCAAGCTCGATATGGGTCTGACCCGCGACGTGGATAGCGACCCTGCACGCCGCGCCCTGGCGTCGGCCCTGATTTATTATGCCCGCGAGACGGACTGCCAAATCCTTGCCGAGGGCATCGAGACGGCCGGCGAGCTCGGGACCCTCAAGCTGCTGGGCATAAAAAAGGGCCAGGGGTACCTGCTCGGACGTCCGGTTTCTTTCTCCGAGGCGCGCGCGTTGCTGGGCTCCAGGGCCGCATAATCAGCCAGGGGTGCCCGGGGTGGGCCAGATCCGGAAGAAAGACCCGCACCAGCTCCACCTGAAATACCCGAAAGCATAATCGTCTAAGGAGACAATCGAACTCACCTGCCTCCGTGTGATAAGCTCGGGCTGCTCGGCAAGGCGCATGCAAGCTCATTGACGAGATGCAGTCAGGCGCCCCGAAGAAACCGGGAGGAACTCACATGACAATGAGGCCTGATCCCACTTTCCACGCATCCCCGAAGCTGGCGATGGAAGCTCCGCCAGAAAACTTCGCCTACACCCTGCTGCTCAGCCCGGACTTCTCCAAGCCCGATGCGCTTGCGGTGATTGACGTGAAGCCGGGATCGCCGACCTACAGCCAAGTCGTCCACACAGTGGTCATGCCCAACACGGGCGACGAGTTTCACCATTTCGGCTGGAACGCCTGCTCGTCATCGCTGTCGCCACTGACGGGCCACGCGTTCCTCGAACGGCGCTATCTGATCATTCCGGGCATGCGCTCGTCGCGCATCTATGTGATCGATACCAAGCCTGATCCGAAGCAAGCCAAGATCCATAAGATCATCGAGCCCGAGGAGGTTTTCAAAAAGACCGGCTACTCGCGGCCGCACACGATCCACTGCGGCCCGGAAGGCATCTACGTCAGCACGCTGGGCGGCGGGGGCAAGGACGGCATGAACGGCCCGCCAGGCGTCTTCATCATGGACTGCCAGACGTTCGAGATCCTCGGCCGCTGGGAGATCGATCGCGGTCCGCAAACCAAGCACTACGATTTCTGGTGGAATCTGCCGCGAAACTACATGGTCTCGAGCGAATGGGCGCTACCGCCGCAGTTCGAGAACGGCATCGTTCCGGAGGATCTCCTCTCCAACAAGTATGGCCATCACATCCATTTCTGGGATCTGGCGGCCCGGCGCAACGTGCAGACGATCGACCTTGGCGCCAACCACCAGATGGGGCTGGAGGTGCGGCCTGCGCATGATCCGGTGCGTGAGTACGGCTTCCTGGGCGTCGTGGTCGACACCACCAACCTCGAAGGCTCGATCTGGACCTGGTGGCGCGACGGCAGCAAGTTCCACATCGAGAAGACGGCGACCATTCCGCCCGAGCCGGCGTCCAAGGACCAGCTGCCGCCGCTCCTGCAGGGGTTTGGCGCCGTGCCGCCGCTGGTGACCGACATCGATCTCTCCATGGACGACAAATTTCTGTATGTCGCCTGCTGGGGAACCGGCGAGATGCGTCAGTACGATGTGACCGAGCCTCGCAAGCCCAAGCTTTCCGGCTCGGTTCATGTCGGCGGTATCGCGCGGCGCACGCCGCATGCGAACGGCAAGGCGTACGCCGGCGGTCCGCAGATGGTCGAGATCAGCCGTGACGGCAAACGGGTCTACTGGACCAATTCGCTCTACTCGACATGGGACAACCAGTTCTACCCCGACGGCGTGCCGGGCGCGCAGGTGATGGCCGAGGCCAAACCCGGTGGCGGCCTCGCGCTGGCAAAGGACTACTGGGTAGACTTTCCCGATGGATACCGGGCGCACCAGATCCGGCTGGAGGGCGGCGACTGCTCGACGGATTCGTTTTGCTATCCGTCGGTTTGACTTGGGGCGGAGCGGACTGGACACCGATCGGCTTGTGGCTCGCCGTGATTGCGAGTGGCCTTTATCACGGCGTCAATCCCGGCATGGGATGGCCACTCGCCGTGTCGTCCGGCTTGATGGAGAGGAGCGCTGGCGCCCTCGTCGCGGCATTAGGGTACTTGGCGACCGGGCACCTGCTTGCCATGCTCGTGGCGACGTTGCCGTTCGCGCTGCTGGCCGGGTTGCTGCAGTGGCAACAGCAGATCCAGGTCGCCGCGAGCCTGCTCGTGATCGGGTACGGGGGCTTGCTGCTAATCTGGCGCCGCCATCCACGCGCTCTGGCCCGGATTCCGCCGACGCAGCTCGGGCTTTGGTCGTTTGCCATTGCCATGGCTCATGGCGCCGGCCTCATGCTCGTGCCGATCTATCTCGGTCTCTGCCGCACGGTTAGATTGGACGAGGGCCAACAGGCAGCCCAGGCGCTGATCAGCGCTGACCTCGGCATGGCGCTGCTGGTGTCTGTGGCGCACACGCTGGCAATGATTGCGGCAGGCGGCACCCTCGCATGGCTCGTCTACCGGTACATCGGACTGACATTCGTCTCGCGGAGCTGGTTCAACCTCGATGCCGTATGGGCGTCGAGCCTGATCCTTGTCGGCGCGCTCGCGCTCGTGCTCAGCGTTGGCACGCATTGAACGCAACTGACGTGCATCCAGCGTCCTGGCACATGCGGCCCCTCAGTGCGCCCGGTTGCGGGCGCTGAAGCATCGTGTTAGCCCACGGCACGCAAAACAGCATGGATCGACAGGGGACGAGAGTGCGATGGCCGACCAGCCCAAAACGGAGTCCGCAGCATCGAATGGGAAGCCGCCGGAGGCCTCCTCCATGGTGCAAGTGCGCGTCATCGGCCAGTACATCAAGGACCTGTCGTTCGAGAGCCCCAACATCACCAAGCTGCTGTCGGGAACACCTGAAAACCCGAACCTGAAGCTGGAGATCAACGTCAACGCCGCCCAGATCGGGCCGGACATTTATGAATCGGCCATCGACTTCAAGGCCAATGCGACCGCCAAGATCGGCGTGATCTACGAGTTCGAGATGATCTATGCCGGCAGTTTCAAGATCGAGAACGTGCCGCAGCCGTCGATCGAGCCGATGCTGCTGGTGAACTGTCCGATGCTGCTGTTCCCGTTCATGCGGCGCATCGTGGCCGATCTGACGCGGGAAGGCGGGTTTCCGCCGCTGCTGCTCGATCCGGTCGATTTCGGCGCGCTGTACATGCGCAAGAAAGAACGTGTGGCGGCGGGCCCGATGCCGTCCTGACGCGGACGGGTCCAGTGTCCCGATCCGAAGTTCGCAGGAGTTCTCGGCTGGGTCGGAGAGCGAACTTCGGAATCAAAAGGGACACTAGAATCACGAATTTGCGAGAGTGATTCAGATCGAGAAATTCGCTCAGAGGCGGCCGGTAGATCCGGCGAATTTCTCGATCATCACACTAGGGCGTCGAGGTGAAGCGGCGCCAGATGGCCTTCGGGCCCAGCGTCTCGACGAACAGGCGGTGCGCCTGCTCGATCGCGGCCGTGACGCGGGCTTCCAGCGGCACCGGCCGCTGCCTGGCCTGACCGTGGCCGGCGCCGTTGCGCTGCTCCGCGGTGCCATGGCCGCCCAGCGAGAGCGTGCTCTGGCGCTCGCCCAGAAGCTCGACATAGACGGACGCCAGCAGAAGCGAGTCCATGATGGCGCCGTGCTTGAGGCGCTGCGAGTTGTCGATGCCGTAGCGTTTGCACAGCGCGTCGAGACTGTTAGGGCCGGCGGGATGGCGGCGCCGCGCAAGCGCCAGCGTATCGACGACGCGCGTGGAAAGGATCTGCGGCTGGCCGAGCCGCTCCAGCTCGTGGTTGAGGAAGCCGATGTCGAAGCTGGCGTTGTGAATGACGAGTGGGGCGTTGCCGATGAACTCGAGAAACTTCGTTACCTCGTCGGCAAAGCGCGGCTGGGTTACGAGGAAGCTGCCCGACAGGCCGTGCACGGCTTCGGCTTCAGGATGTACGGCGCGGCCTTCGGGCGTGAAGTAGCAGTGATACTCACGGCCCGTGGGCATGCGATTGACGAGCTCGATGCAGCCGAGCTCGATGAGGCGGTCGCCGCCCTTGGGGTCGAGGCCGGTGGTCTCGGTGTCGAGCACGATCTCGCGCATGATGTGGTCCCGCGGCAGGCCAGGGATGGCCTAAGTCCAGGCCCGTTCGTACGCCGACGCGGCGTGAGCCTGCAGAGCCTCGATCACTACATCGATTTGGGCGCAGGTTTGGTCGAGCGTACCGCCCGTATCCACAACGAAATGGGCGCGCTTGCGCTTTTCTTCGTCCGGCATCTGGCGCGACAGGATCTGCGCGAGCTTTTCGGCCGTCATGCCGGGCCGGCGCAGGACGCGCTCACGCTGCACGTCGGGGGGCGCACTGACCACGACGACGGCATCCACATTGCGCTCGCCGCCTGTTTCGAGCAGGAGCGGGATTTCGAGGACGGCCATGGGCGCGCCGCGCGCCTTCTCGGCGGCGAGGAAGGCGCGCTCGGCCTCGCGCACCAGCGGATGCACGATGGCTTCGAGGCGCTTGAAGCCGGTGGGGTCTTTGAGGAGCGCGGCGGCGAGTTTGGCGCGGTCGACGCCGATGGGGCCCGTGGTGCCGGGGAAGGCCGCCTCGATCAACGGTGCAGCCGGGCCGGCGTAGAGCTTGTGCACCTCGGCATCGGCATCGCACACGGCGATGCCGCGCTGGCGGAAGTGATCGGCGGCAGCCGACTTGCCCATGCCGATGCTGCCGGTGAGGCCGATGATCAGCATCTACAAAGTCCTCGACTGTCGGTGAGTATCGCCGAGGAGGTACTGACGCCGTGGTGATGCTGGAACCGCGCCACAAATTAAAGTGTCATCCTCGGACCTGGTCCGAGGATCCAGGGTTCCGCAAGCGTAGCGCTCTGATGGGTGTGGTGAGTCGGCGCAATGCAACGGCTTTCCGGACCCGCTGCACCATGGGTCCTCGGGACCAGCCCGAGGATGACACTTTTTGGGAGGGGCTAAGCCGTGCCATGCGCACAGCAGTATCCCTTCTCCCCATTCCTTCGTCCATGCGGAGCATGGCTTCGCCATGACGGAGGAGAGGGGCATGACGGAGGCGTGTCGTCGACACGACGTGAGGGGCAGGGGCTGGCTCCGTGCGTGCGGCTGCCCCTCACCCCGACCCTCTCCCCGCTTGCGGG
>JBKKCB010000016.1:0-11799 GCA_046713545.1 Hyphomicrobiaceae bacterium | reverse complement strand
GTCGTCAACAGCCCGGAAGGGCCGCGGATTTTTCTAGACGGATAAAGGGTGTGTGCACAAGGTTTTTTGCACCTCGCCGCCGTTGCTCTGCCTGTCGGGCACGACGACAATCCCGACGCGGATCATGCGCGCGGCATCTTCGGCGGCACGCATCAAATGCGCGTATGCCCCCTCCATCGCCTCGTCCAGGGTGCAAGGCCTGGTGACTGCGCTCGCAATCGCATCGATGCCGAGAAGGAAATTTGCTTCGAAGCCCCTGCCGATCGCGCCCGCCAGGACAATGGTGGGAATGCCTTTGTCGCGTGCGCGGCGCCCGACTTCGGCAGGGATCTTGCCGAACGGCGTCTGCCCGTCGAGCATGCCTTCGGCTGTCACGACAAGATCGGCCTTTGCCAGCTGCTTTTCGAATTCCAGATAGTGCATGAGGATGTCATAGCGGGAATGCAGCCTGCCGCCGAGAATGCCGAGGATTGCCGCGCCAAGGCCACCCGAGGCTCCCGTGCCCGGGCCGCGCCCAACATCGACACCAACATCGGCTTTGATGCGTGCGGCCATGTTTTCGAGTGCGCTTCGAGGGCGATGACTTGCGCAGCACTGGCGCCCTTCTGCGGGCCGAAGACGCGGGCAACGCCGCGCTTTCCCAGCAGGATGTTGTGCCAGTTGACGGCCGCATCGATCTGCACGTTTCGAAGCTTGGGGTGCAGGTTGGAAACGTCGATCCTGTCGAGCTTGATCAATTCTCCGCCCCCGAAGCCCAGTTCGTTGCCGTCCCCGTCCAGGAGGCGTGCACCGAGGGCTTGCACCATGCCGGCGCCTGCGTCGTTGACGCCGCTGTCGCCGCAACCGATGAGAATGCATTCGACACCCAGGTCTAGCGCCGCGCCGATGAGTTCACCGACGCCGTAGCTGGTGGTCTTGCTCGGGTCACGACTGTCCCTGGGCACAAGCGAAAGGCCGGCTGCCGCGGCGATCTCGATCACAGCCGTGCGTGGTCTGTCGCCGCCCAGAATGCCGAAATGGCTGTCGATGGGCTGGCCCATGGGGCCGGTCACGCGACAGTGGTGGATTTCTCCTCCTGTCGCATCGACAAGAACCTCCACTGTTCCCTCGCCGCCATCCACCAGCGGCGCACGCAGGATGACGGCATCGGGAAGAGCGAGCGCCACGCCTTTGGCGATAGCCTCTGTGACCTCTTTGACGGAAAGGCATTCCTTGAAGCCGGATGGCGCAACCAGAACCGTGACCGTCATCTGAACCCTTTCCGGCTATTGATGCTTGTGGAGATGTGGGGAAACGCCGGTGTGTGCCCTTTATTCCCGCATCTCGGTGCAAATAGCGCACGAATGCCGTTTCTGACGTCGTTTGTGTAGTTTCCGCAGTCAGCGCAGGCAAAAAAGCAAGGGTGGACCGGGAATAGCTTCCCGCGTCCGGCGTTTCAGTCACATGCAAACCCCGCAGGTGTCGGCGAATGGACCATAATGTGCGCCAGGAGCTCGTTGCGCTCCTGCCTCGCCTGAGGCGGTTCGCCTACGCGCTGTCTGGTTCGCTCGAAGAAGCGGAAGATGTGGTGCAATCGGCCTGCGAAAAGGCGCTGACGCGGTTGCATCAGTTCGAGCCGGGTTCCCGTCTCGATAGCTGGATGTTCCAGATTGTCCGGACCACCTGGATCGACAAGGTGCGTTACGCGCGCCGCAGGGAGACGACCAGCGACCCCAGCACGCTCGACAACCTGCATTTCGATGCCCGCATAGAGCAGCAGACGGAAGCGCGGGAGCACCTTGCCATCATTCGCGACCAGATCGCGAAATTGTCCGAAGACCAACGCACGGTTCTCGGCCTCGTGACAGTGGATGGCATGAGCTACCAGAATGCCGCACAGACGCTGGGCGTGCCGATCGGGACGATCATGAGTCGCTTGGCAAGGGCCCGCCGCAAGCTTGCGGAAGCGATTGATCCGGAGTGGAGCGCGAAGGATGCGCCACTTGCAGCAAGGCGCGGACCATGAAAAAGCACGCCGTTATCTTTCAAGAAGGCAACGAACTATGAACGGAAACACGATCGCCGGCTGGCCTGACGACGAGACTCTCCTGTCGTTTGCGGATGGTAAGCTCGATGCCGAGAAGGCAGCGCGTATCGCTGAGTATCTGGAGACGGATGCCGAGGCGAGACGAACGGTGGCCATGTACCGGCGCACCGGCGAGCTTGCCGCCCAGGCCTTTGATGACGCCATGCACATGCAGGCGTCGCCCGCCCTGGTCGATAGGCTTCTTGGACGGACGGATATGAAGGGTGACAGCGCCCGCATCCTGCCATTTCGGCAACGGGTCGCGAACGTTCTGGCGATGCAGCCTAGGGTAGCTTTGCCCCTGGCTGCTTCGATTGCGCTCGTCGTCGGCGGTCTTGTGGCGTTTTCGATGCTTCGCGATCGCTCTGCGCCGATGGGGTCGACCGAGATCGCCCTTGGCAGTATCGAGAATGGCAGCGCGTTAGAAAATCTTCTCGAAAGCAAAATGACGGGAT
Source organism: Hyphomicrobiaceae bacterium (assembly GCA_046713545.1). GTDB lineage: Bacteria > Pseudomonadota > Alphaproteobacteria > Rhizobiales > Hyphomicrobiaceae > CADEFX01. Next base: position 9,279 of record JBKKCB010000016.1, on the reverse strand, counting down.
CTTCCGTGACGCTTCCGGCAGGCCGCACGGCTGGTCATCGGGAGGTTACGGTAGTCGTCACGTTCCGCGACCGGCTGCAGCGGCCATGCCGCGAGTTTGAAGCGGTGCCTCAAGGCGCGAACGACCTCACCATCGCCGTAGCCTGCCGCAGCGCGACGGGCGGCTGGACGATCGAAGGCGCGGCCCATGTCCTGGAAACAACCGAAAGTGCGCCTCCAGGTGGCTTCAGCCCTGCCGGCAGCAAGGCCGCGATGGCACTGGAAAGTGTATTGAAAATGTTAGGCGCGACACCGGCAGTCACGCCTGACGAGGAAGCGGCGCTGCTCGCATCACGATGGAAGTAAGGCAACCACGCATACCGGCTTATCATCGAGGGAATGCAATGTATCCGTCCAGAATGCTGCCGGCATTTGCAAGCGGCACCTTGGCATGCCTCGCCGTCGTGCTGGTTGCGATGTGTGCCTACGTCGGCAGCGCGCGTGCCGATGATGACGATGACGACGGTCCTTCGCGGGGCCTTCGCGTACCGTCATTCGGCAGGATCGCTCCCTTTCTCGGCAACCTGCCGCGCTTGGGGCAATCGCGCAGATCGCGTCCCCGTGCTCGCGCAGAAATGGTCGTGATCGGACTGAACGTCGAGGAGAGGCGTGAATTGGAGCGCCGCGGCTTCCGGATGTCCGCGACGGCCACCTCTGCTCTGCTGCGGGGAGATATCGCCCGTGTCGAAGGACCTCCCGGGCAGTCCCTGCGCGGGGCGCTGCGGGTTGTCCGTCTGGTTGCGGCCGATGTAACGGCGGAAGGTAATGATCTTTATCGGCGCCATACCTTTTCACGGTATCGCGCGGCGGGGCAGCCGTGCGGAGAGCGCTGCGAGGCGTTCGCACTGACATCCTGGCTGCCGAGCCTGACGCGATGCAGCACCAGTTCGATCATTGGTGTCATCGACACACAAGTCGATGCGAGCCACCAGAGCCTGGTGGGCGCGAAGCTCCCGACGAAAAGCATGCGGCGGGTGGACCGTAGCGCGTCGGATCCGGCCCATGGGACTGGCGTCGTGAGCCTGCTGGTCGGGCAGCCCGGCACTGCCGTGGTGGGACTCGTCCCGACCGCCAGTGTATTCGCGGCGGATGCCTTCCACCGCTCGCGGCAGTCGGATACCGCCGATACATTCGACCTCGTGGCATCGCTGGACTGGTTGTCGGACAGCGGCGCCCAGATCATCAACATGAGTCTGTCGGGCCCCGCCAATACTGTGCTCGAGAAAGCCATCGATGCGACCTTGGCGCGCGGAATCGGGATCGTCGCGGCCGCGGGCAGGCCGGAAGGGAAAAGCATGGGATATCCGGCCCGCTACAACGGGGTGGTGGCCGTTTCGGCTGTCGACATGTTACTGCGCCCCTCGCGCCTTTCGATGCGCGGATCGCACGTCGCATTCGCAGCGCCGGGCGTCGGCCTCACTGTCGCCGGTGCTAGGGACAACCTCACCAGGGTCGATGGGACATCCTTTGCCGCTCCCTTCGTGACAGCGGCGCTCGCACTGCAGATGGGAAGCGGGCGATCGCCGGCGGACGCAGCGCAAAGCGTTACTACGGCCGCCAAGGATCTCGGCGTGCCGGGGCGCGATCCGATTTTCGGCTGGGGCCTCGTGCAATACGTGAACGTACCGGGATGCACCACAAACTAGGCGTCGCATCGCCCGGCGGCTACTCCGCAGGAACCGGATGCGGAGTTGCGTGCCCCGGCTCGGGTTGAGCGGATCGATCCCGCGCCAGAAGCGTGTACACGGTGGGAATCACGAACAGCGTCAGCAGCGTTCCAAGTACCAGGCCGCCCACGATCACGAGGCCGATTTGATTGCGGCTCTCGGCGCCGGCTCCGGCCGCCGTCGCCAACGGGACCGCACCCAGCACCATGGCAGCCGTGGTCATGAGGATCGGACGCAACCGCAACGCTGACGCTTCCATCACCGCTTCGACTTTGGATCGGCCCTGCTCCTGCAATTGATTGGCGAAACTCGACGATGAGAATCCCGTTCTTGGTGATCAGGCCGACCAGTGTCACGAGGCCGACCTGGCTGTAGATATTCATCGTGCCGCCGCCAAGCTTGAGAGCCAGCAACGCGCCGGTCATCGACAGTGGCACGGTCAGCATGATGATGAACGGATCGATGAAACTCTCGAACTGGGCTGCGAGCACGAGATAGATGAACAGCAGCGCTAGGATGAACGTGAAGTAGATGTCGCCCGAGGCCTGCATGAACTCGCGCGACTGACCGATATAGTCGATCTGCACGGACGACGGGAGTACGCGACGTGCGGTCTGCTCGAGTGCCGCCAGAGCCTCGCCTTGCGAGTAGCCCGGTGCAATATTGGCAGTGATGTCTGCGGAGCGCAGTTGGTTCATGCGGCCGAGCTCACGTGGCGCAACCGACTCGCGCAGGTCCACCAGGTTCGACAACTGAATCATCTGCCCATTGGCACCCCGCACATAGATCTTCGACAGGTCGTCGGGGTTGGTCCGCTCGATATCGGCGACTTGCACAATGACGTCGTACTGCTTGCCGTTTTGCTTGAAGCGCGTCACCTGCCGGCCGCCCAACATGGTCTCGAGCGTGCGGCCGATGGTTTCGACTTCGGCTCCGACGTCCGCCGCCTTGTCGCGGTTCACCGTCACCTTGATCTCGGGCTTGTTCAGTTTGAGGCGTGACTCCACGTTGGCGAGCTGCGGAAGCTTCTCGGCCTCGGCCAGCACACTTTCCACCATCTTATTGAGTTCCGAGTAGTCGCCCTGAGATTGGAGCGCGATCCATACCGGCCGCGAACTGGCATTCTGTCCAAGCGACGGCGGGTTCGTGGCGTAGGCAAGCACGCCAGGCAACTGCTTCAGCTGCGGAGCAAGCGTGTTGACGATCGCCTGCTGCTTGCGCTCGCGCTCCTCCCACGGCTTCAGCCGGGTGAATGAAATGCCTTGTGAGACGATCGGATTGCCCGAGACCACAAAGAACGCCTGCGCCTCCGGCACATTGGAAAACATCTCCTCGAAGCGCCTGGCGTACTTTTCCATGAAATTGAGCGTTGCGCCCTCAGGGCCGATGAAGAAGCTGATGATGGTGCCGCGGTCCTCTATCGGCGATAGCTCGGGCTTCAACGTCTTGAAGACAAAATAGCTGCTGGCGGCAAAAACCAGTCCCACGAGAAGCACGAACGGCCGGATCTTCAAAGTGCCGCGCAGCGCGGAGCGATAGCCGTTGGTGAGGCCGACGAGCACTCTCTCGACCATGTTATAGAGCCGGCCATGCGTCGCCTGATGCGTCAGCATGCGCGAGCACATCATGGGGCTCAGGGTGAGAGCGACGAAACCTGAAATGATGACTGCGCCCGCCAGCGCCCACGCAAACTCTGTGAACAGGCGGCCCGTAGTGCCCGACATGAACCCGATCGGCGCGTAGACGGCCGCGAGCGTCAGAGTCATGGCGATGACGGCAAAGCCGATTTCCTTGCTGCCCTGGAAGGCGGCTGCCATAGGCGGCATGCCCTCCTCGATATGGCGATAAATGTTCTCGAGCACGACGATCGCATCATCGACCACCAGGCCGATGGCCAGCACCATGGCGAGCAGCGTCAACGTGTTTATCGTGAAACCGAGCATGTACATGATCGCGAACGCGCCCAGCAGCGACGCCGGGATGGTCACGACCGGGATGAGCGTGGCCCGCACGTTGCGCAAGAACAGGAACACAACGATCACGACGAGCAGAACCGCTTCGCCGATCGTGTGGAAAACGGAATCGATCGACGCCTGGATGAACACGGAGGTGTCATGCGCGACTTCCACCCTCATTCCGTCGGGCAGGTTGGCGGAAATGAAAGGTAACTCCGCACGTACGCCCTTGGAGATGTCGAGCGGATTGGCAACCGCCTGCTTGACGACGCCGATCGCAACGGCGGGCCGAGCTTTGAAGCGAACGGAAACGCGCTCGTCCAATGGACCGCGTTCGGCCCGGCCGACATCCCGCAATCGCACCGGATAGCCCGCCACCTGCTTGACGATGATGGCGCCAAATTGATCGGGCAGACGCAAGTCGGTTTCCGCCAGCACCGTGAACTCGGTGTCCTTACTCTCGATGCGGCCCGCAGGAACCTCGACGTTCTGCTTCCGCAATGCGTTCTCGATGTCCTGGGGCGTGAGGTTGTAGGCGGCGAGCCGGGCGGCATCGAGCCAGATCCGCATGGCGAATCGGCGTTCGCCGAAAATGCGTGCCTCTGCAACCCCGTTGATCGATTGCAGCCGGTCCTTCACGAAGCGATCGGCAAAATCGGTGATTTCCAGGGGCGAGTGACGGTCCGATGAGAACGCCAGGTAAAGGACCGGCTGCGCGTCGGCCTCGACCTTGGAAATGATCGGCTCGTCGATCTCGTCGGGGAGACGTCCGCGGACCCGGCCCACCCGATCGCGCACATCGTTGGCCGCGGCCTCGACGTCGCGGCCCAGTTTGAAGCGCACCACGACCTGACTGTTTTCCTGCCGGGTGGTCGAACGCATGAAATCAATGCCTTCGATGCCGGCGATGGACTCCTCCATGATGCGTGTGACGGTACTCTCGATAACCTCGGCGCTGGCGCCGCGGTAGATGGTCTGAACCAGCACCACGGGCGGGTCGATGTTGGGATACTCGCGTATCGTCAACCGGCTAAACGAGACGAGCCCGACCAGAACGACGACGAGACTGAGGACGGTGGCAAAGACCGGACGGCGGATGCACAGGTCGGACAAGCCCATGGATCAGTCGGCCTTTTCGACGTTGGCTCGGACCGTCGTGCCGTCGCGCAGCTTCAGGGCACCTTCGGTGATGACGACTGAGTCGGGCGTCAGGCCTTCAACGACTTCGATTGCGCCGCCACGCCGTTGACCTATCTTTATTTTGGTCAGCTTGGCCTTCCCATCCACGAGCCGAAAGACGAAGTGGTCTTGCCCCATTGGCACCAAGGCCGTCTCCGACAGCAGCAATCTCTCTTTGAGGTCCTCGATGATCAGGATCACGCGCGCGAACATGCCGGATCGCAGCGACCCGTCGGTATTGGGAATACGCGCGCGCAGGATGACGGCACGGCCATTCGGATCATGTGCGGGATCTATCGCGTAGACCTTGCCGTCGTAGGTGGTTCCTGGAATAGCGTCGAAGCTCACGTGTATTGCTTGCCCCGCCTTGAGCTGCACTGCGTAGGTTTCCGGCAAGCGGAAATCAACCTTCAGCGTTTCGATGTGCTCGATATTCACGATATCCTGGCCGGGGTTCACGTAGTCGCCCACACTCACTTTCCGCAGGCCCAGGATCCCGTCAAAAGGGGCGGAAAGCGTAGCCTTGTCCAGCGTCGCTTGCGCCAGCGAGAGCGCGGCCTCGTCGGCGCGCAGCTTGGCCAGGGCTTCGTCGAAAGTCCGCTGCGAACCGGCGCCTTTGCGCATCAGGTCCTGGGCACGCTCGTGATTGACGCGGCTTAGACCCAAGCTTGCGTTCTGCTGTTCGATTTGGGCGCGCGCGATGGCGGCATCGAGGCGAACAAGCGGTGTGCCGCGTGACACCCTTTGACCTTCATCGAACAGGATTTCGCTGATCCGGCCGGCGATTTCGGGCCGCACGATGACCGACTCGTCCGAGCGTAGGCTGCCAACGGCTTCAATCTGGCGGCGAATGGTTCCCAATTTCACATGAGCCGCGCTGACAGTGACATCATTCGATGCAGGCACGGCTACAGCAGGCTGCGAAGTTTGGCGCACGTCCATATACCGCCAGCCATATCCAGCAGCAGCAGCAAGCCCAGCGACGAGTGCAAACCCTAACAACCACCGCATTATGATGCCCCAAACTTCGCGTGCTCTCATGCACGGCGCACATCAAGCCGATACTGGAACGTTCGGTAATGACACTTTCCGTCTTGAATACTGTTGGCATGCAGAAATAAATGGGCAGCGGGATGCCGCGGCAGTGGCTGAACGGGAAGCCAGCAGTTTGGTTGGGAAGCCGCATTAGGCAGGTTACAAGCCATTGCAGTGTATGAATATTTAAAGGCGATGCTCAGGCTATCACTTTCTCGTGGGCCGGGTCGGCTTCATGCGCGCGCAGCACCATAAAATAATGTGACGACATGTTGGGCTTCGGCGAAGAACAGCCAGCGCTCCGTCAATATGCCGACGATCGTGCAGGCCACTGCAAATCCGGCGATGATCAGGGCTCCTGTCGAAGGGACGAGCGACGAAGCGGCCGTGAGCAACGCGGGAGCGACGAAGCCAAAGCTGACGGCGATGACGCGCAGGGTTTTGGCGTGCTTGCGTGCGACTGTGTAGCCCATTTCGCGCATGACAAAATTGGCTTGCGTGTGCGGATCGTCGAGCACGCGCACTGTGCCGAACCGTCCGAGCCCGGTCGCGGCACCCGCCGTGTAGGTTCGGTCCTGGGTGTCGATGCCACGCCAGTACGCACATTTCAGTATCGCTGCGAACAGATTGAATGCGATCGAAGCTTCCGCCACCCCATGCGGCAAATCTGCGAATGTGCGCAAGACGAGAACGGCCAGGGTCCCGCCTGTCGCCATCGCGAGCACAACGTAGATCGGCGCGACGAGCGGATGCGCCCAGGCCCGGATGGTCGTCAAGGACTGGTAGATCATGCCGGTCGCATAGACCGCGGCGAGAGCAAGGGCGATGGCAAGGAACGCCGCCACGCCGTAGACTTGCCCGTGTGTGCCGAAGATCACCCAGCCCATCGCGAAAACACCGGTCGGAATGAATGTCGCAACGGCAAGAACCCCTTCGCGCGAGAGCCACGACGTGCGCCATTGCGAAAACGCCCGCCAGGCCCGCTCCGGTCGCCCAAGGTGAGCTGTCGACGACACAAGGCCTGACACGATCAGCGCGACAGCGAGGCCGAGCCCGGCGATCCCCAATCCGGGCGACGTCGAGACCCCGCCCACCAGCGCCAGCATGGCAAGCCAGACCAGCAGGCCAAAGCCCGCGCCGGACATTGTTGTGAAGAGTATGACGGAGTAGGCGGGATGCATGTGGCTCAGCGGGACAGAATTTTGTCGGCGAATGCGAAAAGCTTTTCGATCGCCGTACCGCTGGACAATGCAGCAGGCTCTGCCGACGTACGGGGCGCCGTCGTCGTGTCTCGGCGCGGGCGAGGTGGCAGATATTTGTTGACCGGCTTGTAGTCCATTTCAGGAAGCAGGTCGTAACCGCCCCGTTCCCGCACGAGCTTGGACACATCGGAATTGGCGTCGCCGAGGTCGCCGAAGTGGCGCGCGCCGGTCGGGCAGGCGCGCACGCAGGCGGGCACGCGATCCTCCGGCGGGATGTGCTCGTTATAGATCCGGTCCACGCACAAGGTGCATTTTTTCATGATGCCGTCGGCATAGTCGTACTCGCGGGCACCGTACGGGCATGCCCACGAGCACAACTTGCAGCCGATGCAGGTGTCTGGGTCGACGAGCACGATGCCGTCGGAAGCGCGCTTGTAGCTGGCACCCGTCGGGCAAACAGTGACACAGGCCGGCGTCTCGCAGTGCAGGCAGGATCGTGGGAAGTGCACGGTGCGGCTCGTCGCCCCCTCGCCGACATCGTAGCTGTGGACGCGGTTGAGCCAGGCGCCGTCTGGATCTTTGCCGTAGGGGTCAGTGTCTGTGAGCGGTGCGGAATAGCCGCCTGTGTTCCATTCCTTGCAGCTGGTTGCGCAGGCTTGACACCCCACACACGTGTCGAGGTCGATGACAAGACCAAGTTTCTTTCCGGTGGTGGGGGGAAGAGCCGTCATACTATGCCTGTGTGTTGCATGTCGCCCGTTGCATTGGTCGCTCGCGCCGGTTGGTGCCGTGTCAGGGGACTACATATTGCGACCTGGCTTGCGTTCCTTGTTGAACGCGCGGCCAAAGTCGGAGAGTGCCGGCACGGTCATCCCAGGCGGCGATTTTATGGGCTCGAAGCGAGGCCAGGTTTCCTGCGCATCGGCCGGCGACGCTCGCTCGATCTTGACGCGCAGGTCATACCACGCCGCCTGACCGGTCACGGGATCGGAGTTCGAGTAGCGATACCCGCCATCGCGCGACGGCAACAGTTCGCCGATGAGGTGATTGAGAAGAAAGCCCTTCTTGGCCTCCGGCGCATTATTGTCGAGGGCCCAGGTCCCGGACCGTTTGCCCACCGCGTTCCAGGTCCAAACCGTGTCGGGATTGACGCCCTCCATGAGGCGCACCTGGGCTTTGACACGACCGATGGTCGAAGAGATCCAGACCCAGTCATTGTCGGCAATGCCGAGCTGCACACCGCGGACGCGGGCCATGTAGAGATGGTTGGCTCCGTGAATCTGCCTGAGCCAGGCATTCTGCGAACCCCAGGAATGGTACATGGCCATGGGTCGCTGGGTGATCGCATGCATCGGAAACGCGTGCTCGTCGATGAGCGTGCCCTCAAAAGGTGCGTACCAGAACGGCAGCGGATCGAAGAAACGCTCGATGCGCTGCTTGTGCGAAGCCGGCGGCTGGATAGCGCCATGGCCGCGAGCGGCGAGGCGAAATTTCTGCAGCGCCTCGGAATAGAGCTGGAAGATGATCGGCTCGGTATTGCCCACGAAACCGACGGACTTGGCAAACTCCAGATAGGCCTTGTTGGCGTGCTTCAGATAATGCGCCTCAGGGGGGAGGCGATGGAGATGGAAAGACCCGTTGGCGATATAACGCTCGAGCTGTTTCGGGTTCGGTTTGCCTGTCCCGAATTTTTCTCCTGTCTCGCCACGCCATCCGGCAAGCGGGCCGATGCCGGGCGAGCGCTCGTGATTGACGATGTAGTCCGCATATCCACCTGGGTACTTGGCTGTGCCATCCGCGTTGGCGAACCCTGGGAGTTTCAACCGCGCACCGAGGTCGATGAGGACATCTTGAAACGCCCGCACATCACGATCCGGCTTCACCACCGGATGGCGTATGGCATCCGCTGGTCCATCGGGCTCGGAGATGGGGCGATCAAGCAGGGAAATGCAGTCGTAGCGTTCGAGGTAGGTTGTGTCGGGGAGGATCAGATCGGCGTAAGCGACCATCTCCGAGGAGTAGGCATCCGAATAGATGATCTTGGGGATCTTGTACGAGCCGTCAGCATTGGTGGCTGTCAGATGTCCGAGCGTCGCACCGATGTTCATCGATGAATTCCACGCCATGTTCGCCATATAGAGGAACAGGATGTCGATGGGATAAGGGTCGCCCAGGCCTGCATTGGTGATCGCCATGTGCATGA
>JBKKCB010000015.1:0-4423 GCA_046713545.1 Hyphomicrobiaceae bacterium | reverse complement strand
GACGGAGCGCGGCTCCGTCGCGACAGCGCATCGTGCCGGAGGCGCGTCTTCGGCACGATGATCCGGGGCCTTCACCCATCGAGATGGTGCAACGATCCGCGCGATGCGGCAACGAGCCGTTACCAGGCCGTGACCCCATAAAATAGCTGCTGCGATCGAGGCGCTAGAGCGTTTTCGTGTCAGGTGGAATCGCGGAACGCCTAGACTTCCGAACTGCGTCCCCGGCGATGGCGCGGGCGCGACTCTGCCGCGTCGCGGCGGAGCCGCGCTCCGCGCGGACGCGCCAAGGCCGGGAACGCACAAAGAGAGATGGTTCGATCTAAATAGGAAAGGGACTAGCAAACGTCGGGTCACACTGACGATTGGGTCCGGTCTTTCCCTAGGATCAGACATTCGCGCGGCTGATCGCACTGTCGCGCAAGTGCCACAAGCGGCCGTCGTCCAGTCGGAAATGGAGAAGGTCAATCATACCAAATGAGCAATCGTGGCTGCCGCACGCTCGCCACTGAACAAACTCATCGCCACCGGTTCACGATCTGCAGCGCGCCCCACGCCCCCAGCAGCGTGACCAGCATCCCGCCGGCGAGCGCTGCATACATCACGAGGCCTCCCGTAGCCGCCAGCGACGGCTTATCCATAAACGGGCTGAGTATCATTACGATAACCATGCCGCCGAGGGGGGCGGCCACAAAAGCACCGACGAACGAGACAACGATGTTCGCGATCCAGCCAGGCACACCCCGTTTCTTCGTCCATGCCTCGTAGATCCCGACAACCAGTGCGGCGGCGATATAAGCGAACCCGATGGTCAGCGACCCACCGACGCTCGCCAGCGGAATAGAGCCGGTCCATTGAAGAAGGAGGATGCCGATCACGGCAATCAGCGCGATGTACATCATGAGGTTCGTCCCTGCTGCTCTGTCGGTGGCGTGAATGTCCGCATCCGCCTACAGATCGGCGTTATAGATGTGGCTGTTGCAGAGCTATCGGATGACACCTGCGCCAGCTTCCGTAATCTCCATAATTTGCCCACCACGCTGACGGGTACGGTCGCGAGGCCCTCACAATGACCTTGCGACGCGAAAGCCAATGCCGTTGGACCTTCCGTCGCGACTCCAATTATTGCGCACCGTCGCTCGAATATGTTTGGGCTCCTGTACGAGCCCGCCCCCACGCGTGACGCGTTCAGCGTCATCGGGGCAACCCGTTATACGCGCGCTGCCATCGACAGGCGCGCCGACGTGCCCACGCTGCCAGCAATCCTCGACCCACTCCCACACATTGCCGTGCATGTCGTGCAAGCCGAAGGCATTGGGTTTGAACGAGCCGACGGGACTCGACCGCTTACCGTCCCACTCTCCGCCGCAACCGCTGCAGTTGGCATTGTCGCGGCCGGCGTCATTTCCCCAACTGTACAGCGCCGTGCTGCCGGCGCGCGCCGCGTATTCCCATTCCGCCTCTGTCAGCAGCCGGTAGGTCTTGCCGGTCTTGCCGCGACAGCCAGGCGACATACTGCTTGGCGTCGTTCCACGACACATCGATGACCGGACGGCTGCCCCGGCCCCATCGGCTGTCGTCGGGATTGTGGTTGCACCCCCGGGCAGCGACGCACGCCTGCCATTCTGCGAACGTGGTTTCGAACTTGCCGACGGCGAATGGCTTCGCGATCGTCACGAGACGCTCCGGACCTTCGCTTACATCACGCGTACCCATGGTGAAGCGGCCTGCGGGAACAACGACCATTTCTGGACAGCCGTCGGTGCAGTCGCGGAAGCTCTGATCTGCCTGCGGAGGCTCCGCCGCGGCCGCGGACGACGCGAGCTGTTCTGCACAGAACGCCGACGATCCGATCGCCAACGACAGGGCTACCATGGTACCTGCTGGTGATCGTCGCCTTCTCGCCATGGCGCTCTCTCCGAACCGTTTGAGACCCGAGCTTAGTGTGTGCCGGCTGAGGTGTCATGGTGACGGCTATGATGTCGTAAAAATCGCATCGACAAGCTGACCACGCTCGATTTCCGCTCTGGGTCAAGCTCGAAAGAAGGACAGCCTTGAGGATGTGTCTGCTTGTCCCTCAAAAGCAGATCTTGTGGCCAGCCCTCGACGAGTACGGCCGCGTGCGCACTGCCCTCATCCGCGCATTTCGGCTAAGACATAGGCCATGAGCTGGAGCGGGCATGGCCGCGGCGGGCGGCGGGGGTATCATCACGGCAATCTGCGCGAGGCGCTGATCAGCGCCGCGCTCGATCTCATCGCGCGCAAGGGGCCGGCCGGATTCACGTTTGCGGAGGCGGCGCGGGCGGCAGGCGTGAGCGCGGCGGCACCCTACCGGCATTTCCGCGATCGCGATGCGCTGATGGCCGACGTGGCGCGGCGCGGCTTCGAGATTTTCGAGCAGCGGCTGACGGCGGCGTGGAACGACGGGCGGCCCAATGCGCTGGCGGCGCTGGAAGCGATGGGGCGTGCGTACCTGGCGTTCGCGCGCGACGAGCCGGCGTATTTCTCGGCGATGTTCGAATCCGGGGTGCCGTTCGAGGCGCATCGCGAATTGCGCGAGACCGGCGATCGTGCGCTCGGCGTGTTGCGGCAAGCGTGCGAGGCGGTGGCGGCGTCGCTGCCGGGCGAGAAGCGTCCGCCGGCGATGATGATGGCGCTGCACATCTGGTCCATGTCGCACGGGATCGCCAGTCTGTTCGCGCGCGGCGATGCGGCCCGGCGGCCGCTGCCGATGACGCCGGAGGATCTGCTGGAGGCGGGGCTGCTGGTTTACCTCGAAGGGCTGGGCGTGCGGCGGGGTCAGTTCGGACCGCCATGAGATGCGATCGCGCGATCGTTTCGCCCTGAAGCTGGTCCGGAATGAATCAGGACTCGCGGTCTGGCTGGCTGCCGCGTGGAACTCTGGGTCCCGGGTCGCGCGCGGGAATTGACGCCGCATGCTTTGGCCGTGGTCGTGGCCCGCACTTGCCCGGGATGACAACCGGGCCTTGAGCGCGATCGCAAGCGCGGAAGGCTTGCAGCAGGGATAAACTCTTCCGAGATTAGCGCGTTGTAGTGATGGGCGCCTGATCGAACGTGTTCGGTGCTGATCGGTACTGATCGAGCCCTGTTCACGGGTGTCCGGCAGCTGATCGGCCGGGTGATCGGTGCAGCGTAAATAATTAAACTCCCCGCTCTTGACGCAGGACAGACACTGCTCCACTTATGTAAATGTCATAAACATTCACATGGGACGGTGACTGGAGAGGATGACAGCGATGGCAGATGTGGTTGCGCGAATTGACGACTTCGGGAAGCCGGCTTGGATCGCCGTCATGGTGGCAGGCTTCATTCTGTTCTGGCCGGTCGGCCTGGCAATTCTGGCCTATATGCTATGGAGCGGACGCATGGGTTGTGGATGGAACCGTAACGGTGTCGAGCGCTGGCGCGAGCAGGCAACCGAAGCCTGGGACCGCAAGCGCGGGGGTTGGGAGAGAAAAATGCACGGCTGGAGCGGCGGCGCCGGGATGCGGCCAACCGGCAATCGCGCCTTCGACGAATATCGCGATCAGGCGTTGCAGCGGCTGGAGGAAGAAGCGCAGGAATTCCGCTCGTTCCTGGAGCGTTTGCGGGCCGCGAAGGACCGGCAGGAATTCGACGACTATATGCGCCAGCGGCGCGAACGTCCGACCGGCCCTGATACGACGGGCGGACAAACGCCGGCTCCGCAGAGCTGAGGTTTGAGACATAACTGACGCGCGGGTCGGTTCACGCCGGCCCGCTGCGTTTTTGAATCTGCAGTTGTGCCGATGTTCCGCACGGCCTTCCGGCCTCAATTTGAAATGGATGCCTGGAGCGACGCGAGAGGAACTTCAAGCTCGTATCGCACCCCGGCAGGATCGAAGCTGAGACCGGCCTTGGCCTGAAGCTGGGCCACAAAAGCATGCTCGATCAGCTTGGAGCCGAAGCTTCGCCGCACCGGCGGCAGGACAACGGGCCCGCCACTTTCGGCCCACGTCAGCAGGAAGTGTTTGCCGTTGGCTTCAACCGTTGCGTTGATGTCTACGCGTCCGGTGGGACGTGAGAGCGCTCCGTATTTCACGGCATTGGTGCAGAGTTCATTGAGCACCATGGCGAGGGGAAGTGCGGCGGCCGGCGCCACATCGATATTGGCGGTTCGCACCAAAAACTGCGGAGCCGCGGGCGTGTCGAACGGCTCGATCCCAGCCTTCAGGATGGCTTCCAGCTTGGCCTGGGACCAGCTGGTCTGCAACAGCACGTCATGCACCCGGCCCAGGGCTTGGAGCCGGTTTTCGATCGCTTGGCGGCCTTCCTCGACGCTTTGGGCGCCCTTAAGGCTCTGCGATGCGATGGCCTGTACCGTCGCCAGGATGTTCTTCACGCGGTGATGAAGTTCTTCCACCATGATGCGCTGTAGCCGCTGAGC
>JBKKCB010000014.1:0-5065 GCA_046713545.1 Hyphomicrobiaceae bacterium | reverse complement strand
GTCGGCTTGGGCAGGGCAATGCCCGCCTCTCCGGCCAGCCGCTCCACGGCCTCGGGAAACGACAGCCCTTCCGTCTTCATCACGAAGGAGAAGATGTCGCCGTGCTCGCCCGAGGCGAAGCAGTGATAGAAGCCCTTCTGGTCGTTGACGAAGAACGACGGCGTCTTTTCGCTTTTGAACGGCGACAGGCCCCGGAACTCGCGGCCCTGCTTCTTCAGCGATACCTTGCGCGCCACCACCTGGCTGACCGGCAGCCGGGTGCGGATCTCATCCAGAAATTGTGGCGTCAGGCGCATCAGGCCGTCTCGGTTGCGGATCCCTTGTGGGTAACGTGAGTCGGCCTGATTCGGAGCGAGGAACGCGAGCTCTCACACGCTGATGACCGTTATCCACAGGCGTCGCCGTCCACGATCGCCAGGATGACGCCAATCCCTCCGGTCCGACCAATCAAACCAACAACATTACGGTCTGGCCGAATTGAGCCGCCTCAGCAACCGCCTCAGAAGCATGGCAAGTGAGGAAAACCGTCACGTCAGAACCCCGCGCATATCGGGACTTGATGTCCGACGCGGGCGCCGCCGGCAGCTCGCGCACCATTGTCACCACGCCGGGGATGCCCAGCAGGCTCTTCAACGCGGGATCATGGCGCTCGCGATCAATGCGGAAACCGGCCTTCGCGTAAGCATTGATGGCCGCCTGATTGCCGATATAAGTCGAGATCTGCGATCGCCGCAGCGACCGGTGAGCACCCGCTTCGAGGGCCTTCTGCAGAAGGAGACCAACAATTCCCCGGCGGCGAAGCGATTCCTCGACCGCTACCCATTCTATCGTCCAGGTCCCCGACAGTTGCGGCGGCAAGCAACGTTGCACAGCCTCGAGGCAGCCGAGCACGAATGGAAGTTTCTCCTCGTCATGCCCCAGCGCGCTGTACGCATCCGAAAACGGCGCGCCCAAAGGCAACACGCCGCTGTCGCCTGGGTCGTAGGCCGCGAGCGCAGCCACGGGCTCGCCAGACATCTCCGCGACGAAGAAATTGGAGAAATGACAGTTGCCGACGAGATCGGAGAGGCACATGTACTCGACAAGGTCGAGCAAGTCCCCGGTATCGAGACCGAGTGCAATGTCGAACGGTCCGCGTTCGAGGTGAGACCGAGAGGCCGACAGAATCACCCGCGCGAGGAAGGGCGAGTGGTCGGGGATCGCTTCGACGATCCGAATGGTCGAATGCCGCATGCGAAAATTCTCCGCAAACGAAACCCAACACGTGCATCGCCGGAACAAACTGCATGCCAGTCGCCACGGCCCAGCCGCCAAAATTTGTCACCATTGGCGGATGCTCTCAAGGCGCTATTTAGGCCCTTTGCCGTCTCGCAACGCACCAATTCGCCGAGATGTGTTCGCAGCGTCCAATCCACCGTGTGCAAAGGGAATTGTTGGCGCACATGAGGCACCATTGAACCGCCTGCCAAGCAAACCATGTGTGCGCTGATCAGGCAGCGCCGCACGCCGGGTTTGGTACTTGTCGGAGAGCCCGGATCGGACTGCCCAGTTCGCTACCCCAGCATCTCCTTCACCAGGGCGCTGGCTTTGCCCATATCCATCTGCCCGGCATAGCGCTCCTTGAGCACGGCCATGGCCTTGCCCATGTCCTTCACGCTCTGCGCGCCGGTTTCCGTGATGGCGGCAGCCACCGCCTCGCGCAGCTGCGCCTCGCCCAACTGCTTTGGCAGGAACTCCTCGATCAGCGTGATCTCGTCCTTCTCGATCTCCGCCAGCTCCGGCCGCGCGGCCTTTTCATACGCCTCGATGGAGTCGCGCCGCTGCTTGATCATGCGCGCCAGGATCTGCGTGATCTCGGCATCGCCCGCAGGCTCGCCCGTCTTGCCGCCCACCGGCTTGATGCCGAGATCATGGTCCTTGATGGCCGACAGCATCATGCGGACGGTCGTCAGGCGCTTCTGATCCTTGGCGCGCATGGCGTCCTTCATGGCTTGGGTCAGGCGTTCGCGCATGGCATCTCTCCGCTTTGGGTTGGTCCACATGTAGGGCAGGGGAGGGCCATGCCACAAGCGGCGCACCCGAGATACCTCCTTATTCCGGCTCGAATGTCCGCTTACAGCCTGTGTGGCGGGTGAGAAAACGGCGGGTGAAAACATGATGCGGGGAATCTTGGCAGCGTGCGTGCTTGTGCTGGCCGCCGGTCTTTCGACAGTGGCCATCGGCCAAGCGCGGGCTGAGACGCTGCTGTTTCATGCCTCGTCGTCCGGCAAGCAGACCCTCGATCAGGGCGAGGGTGGCGGCAATCCGTTCGCCACATCGCTCATCGACGTACTGGCCCAGCCGCGCGCCGAGTTGCGGGATCTTCCCGCGACCCTACAGCGCCTCACCGTGCAGAAAAGCGGCGGCTTCCAGACACCCGACGTTCCGGCCGGCGTCGCGCGTCCCGATTGGTCGCTCGTGCCTGCGACCTCCGGCGAACGCCGCATCGCCCTCGTGCTTGTCGTCTCCGACTACAGATCAGGCGGCGCGCCGTCGCTGGCCGGCGCGAAGACCGACGCCCAACGCATCGCCACGGCCTTGCAGCGCGCGCGCTTCGAGACCGAGGTCGCGCTCGATCTCGACCTCATGTCCATGCGCCAGAAGCTTGCCGACTTTGCTACGCGCTCCGCGCAATACGACGCCGCCGCCATCTACGTCACCGGCCACGGCGTCGAGGTCGCCCGCACGGTCTACCTGCTTCCCGGCAGCTATCCTGTCGACCTCAAGAACGCCGCGTTGCCCGACCACGCGATTCGCCTCGCCGATATTGCGGGTACGCCCCGCGCCCGCCAGATCAACCTCGTCTTCTACGGCGGCTGCCGTGACAACCCGTTCGAATGAAGTCCTCGTCATCCTCGGGCGGCGAAGGCCAGCCGCAATTTCCCCAGCCTTCTCGTCATCCTCGCGCGAGCGTGCCGGAGGCACGTCGAAGCGCGGGGAACCAGCATAAGACTCGTCGAAGACACCTTAGATATCGAGCCTTCGGCCCTTTTATGCTGGATCCCCGAGACGGCTTCGGCTGCGCCTGCGCCGCTCGAGGATGACGTGGGTTATCGGCCCGAATATTGACCCCGGCCCCCTGCACCCCTAGTTTCCGCGCCAAATCACGCGCGGCCTGAGCCGCGGCGCGCAACCCACAGCAGCGAGGCTCCACCCATGTCCGCTCCGGGCACGTCCACCACGACCGCGGCACCCTGGACCGAGGCGCCGTCAACGGCACGCTTGGTCCTCTCCGACGGCAGCGTCATTTCCGGCCAGGGCCTTGGCGCCACCGGCACCGCCGTCGGCGAGGTCTGCTTCAACACGGCCATGACCGGCTACCAGGAGATCATGACCGATCCCTCCTACGCCGGGCAGATCATCACCTTCACCTTCCCGCACATCGGCAATGTCGGCACCAACGCCGAGGACACGGAAACCTCCAACCTCGCTTCGCGCTCCGGCGTCCGTGGCTGCGTGCTCCGCGCCTCCATCACGGAGCCCTCGAACTATCGCGCCGCCGAGCACCTCGACCGCTGGCTGAAGGCGCGCGGCATCATCGGCATCACCGGCATCGACACGCGCGCTCTCACGGCCCGCATCCGCGAGCAGGGCATGCCCAACGCCGTCATCGCGCACGAGCCCTCCGCCAAATTCGATCTCGAGAA
Source organism: Hyphomicrobiaceae bacterium (assembly GCA_046713545.1). Classification (GTDB taxonomy): domain Bacteria; phylum Pseudomonadota; class Alphaproteobacteria; order Rhizobiales; family Hyphomicrobiaceae; genus CADEFX01. The sequence goes on along the minus strand of JBKKCB010000014.1, from coordinate 1,379 downwards.
GCTGAAGGCGGAAGCCAAGGCGTGGCCGGGCCTCGACGGCATGGATCTCGTGCCCGACGTCACCAGCGGCCAGAGTTATACGTGGGACGAGATGCGCTGGGTCTGGGGCGAGGGCTACGCCCGGCAGGAGAATCCCGAATTCCACGTCGTTGCCGTCGACTATGGCCTCAAGCGCAACATCCTGCGCTGCCTCGCCACGTCCGGCTGCAAGGTCACGGTCGTACCCGCCACCGCCAAAGCCGACGAGATCCTCGACCGCAAGCCCGACGGCGTCTTTCTCTCCAATGGCCCAGGCGATCCGGCTGCGACCGGCAAATATGCGGTCCCCGAGATCAAGAAGCTCGTGGACAGCGGGCTCCCTGTGTTCGGCATCTGCCTCGGCCACCAGATGCTCGGCCTCGCACTCGGCGGCCGCACGCACAAGATGAAGCAGGGCCATCACGGCGCCAATCATCCCGTGAAGGACTTCACCACCGGCAAGGTCGAGATCACCTCGATGAACCACGGCTTCGCCGTCGACCCTAAGACGCTGCCCGACTCTGTGGAGCAGACGCACGTGTCGCTGTTCGACGGCAGCAACTGCGGCCTCCAGATCAAGGGCAAGCCGGTGTTCTCAGTGCAGTACCACCCCGAGGCCTCGCCCGGCCCCGAGGATAGCCACTATCTGTTCGAGCGCTTCGTGAACCTGATGCGCGCCCGCAAGGGCCAGCCGCCGAAGCCCGAGCGTTGAGCAAAACAATGACGCAGCCGCAATGGGATATCCGGAACGAGGCGCGAGACTGGCAGAAGGACGAGTGTTGGCAGCGCTTCGAACTACTTCCCGAAAAATTCGAGATGGTGGAAGGGCAACTTTGCTGCTCCGATCAGGATCGTGAAAACCTGCTCGGCTTGCTGCTTGAGTTAGTTGGCGCCGATCGCGCGGTACGGCTCGGAAATCCTGATGTATGGCGCGCTGCGGTTGCCAAGCTTTCTCGTTAGACGCGCGTCAATGATGTCCGCTCGGCGATCTCCAGGCCGCGTAATGACCATCACAAGCCGGTGTCGTATAGCCGCCGCTGTGTTTGCTTGGTGCGCCGTCCTGATAGCCGCAAGCGCGATGGCACAGACGTCCACGTCGCCATACGGCTTCGAGTGGCGGGAAACTATCTCACGCGATCATCCCCTGCTCGGCCGCGCATGGTCGGCAGCGGATGGCTCGTTCCTCAATCCATCGGCGTTGACGGCCGTTCTGTCCGGCGCCGATTTCCTGCTCCTCGGCGAAGTCCACGACAATGCCGACGCCCATTCGCTGCAGGGCTGGGCCATCCGGCGCCGCGCTCAGGCGCAGGGCAAGGTCGGCGTCGTCTTCGAGCACATCCGCACCGACCAGCAGGATGCGC
>JBKKCB010000013.1:0-4685 GCA_046713545.1 Hyphomicrobiaceae bacterium | reverse complement strand
GCCTCGGCCGAAACGTGAATCCTGCTCTATGTCATAAGTTTAGAGTGCGAAACGATCGCGCTCTAGTGGATCTCGGGTTCGGGTACGGTTGCGCCCGATTCCAGGAAATCGAAGTCGCACCCGTCGTCGGCTTGTCCGATGTGCTCCTGGTACATGCGTCCGTATCCGCGCGCGTATCTGGGCTCCAGCGGCGTCCACGTCGATTTGCGCCGCTCGAGTTCCGCATCGGAGACATGCAGGTGGATGCGCCGGCGATTGACGTCGATCTCGATCTCGTCGCCGGTTTCCACCAGTGCCAAGGGTCCCCCGACAAAGCTTTCCGGTGAGATGTGCAAAATGCACGCGCCGTAGCTCGTGCCGCTCATGCGGGCGTCCGAGATCCGCACCATGTCGCGCACGCCGGCCTGCACCAGTTTCTTCGGGATCGGGAGCATGCCCCATTCCGGCATGCCCGGACCGCCTTTGGGGCCCGCGTTCTGCAGCACCAGCACATGGTCGGGCGTCACAGCCAAGTCTTCGCGGTCGATTTCGGCCGCCATGTGATTGTAGTCGCGGAACACGATGGCCGGACCGCGATGCTGTCTGAGCCGCGGCTCGGCCGCAGACGGCTTCATGACGCAACCGCGGGGCGCCAGATTGCCGGTGAGGATGGCCGTCGCGCCTTCGGCATAGATGGCCGTATCGAGCGAGCGGATCACATCGCTGTTGTAGACCTCGGCCGTCTCGACGTTCTCGCCCACCGTCTTGCCGCTGACCGTCATGGCGGAGCAGTGCAGCTTGCCGCCGAGCTCTTTCATCAACGCCCGGATGCCGCCCGCATAGAAGAAATCCTCCATCAGGTGGGCACCCGACGGGCGGATGTTGGCAATCACCGGCACCGTCCGCGAGATCTGGTCGAAGCGCTCGAGCGACAGCGCGATGCCAGCGCGCCGCGCCATGGCGATCAGGTGAATGATGCAGTTGGTGGAGCCGCCCATGGCCATGTGCACCATGATTGCGTTCTCCACGGCGGCGGCCGTCACGATCTTGTCGGGCGTCATGTCCTCCCACACCATCTCGACGATGCGCCGGCCGGAGTTGGCGCACATGCGCGGATGGGCGGCGTCGGCGGCCGGGATCGAGGAGGCGCCGGGCGGCGACAGCCCGAGCGCTTCTGCGACGGCCATCATGGTTGCTGCCGTGCCCATGGTCATGCACGTCCCGAACGATCGCGAGATGCCGGCTTCCATGTCGCGCCAATCGGCCTCGGAGATCTTGCCGGCGCGTTTCTCGTCCCAGTATTTCCAGGCATCGGAGCCCGAGCCCAGGGTTTGGCCCCGCCAGTTTCCGCGCAGCATGGGTCCGGCCGGGCAGAAAATCGCGGGCACGCCCATCGAGATGGCGCCCATCAGGAGGCCGGGCGTGGTCTTGTCGCAGCCACCGAGCAGAACCGCGCCGTCGATCGGATAGCTGCGCAACAGTTCCTCGGTCTCCATCGCCAGCAGGTTGCGATAGAGCATCGTCGACGGTTTCTGGAACGGCTCGGCCAGCGATATGGCCGGCAGTTCGAGCGGGAAACCGCCGGCCTGCATGACGCCGCGCTTCACGTCTTCCGCACGTGCGCGCAGATGCGCGTGACAGGCGTTGATGTCGCTCCAGGTGTTGACGATGCCGATGACCGGCTTGCGGCCCCAGTCGCCCTCGTCATAGCCCATCTGCCGCAGGCGCGAGCGATGCCCGAAGGATCGCAGATCCTCCACGCCGAGCCAGCGGTGGGATCTCAGATCTTCGGGTTTTTTGCGTGACACGATTGATCCTCCCGCGGGCGTGCTTTGGAAGTGCCTGGCATAGTCCGTTCAGGCCGGGACGTCTCTCTTGATCGTCATCGCATACGAGAACCGATCCGCGGGATGCAGACTGATCGACATCTCGATCAACCGGCGCCCGGTGACGAAGTAGTGCCGCGTCAGGCGCAGCGCGGGGGACCCTTCGAGCGCTCCGAGACGCTGCGCTTCGGCCTGGGACAGGGCAACTCCCTCGATCTGCTGTTCGACTTCGATGATGGTTTCGCCGAAGCGCTGCTCGATGACGGCGCAGATCGCCGTGCGCGCCCTGCCGATCTCGCTCGAGATCGCCTTGTAGGCTGCGTCAATATAGATTTCGGACAGGCAGATCGGCTGCTCGCCGCGTGCCGTGTAACGGACCCCCACGACATGCATCCACCGCTTGCCCGGCCGGCAGCCCAGCATCTCGGCCGTCGCGCCGCGTGCGGCCCGGACTGCCAGTTGCGAAACCTCGAGCCGGGTTTCGTGCGCGTATTGCAGGATCTCGGCCAGCGAATGGATTGCATGCGTGTATCGGGATTTGCTGTGGCGTGCCTCGACACGGGTGCCGACCCCCTTGCGCGCCGATACGAGCCCCTGATGGCGCAGATGCTGGATGGCCTGCCGCACCGTGTGACGGGAGACGCCGAATGCCTCTCCCAGCTCTGCCTCCGTCGGCAGGAGACCGCCGACGGAATATTTTCCGCTGGCGATACCGTTGCCGAGCGTCTGGGCGAGCTGAACATAGAGGGGCAGGCCGGCATCCTCGGCCGTGCGCTTCAACGAAAGGCTCGACATGGCGCTCCACTAAAGTGCTTCCGCGAAGGCCGGGATCTGACCGGTTTCCCGACAAACTAATGATCTTTGGGGTTCGAGCGATGCAACGAAAGTCGAAAGCATCCTAGTTCGGGATGATCATTCCCTTGCCCATCGTCTGCTTGTCGAATTTCTCATAAGCACGTGCGGCATCCTCGAGCTTGAAGCTTTCGGTGATCTGCTTTTCGATCTTCACGCCATTGGAGGCGATGAAGCGTGTGCATTCGTCCTGTATGTTCGTGCTGAACGTCCAGGACCCGATCAGCGTGAGCTGCCGTCGCAGGAGATCGGGACTGACGTCCAGCGTCACATGCTTGCCTTCGCCCACATAGCAGACCGTGCCCCATGTCCGGGTTCCGCGCACCGCCGCAACCCGCGCATCCGGGTCAGCCGAGCATTCGAGCGCATAGTCCACGCCCTTGCCGCCCGTGAGCTTCTTGATCTCCTCGACCGCATCTTTCTTCGACACATTGATGACGTGCTCGGCGCCGCAGGTTTTGGCCAGCGCCAGCCGCTCGTCGGAAATGTCGATGCCGATGACGTGCATGCCCATCGCCTGGCCCAGCAGCGTCGCGCTGACGCCGACGGGTCCTTGGCCGAAGACCGCCAGCGTTTTGCCGCCATCCATTTTCATGCGCTTGAGGGCTCCGTAGGCGGTGCCCGTCCCGCACGAGATGGCAGCGCCGACCTCGAAGGAAAGTTCATCGGGGAGCGGCACCAGCGTGAACGCCGGGATCTTCATGTAGCGCGCATGGCCGCCATGCCCCGTTACGCCATAGACGCTCATTTTGCCTTCCTTGCAGAGCTGGCTCCAGCCTTGCCGGCAGTCGGGACACACCGTGCAGCCCGCATAATGATGCACCATGACGCGGGCGCCGGTCTTGGCTTTGACCTCGGGCACGCCGGAGCCTCGCTCGAGCACAACGCCACACGGTTCGTGGCCGCCGATGACCGCCGTGCCCTCGCCGCCGAGGCCGAGCGATGCCGCGACGGCCGGACCCCCACCTGGCGCACGGTAGATATGCAGGTCCGATCCGCACATGCCCGAAGCCTTGATCTCGATCACGACATCATCGGGGCCCGGTTTTGGCTCAGGAAAGTCCTGCAGCTCGACCTTGCGATTGCCGGTAAAGACCACACCTTTCACGTCGTCCTCCTTGCTATCGATTTGTTGCTTGCGCTGGCCACTCGGCTGCAGCGGGAGTAAAGGCTTGTTCAGCCATCCTATACGGGCACATTCAAAGGCACCAAGCCCCAATGCGCGACGGCAAGGGAGCGATGTGAGCACGCCAGAATCTGCGAATGCTGCCGGCGCTGCTGCCGTCGAAACCGAAGTCGTTGCAGTGCCGGCCGCTCTGCCGTTGGGCAAGCTGGCGTCGTTGCTCGGGCTGGTATCGGGGGTGCAGGCCGTGACCTTGTTCATGGTGCTTGCATTGCCCACGCTGGCAACCAAGGCGGCACCCACATTCGGTGTGGGCGCCGAAGCCGTCGGCTACCAGATCAGCCTGATCTATGTCGTTGCCTCGATCTTCTCCGGTTTCTCTGGCCTTTATGTGCGCCGCTACGGCGCCGCAACGACGAGCTTTGCTGCGGTCGTCGCCGGCGGCATCGCCCTCGTGGGGTTTGCCAGCGGCAATCTCGCCGTCGCCGCGCTGTGTTCCATTGTCGCCGGCTTGGCCTACGGCATCACCAATCCTGCCGCATCGCAGCTCTTGTGGCGGTTCGCTCCACCCAGCCGGCGCAATCTGATTTTTGCGATCAAGCAGACCGGCACCCCGCTCGGCGGTATGCTGGCCTCTCTCCTGCTGCCGGTGTTGAGCGCGTGGCTGGGCTGGCAAGGCGCCATCATAGCCAGCACGCTCCTGTTCGCTGCGGTGGCGATACCCTTGTGGCTCAAACGTCCCGAATGGGACGACGATCGTGATCCCGGCGCGCGCATCCGCGGCAGCCTGTTCAATGGCGTGCAGGCTGCGCTTGGCCATCCCACATTGCGCGGGCTTGCCATCGTCGGGCTGTCCTACGCCTGCTACCAGTTCTGCCTGTTCTCCTTCATCGTCACCATGCTGG
>JBKKCB010000012.1:0-5951 GCA_046713545.1 Hyphomicrobiaceae bacterium | reverse complement strand
GGGCATGGCCTTGGCGCAGATCGTCGTGCCCTCGAGGGGGTCGACGGCGATATCGACACGCGGGCCCTCGCCGGTGCCGACCTCCTCGCCGATGTAGAGCATGGGCGCTTCGTCCATCTCGCCTTCGCCGATCACCACGCGGCCGCGGATCGCCAGCTTGGCGAGTTCCCGGCGCATGGCATCGACGGCGGCGCCGTCGGCACCCTTGACGTCACCGCGGCCGCGCAGGCGCGCGGCGGCGATGGCGGCGGCTTCCGTCACGCGCGCGATCTCGATCGACAGGACCCGGTCGAGCAAACCTGTCGTCTTCGCCTCGGCCATGGCATTTCCCTCTTTGATGCAGAAACCGGCTCAGAGTTGCTGCTGCCCCTCACCCTAACCCTAACCCCGTAAGAACGGGGAGAGGGGGAAGCGGGTCGTGCTTGGCCGGAACAATCCTTCCGGAAGCGCTCAGGACGTACGTATCACAACTTCTCGATCCGGATCATCTGCGGCTTCTCGGATACCTTACCGTCATTTTCGATGGCATCGAGCGCTTTGCGCACAGCTTCCTCGGTGGTCTCGTGCGTGATGAGGACGAGGGGCATGGATTTACCATTCGGCACACGCGCGTCGATGCCGGCCAGGGCCGCTCGCGGGCGGCGCTGCACGATGCTCTCGAGCGAGACCTCGCGATCGGCCATGCGCCGCGCGATGGACGCCATGGCGCCCGGCAGGTCATGCAGTGATAGCCGGACATAGTAGGCGCCCTGGTGCTGCCCGAGCTTGGCCCGCTTGTAAGGCTTGAGCGACGTGGCCGGCATCGTAAACGGCGGCAGCACGTGTCCGCGGGCGAGATCGACGATGTCGCTCATGACGGCCGATGCCGTGGCCCGGCCGCCGGCGCCCGGGCCGACGAGCATCAGCGTGTTGACGAAGTCGCCGTCGATGGCGACGCAGTTGGTCACGCCTGAAACTTCGGCGATGGCGGAATGCTTGGGCACCATGGCGGGGTGCACGCGCTGCTCGATGCCGCTCTCGGTCGTCATGGCGACGCCCAGCAGCTTGATGCGGTAGCCGAGATCATCGGCGGCTTCTATGTCGGCCTGGGTAATCGAGTTGATGCCCTCGATGTGTATCTGGTCGAAGGCAACCCGGGTGCCGAACGCGAGGCTCGTCAGCAAGGCGAGCTTGTGAGCGGTGTCGAACCCGCCGACATCGAAGGTCGGATCGGCTTCGGCGTAGCCCTTGGCCTGCGCTTCCGTGAGCACATCGGCGAATGAGCGATGCCCGCTCTGCATCTGGGTCAGGATGTAATTGCAGGTGCCGTTGAGAATGCCGTAGATGCGGCGGATCTGATTGCCCGCCAGCGCCTCGCGGATGGTCTTGATGACCGGAATGCCGCCGGCAACAGCCGCCTCGAAATTGAGGGCCACGCCGTTTTTCTCGGCGAGGCGCGCCAGTTCCGTTCCGTGACGGGCGAGCAAGGCCTTGTTGGCCGTGACGACATGCTTCTTGGCATTGAGGGCCGCCTCGACGGCGCGTCTGGCAATGCCGTCGTCGCCGCCGATGAGTTCGACGAACACATCGATGCCGGGATCGACCGCCAGGCTCGCGGCGTCGTCGAACCACCGGGACCGTTCGATGTCGATGTCTCTCTTCTTGCGCCGGTCGCGCGCCGAGACCCCGGTGACGGTGATGTCTCGGCGCAACTGGCCGGACAGGCGCGGCCCGTGTTCCGCGAGCAGCCCCATGAGCCCGGTGCCGACGGTCCCGAGCCCGGCAACCCCGAGTTTCAAAGGTACACTCATGAGGACAAGAACTTACCGGATCGCTGTTTCGCGCAGCGGTATCACGTTATGCATGCTGCCGACACCCTGGGCGAGGAACTTTTTGATGCTGCGCGCCGCCTGGCGAATGCGATGCTCGTTTTCCACCAGAGCGATGCGAACGTAGTCGTCGCCGTATTCACCAAAGCCCAGGCCCGGGGAGACGGCGACATCGGCCTTCTCGATCAGGAGCTTGGCAAATTCGACCGAGCCCAGATGCCGGAACGGCTCGGGGATCGGGGCCCAGGCGAACATGGTCGCGGGAGGCGGGGGCACGTCCCAGCCGGCGCGGCCGAAGCTCTCGACCAGGCAGTCCCGGCGCTTCTTATAGGCGTCGCGGATCTCGGCGATGCAGTCCTGGGGGCCGTTGAGCGCCGCCGCGGCCGCCACCTGAATGGGCGTGAAGGCGCCGTAATCGAGATACGACTTCACGCGTCCCAGTGCGCCGATCAGGCGCTCGTTGCCCACGGCAAAGCCCATGCGCCATCCGGGCATGTTGTAGGTCTTGGACAGCGAGGTGAACTCGATGGCGACATCCATGGCGCCCGGCACCTGAAGCACCGAGGGGGGCGGGACGCCGTCGAAATAGATCTCCGCGTAGGCCAAGTCCGACAGGATGATGATATCGAGCTTTTTGGCGAGTTGTACCGCCTCCGTGTAGAAATCCAGGTCCGCCGTCATCGCCGTCGGATTGGACGGATAGCTCAGCACCATCGCCAGAGGCTTGGGGATGGAATGCCGGGCCGCACGGTCCACGGCGCGCAGGAATTCGGAGCCCGTGCTCGCGGGCAGATGCCGGATGGCGGCACCCGAGATGATGAAGCCGAATTCGTGGATGGGGTAGGTCGGATTGGGCACGAGAATGACGTCGCCCGGCGCCGTGATGGCCTGCGCCATGTTGGCGAAGCCTTCCTTGGAGCCCAAGGTCGCCACCACGTGCTTGTCGGGGTCGAGCCTGACGCCGAAGCGGCGCTGATAGTAGGCCGCCTGGGCCTTGCGCAGACCCGGAATGCCCTTGGAGGCCGAATACCGGTTGGTGCGCGGCTTGTTGATGGTCTCGACCATCTTGTCGATGATGTGCTGCGGCGTCGGCATGTCCGGGTTGCCCATGCCGAGATCAATGATGTCGGCGCCCCGGCCGCGGGCATCGGCCTTGAGCCGGTTGACCTCCGCGAACACGTACGGCGGCAGTCGCTTGATGCGGTGGAAGTCCTCGATCACGGCCGGTCCCTGCGCATGCGGTGAATCAGCTTGTATCGTGGGCCGCTGTTTAGCCCGTTCGGCGGATAGACGTCAAAGGTACTGACCGTTCAAGGCAAATCTATAACTTCCAAGGGCCAGAACGGGCAGCAGGCCCATCAATTCTTCGGCTTCTCGGCTTGACGCGCGGCTTCGGCCTGACGGGCGGCTTCAGCCTGCTGGGCCGCTTTCTTTTGTGACAGATCGTCGATTGCCTGCTGCTGCTCTTCTCGGCTCAGCAGCTTGCGCGTGTCCTGGATCAGGTCGGGCATCTGCAGCGACGGAAGCGCGTCGGCGCACCCCCCCAGGAGGGCGACGACGGCCAACGCCGCCAGCCGGACGCCGACGGAACCAGAACGTTCCTTTACCTTGCCCACCTTGTGCATGTGCGAAATTGTAACAGATTCTCAAATCGCCAGGTAAGTTGTCAGGGCAATTCGATCCCGCTAGAACCTGAAAATCAACGCTTTGATTCTATAGAGATGCAAAATTGTGCCCGTATTGGGGACGCATCAGCCACACTCGGTTTCGACAGCCAGAGATCCTGACATGCAGAAATCCGTCCCGCCCCACGACTTCGATTGGTCGGCCTATACGATGACCAAGCCGGAGGATTTCGCGCGCAACATGCTGCGGCTCATGGAGGACGGCGGGAAGGCCCTGGGCGCGCTCATCCAGCGGGCGGATACGGGCAACGGCCCCTACAGTCCCTCCAGCGAAATGACCGAGATGAGCAAGGTGCTCGGCGAGGTTGTGCAGCAGTGGATGGGCGATCCCGGCAAGGCCGTCGGGTCGCAGACGGACCTGATGCGCAGCTACATGGATGTCTGGAACGCCACGCTGCGGGGCATGATGGGCGAGCAGGTGCCCCCTGTCGCCGTGCCGGAGGCGGGCGACGCACGCTTCCGCGATCCGGAGTGGACGTCCAATCCGTATTTCGCCTTCTGGAAGCAGACCTATCTGGTGACCAACCAGTGGGCCGAGAAGGCGCTGGAGGAGACCGGGGGGCTGGACGAGCGCACCAAGCTGCGGGCCGCCTACTACCTGCGGCAGCTTTTGAGCGCGCTCTCGCCCTCGAATTTTCCGATGACCAACCCGGAGGTCGTGCGCGAGACCATCGCGTCCAACGGCGAGAACCTCGTGCGCGGCATGCAGCAGCTGCTGGCCGACATGGGCAAGTCGGACGACCTGCTGAAGATCAGCCAGACCGATGTGTCCGCATTCGAGGTGGGCAAGAATCTCGCCATCACGCCGGGCAAGATCGTGTGGCAGAACGACGTGCTGCAGCTCATCCAGTACACGCCCACGACCGACAAGGTGCACGAGACCCCGATCCTGATCGTGCCGCCGTGGATCAACAAGTTCTACATCCTCGATCTCACGCCGCCGAAGTCGCTCATCAAATACGTGGTGTCGCAGGGCTTCACGGTGTTCGTCGTGTCGTGGGTGAACCCGGACCAGCGCCTCGCGCACAAGACGTTCGAGGACTACATGAAGGAAGGCATCCTGTCGGCGACCGACGCGGTGCTGCGCGAAACGGGTGTGGAGAAGACGAACATCCTCGGCTATTGCGTGGGCGGTACGCTGCTCGCGTCGACGCTCGCCTACAATGCGGCGCGCGGCGAGGACCCATATGTGTCGGCGACGTTCCTGGCGGCGCAGGCCGACTTCTCGAAGGCCGGCGACCTGGCCCTGTTCATCGACGATGCGCAGTTGAAGGCGCTGGAAGAGATGATGGCCGAGCGCGGCTATCTCGACGGCTCGCGCATGGCAACCGTGTTCAACATGCTGCGGCCGCGCGACCTGATCTGGCCCTACATCGTCAACAACTACATGCTGGGCAAGAAGCCGTTCCCGTTCGACCTGCTGTTCTGGAACCAGGATTCGACGCGCATGCCGGCCGCCAACCACAACTACTACCTGCGCGAGTTCTATCATGAGAACAGGCTCGCCAAGGGGCAGATGGCGATCGGCGGCGTGCGGCTGGATCTCAAGAAGGTCAAGCTGCCGATCTACGAGCTGGCCACGCGCGAGGATCATATTGCGCCGGCCAATTCGGTCTACATCGGCTCACGCATGTTCGGCGGGCCCGTGGAATACGTGCTGGCGGGCTCGGGCCATATCGCCGGCGTCGTCAATCCTCTGCCGGAGTCGGGCAAGAAGCCGAAGTATCAGTACTGGACCAACTCGAAGCTGGCGCCGACGCTGGACGAATGGCTGGCCGGCGCCAAGGAAACGCCCGGCTCCTGGTGGCCGCACTGGACCAAGTGGCTCGCTTCCCACTCGGGCGACATGATCGACGCGCGCACGCCCGGCGCCAAGCTCGGCGTGATCGAGGATGCGCCGGGGTCGTATGTCAGGACGAAGGGCTAGCATTTCCCTTACCGTCACGACCGCGCAGGCGGCCGTGACGTTAAAGTGGTATTACTTGAGGGTGCTATTCCACCCACGCGGACTAACGCGCCTCCGTCCAGCTTTCGGAGAACGCCAGCGCGCACGTGCTGAACGGGCGGCCTTCGCGTTCGCGGCGCCAGGGGCTTCCGGCGGCATCGACGCCGTTGCGCGTCAAACGGGCGCCGAGTGCGGGGATGAGGACGGTGCACACGCCGTAGGGCCGGTCGGGCTGCTGGTTGGGTTGCGTGTGGATGAGCAGCGGTTCGCCGATGTCGTACCAGGTGAGCGTGATGTCCTCACCGCGCGCCTTCACCCGCTCGGTCCAGAAGTAGCGCGGATCGCCCGACTTGGAGAATTCGGCATCGATGACGGGCGTGGCCGGATCTTTCGTTTCGGCGTTGAGCATGCCCTGCACCGTGGACGCAAGCCAGCGGGCCATGGCGATGTTGTCGGAATAGATCAGGCGCCGGTTTTCGGTCACCTCGCTCTTGATGTAGAGGACGTGCCCAG
>JBKKCB010000011.1:0-2337 GCA_046713545.1 Hyphomicrobiaceae bacterium | reverse complement strand
TTCTCGGGTGCGTCCAGGCTGTTCGACTTCTCAAATTGCACCTTCTGAAGGCCCAACGCCGCGACAGCGCGTTCGAACTCTTTTGCCTGCGCGATGAGCGCCTCGATGGCCTTCTCAACGATGGCGTTTCCGGCGGCGTTGCCTTCGCCGATCATCTGGTCGTACGCCTCGGTCGTCTCGGCGCGTCTGACGATATCTCCGAGACGTCCGATCGAAAGGTCCATGGCCGCGCGCACACGTTGGTCCGCCGCTCTGTCCTTGTCCTTGACCAGATCGGAGACGCTGGCACCCGACACCGTCGATCCATCGGTGCGTTGGTACCGGCCAAGATAGACATTTCTGATGCCGATGGCGTCATAGTAGTGCGAATTGTGCGTGTTGTCGGAGAAGCAGTCATGCTCCTCTTCCGGATCGTGGATCATCAGGCCGAGCTTCATGCGCTCGCCCGCAAGCTCGCCGTACGACAGACTGCCCAAGCCTGTAAAAATGGCGATCAGCGCGGCATTGTCTCCGCCTTTGGTCAATACGGCCCGCGCACTGCCGGCCCTTTTCCATTGATTGGCCATCCACGTCAGATTGTCGATCAGCAGGTCCGTGACGACCCGTAGATACTGCGCGCGCCGGTCGCAATGGCCGCCCGTGCAGGCTTTGACATCGTAGTCGGTGGCAGGCCGGTTGCCGGCACCGGGCCTCGTCCCGTTCAGATCCTGTCCCCACAGGAGGAATTCGATGGCGTGGTAGCCAGTCGCGACATTGGCCTCGATGCCACCCGCTTCATGCAAGGTCTTGGATAAGAGCGCCTTGGTAATGCGCGAGGTATCGACAGTGCGGCCTGCGATCTTGATCTTCTTATTGGCGATGACATTGGCGGCATACAGCTCGTTCTCGGGAGAGTCGGCACCGTAGTCGCCGGCCACATAGTCGATCAGGCCTTCATCCAGCGGCCACGCGTTGACCTTCTTTTCCCAGTCGTCGACGATCTTGTTGCCGAAGCGATAGGCCTCGGTCTGCATGTAGGGAATACGCGCCGCGCGCCACGCCTGCCGCGCTGCGTCGAGCGTTACAGGGCCCGGTTTGGCCAGGAACGTTTGAATGGATGTTCTGAGCTTGACTGCCGCGGCCAGAGTGTCTGCGTACGTGGCCTCGGCAATATCGGCGTACGTTTCCACGACAGCCTTGATCGCCGGCGCCGCGGCTCTGGCGGGCAGCAGGCTGCCGGACAATGTCAGCGCGAGGATCAGCGCCAGATGCAACAATCGCATGTCGGTCTCCCGTGCCGGTCAACTTACATACGAAATTGGATCGGCATCCGATATTCCAGAATCTCGCCCTGAACAGCCGGAGGTGGCAGAGGCAGTGGAGAGGCGCGCTTGAACAACTCCATCGCTTCCCCGTCCAGAAGCGTGGAGCCCGAGCTGTGTTGGATACGCGATCGCAGGACGCGTCCGCTTCGGTCCATAGAAAAGACGATCTGCACGTCCCCTGCGAGTCCGCGGGAGCGGGCGCCATCAGGATAGCGCTTATGCTTGTTGATGTGCATGACCATGGCACTCCGCCACGTACGGATGGCGGCATTGGAGGCCGTCGATGATCCGGACCGCGGAGCAGCGGACTTTTCGGCAACCGCACCCTCGATCTCCGTGGGAGCCTTTGCCCTCGTTTCGGGGCTAGGAGCCTGTGCCTGCGAGTCGGTCTTGGCCACCTCCTCCGTGGGTTTATCTTCCTCCCGCTCCGAGGGTGGTTTTTTCTCGATAGCTACCTCCGGATCGGGGATTTTTGACAGAGGTTCTTCCTGCTTTTCCCCTGCCGCCTCTTGCTGTTCCTGCTGTATCGCTGCCGGTTTGGCTCTGCTTTCGTTTTGGACTTGGCCATGCTCAAGGGTGGCGATTGCCGCCGTCGTCTGAACGTCGGCGATTTCCACGACCATGGCGCCTGCAGGTTCCTCGATCGACTCTTCCGCCTGCCAGTTGCGCATGGCCCACGTGCCGCCGCACACATGCAAGGCGGTCATCAGTGTCGCCGCGCCGACCCATCGGCGGATCGTGCGTCCACGCAGGCCGGGGTTTTCCGGGTCTGTTGTCATGGCGTGGTCCGGGATGCTTTCGCATCCGTTTCGGCGGGGACAATCTGCGCGGGTGGAGCCACGCTTTCGAGGCCGACGAGCGCGACCTTGAGATAGCCGGCGTCGCGCATCACGTTCAGAACGCTCATCAGCTCGCCGTAGGGCACGTTCTGGTCGGCGCGCAGAAACAGGCGCTTGTTCCTGTCGAACTGCAGCGCTTCGCCGAGCCGCGCAATGAACTGCGCGCGCGGCACGGGTTCATTGCCGATGTTCAG
>JBKKCB010000010.1:0-5463 GCA_046713545.1 Hyphomicrobiaceae bacterium | reverse complement strand
ATCCCGCCGCGTCGCGGCCGAACCCGTCACCACGGTGGCGGCCGGCAAGCTGCCGACAGGGGCTTTGACAACCGGTGGCGCAGGGGCGAACCACTGCTTGAAGAGGCCTTGCACGGTTGAGGGAATCGCGGTGACGTCTACGGCGCTCACGTCGTTACGCGATTTGTCGGCCGACTTGGGCTGGTCGTCGTCGTCGTCATCCGATGGGCGTTTATCGGTCAGGCTCTTTTTGTCATCCTTCTTGTCGTTCTTGTCGTCGTCATCGTCGTTCTTGTTGGATTTTTGAGTGGGTTTGGCGGCCGGTGCTGGTTTGGCAACGACGACGGGAGTGGGCTTGGGAGGTTCCCAGCTGACCTTCGGTTCCTTGGTGCGCTTCTTTGCTGCCTGCGCATCGGCGATGCCCCAAAAAGCGAAGAAGGGTGCATCGGAGGAACTCGCGATGCGAGCAAACGACGACAGCATGGGAATGCCGGCGGCGAGTGCATACACCGCGACCAGGCAGCAGCCCACCCGGGCGAGCGCCCACCCCATACGGTGCAATTGTGCGACGATCCGCATCGGACGCTGATTACCCCCGCATTTCAGGTCCCACGTTATCGTACTTGCGACGGAATCGCGGGTATTGTGAGGCGAATGTTTGTTTTTTTCCGCCCGCCGTTGTGGAAATACCGCCCGTATGCCTCGCAAATGCAACATCGCCCGCTGGGCGATTTGCTCTAGGTTGAGGCGCCCATGGCATCAATCCGCGTCGACGTGGCGCGCAGGGCAGGTTGAGGAAATGCATGTCGCGCACAGCCGCTGGCCCCGAGATCGAGCGACTGATTCAACTGCTGGCACGATTGCCGGGCCTGGGATCGCGGTCGGCGCGCAAGGCGGCCTTGAGCCTCATCAAGCGGCGCAACGAACTGCTCTTGCCGTTGACCGAGGCACTGAACGTGGCGGCCGAGAAGATCGTGACGTGCGATCTTTGTGGCAACATTGACACAATCTCGCCGTGCACAATCTGTGAGGACGAGCGGCGGGATCGATCCCTGATCGTTGTTGTCGAGGACGTCGGCGACCTGTGGGCGCTGGAGCGAGCCGGCGTCGTCAATGCCCGGTATCACGTCCTGGGCGGTCAACTGTCGCCTCTCGACGGCATCGGCCCCGACCAGCTCAATTCCCGCGGCCTTTTCGACGGCGCGCGGCCTCCCGAGGTCCGGGTGGTGCTTTTGGCACTGACCGCGACGGTGGAAGGCCAGGCGACGGCCCACTATTTGCGCGAGCAGCTCGCGCCGAGCGGGCTGAGGGTGTCGGTCTTGCAGCAGGGCGTGCCGGTCGGCGGCGAACTCGACTATCTCGACGAGGGTACGCTTGCGGCTGCCATTAAGGCGCGGCGATCACTGTGAGTCCCGCGCGCCTTGCCGCCGGATGACCACAATGTGGTCGATAATTGGGTTATGCGGAGTAACAGGGGTCGCGCGAGGTGCGCTCCGACCCCAGCACCAAACAGGATCGGGGGGACGGCGTGCGTGCGTTTGTAATCAGGCTCAGTGTTGCGTCTGTCTGGGTACTGTCGCTGATCGTGCCGGCAACGGCGCAGGAGCGTGGCGGAGCGTCACTGGGCCCTATGGTCCTGGCGCAGGCGGCGGCCAAAGACCGGGTGCCCAAACGGGCGCTTCCCATTCCCAACAAGCCCGTGTCGGATGAAGAGACGGCGAAGGCGGCCCGCATCAACAACTGGACGGTGGGCGTCGCGGGGGGACTGCTCGAAGGCACGTTCGTGCGTTACGCCGCGGACCTGGCAAAGGCATTGGATGACGGGGAGAACCTGCGCGTCCTGCCGATCATCAGCTACGGTGCCGTCGGCAACGTCAGCGATCTCATCTATCTGAAGGGCGTGGATATCGCGATCACGTACTCCGACGTGCTCGACCACTTCAGGAACGTCGAGAAAATTCCCGGCATCGAGCGGCGCGTCAATTACATCATCCCGATGTTCCAGGGCGAAGTTCACATCTACGTCCGCCCGGAAATCAAGACGCTGCAGGATCTGGCCGGCAAGAAGGTCAATTTCAACACGGTGGGCAGTGCCGCCAACTATACCGGCGGCATCGTGTTCGATCGCCTGGGCATCAAAGCCGAGCGGCTGTTTCAGAACAATGCGATTGCGCTCGAAGCCATGCGCAAGGGTGAGATCGCCGGCATCGTGCACGTGGTCGGCAAACCCAACGATCTGTTTGCGAAGTTCAAGCCGGAGCCTGGATTCCATTTCCTGCCGGTCGAGTTCAACGAGAAATTCGAGGACTACTATGTTCCGGCCGAACTCACGCACGCGGATTATCCCAACCTGATCCCGCAGGGCCAGTCGGTGCAGACGATTTCCGTGCCGGCGCTGCTTGCCGTCTACAACTGGCGGCCCGATACCGATCGCTATCGGCGCACGGTGCGCTTCGTGGAGTATTTGTTCGATCGCTTCGACCAGATGCGCAAGACACCGTATCAGACGGGCTGGAAGGACATGAACTTGGCCGGAACGATCCCCGGCTGGACGCGGTTTCCGCCGGCGCAGGAGCTGCTCAACAAACCCACGCGTTCGAGCGCCGTCGATCCGGCGCTGGCGCGAACGCAGGCCGCGCGGGCCGCACCCAACGATCCGGCCGCGCAGGAACGGCTGTTCCAGCAATTTCTTGAATGGAGCAAACAAAAAAAGCAGTAGCCGACGATCCGTCAGTTTGATCAACGAGCCAACGCACGCAAGGTCTTGAAGGGGAGGTCCACGGTGCCGGGTTCGCCGCAGAGGTGGTCTGCCGAACAACACACCACGGGCGGCGGCGGCTTCTGCGCCCGGCTGCGCCCGGGTCGTGGCGCGTGGCGAAGAGTGGCGGCCATGGCAGCCGCGGGCTTTCTGAGCGTGGCCTGTCTCGCGGTGACATTTTCCCCGGCATTGGCCCAACAAGCGCGCGTCACCGTCAATATCGCCCCCGTGATGCTGGCGGAGCCCGCGTCGCGCAGTCCGCTGCCGATCCAGATCGCGCCGCAAGACGCCATCCTGAAGAACAGCTTCATCCGCATCCGCGGATTGCCGGCCGCCGCGGCCCTGTCGGAAGGGCATGCCATCGGTCCCGGTGCGTGGGCTGTGCCGCTGGTGGGACTAGCAAGCCTCAGCATCATCGTGCCGGTCGGCCTGCAGGGGCGGTGGGATGTGGTCGTCGGCCTCGTCACGATCGACGGGACGGTGCTGACGGAGAGCAAGACCGCGCTCGTGGTTGCGCCCGCCCAACTGATCGCGCCGGGGAATCGTGTAGAAACCCCTTCGACCAACGTGGCCTCGCTCGGGCCTGTGGCCGCGCCGGTCAATTCTGCGGAACGCGAGCGTGCGTTCGGGCTGCAGACCAAGGGCCAGGAACAGCTCGGGCGCGGCAATATCTACTCTGCGCGGATGTTTTTCCAGCGCGCCGCCGAAGCCGGACTGGCGGAAGGGGCGCTCGCCGCGGGTGGCACGTTCGATCCCGCCGAACTGGCGAAGCTGAAGGTCATAGGGTTGACGCCTGACGTCGCGGCCGCGCGCAAGTGGTACGAAAAGGCGCGTGAGCTGGGTGCGACCGAGGCCGCCGAGCGCCTGCGCAGGCTGGAGGGGCAATGACCGGCCGCACCGGGCCTGTCGACAGGCGCGTCGGCGGGGTTGTAGGACCGGGCGAGCGCCGGTAAGACGGTAGTTCGGGGCGACGCCAGGGGGCCTCATTGAACAGTCTTGATGCAATGCGCGACCGCATGACCGGGCTGCGCAGGTGGATTGTCGACCTGCCGCGCCTGTCCAAGCGTGCCGTGCTGATGACCAATGACGGCCTGCTGCTGCTGCTCGCCGTCTGGCTGGCGTTCTCGCTGCGCTGGGGGCACGTCTACTGGCCCGACACGTGGCAGCTGTGGTTCATCCTGCTCGGTGCTCCGCTGCTCGGCGTGGCATTTTTCCAGGCATTCCACCTGTACCGGATCGCCACGCGATTCATTCGCGACACCGATACGGCCCGCATGTATCTGGCCCTGGGGCTGGCGGTGCTGTCATGGGTGCTGCTGGTCCTGATGGTCGTGGGCACGGGCAACCCTCAGTTCGTCGTGCCGCGCTCCGTCATCGTGATCTATGCGATTTTCGCCGGGGTCTTCGTCAGGAGCAGCCGTCGCGCCGCCGCCTGGCTGCTCGCAGGCTCGCCGCTGCCGCGGGCCACCCTGAAGGACAGGCGCCCCGTCGTCATTTATGGCGCCGGCACCGCAGGCGTTCAGCTCCAGGAGGCCCTGCAGGGAGCCGGCGACTACAAGCCGATCGCGTTCCTGGACGATGCGTCCTCGCTCATGGGGCAGCGCATCGGCGGGCTCAAGGTCTATCCGAGCGAGCGCATCTCGCATTTCATGCTGCGCGACGGCGTGACGGATGTTCTCCTGGCCATACCGGACCGTTCGCGGCGCGAGCGCAAGGAGGTCTATGAGAAGCTGTCGGCGCACGACGGTCTCAACGTGCGAACCATGCCGGCGCTCGAGGACATTGCCGCCGGGCGCGTGTCGGTCACGGACTTGAGGTCGGTCGAACTGGAAGACCTGCTCGGCCGCGATCCCGTGCCGGCCAATGGCGAGTTGCTGGCCCGGGCGATCCGGGGCAAAGCCGTGATGATCACGGGCGCCGGCGGCTCGATCGGCTCCGAGCTGACGCGGCAGATCCTGCGCCAGGGACCGCGGCGTCTCGTGCTGTTCGAGCTGTCGGAAGCGGCGCTCTATACCATCGAGACGGAGATCGCGGATTCGATCGACAAATGGACGCGCACCGCGGCGGGCGATGTGTCGCGTCCCGAGGTGGTGTCGGTCCTGGGGGCGGTTCTCGATGCCGGGCTGGTCGAGCGTGCGATCACAAGCAACGGCGTGCAGACCATTTATCATGCCGCGGCCTACAAGCATGTGCCGATCGTGGAGAGCAATCCCGTGGCGGGCCTGCGCAACAACACGTTCGGCACCGCGACGCTGGCGAGCGTTGCCGTGCGCCTCGGCGTGGAGCGCGTGACGCTGATTTCGACCGACAAGGCCGTCCGGCCGACCAGCGTCATGGGCGCCAGCAAGCGCCTTGCCGAGCTGATTTTCCAGGCGCAGGCCGCCGAGCCCGACGGCAACACGGTGTTCACGATGGTACGCTTCGGCAATGTGCTGGGCAGCTCCGGCTCGGTGGTGCCGCGCTTCATGAGGCAGATCCGCGACGGCGGGCCGGTGACCGTGACCGACCCGGACGTCACACGCTATTTCATGTCGATCTCGGAAGCGGCGGGCCTCGTCGTGCAGGCGAGCGCGATGGCGCGCGGCGGCGAGGTGTTCGTGCTGGACATGGGCGAGTGCGTGAAGATCGACGATCTGGCGCGCATGATGATCCGCCTGATGAACCGCCGGGTGCTGGACGAGGCCAACCCGGATGGCGACATCGAGATCAAGTATGTCGGGTTGAGG
>JBKKCB010000009.1:0-12551 GCA_046713545.1 Hyphomicrobiaceae bacterium | reverse complement strand
AGGTGATGGGCACTTTCCGCCGGGATATAGGTGACACGGCATTTGACGCTCTCGCTCTTGCCGTCCTTGATGCCAAGGAAACCTTCCCCGACCCAGCGGCCCGCGAGCTTGTCGAGGGGCGAGGCAGGCTCCACCGGCGCCGAAAGAGGCGACGTTGTATGAGCAGCCAGCAAGAACAGCCCAAACGCCGCGGCAACGGCCTTCCAGACAAGCTGCATGTCATCCCGCCTCTGATTCGTGCGCAATATGAGGGAAACGCACGAAGCCGGTCTTCGCAACAAGCGCGTGAACGCCGCCGGCGCGATCAGGCGCTCACGTGATAAGTCGGCACCAGGCGGCTCAGGACATCCGCGCCGGTCTCGGTGATGACGATGGTGTGGCCGAGCGACATGGCGAGATTCTTGGGCGGGTCGACCAGGATGGCGTGCAGGAATAGCACCATGGCCGGCGCCGCCGGCAGCGGATTGCCGGAATAGAGCATCGGCGGCACGTCCATCCAGGTCGGCCGGTAGAGGGCACCGAGGGAATAGCCGCAGGCTGCCATACGGGCGTGGCCGTAGCCTGCGTCGTCATAGACACGGCGGTGGGCGTCGTCGATCTCGCCGATGGGCCGGCCGGGCTTTGCGGCGGCTGTCATGGCGGCAAGCGCATCGCGCGTGACCTCGAACATAGCCCGTTGCGTGTCGTTGCCCTTGCCAACGGCGATGGTACGCATGAGACAGGCGCTGTAGCGGCGATAGCTGGCGGCAAACTCCATGGTGAGCTGATCGACCTTGTCCAGATGCCGGAATCCGGTGGCGCTGCGCACGAGCAAGGCGCGGTCGCCGGAGCCAAGCACGGGGCCGGACGGAGGCGGATCACCGCCGCCGGCGAGGATCGGGACAGAGCCTGCCGCGGCGATGTCGCCTTCGAAGGCGCCGGGCTTTGCGGCCGCCAGCATGGCCTCGAGCGATTGATCGGCAAGCTCCGCCGATCGCCGCACGTAGGCGATCTCGGCCGGAGACTTCACGAGGCGCAGGCCGCGGACGACATGGGAGGCGTCGACCAGCTCGCACCACCCCTCGAGGCGCTGGCGCACCAGCTCGTACTTGTCGGCCGTGAGGCCGAAGGTGCGCAGCTCGATGCCGACACGAGCCCCGCCGAGCTTCTTCTCCTCCAGGATCGCCTTCAGCTCGACGGAGGGGTCCGCCCCTTCGCGGTCGTACCAGAGCCGGATATCCTCGATGGTCGACGTCCGCCGCGCCTGCTCCAGATCGGGTTTGCGGGTCAGGAGCGTGATCGCGTCCGAGCCGGCCGTCAGCACGGCGCACTGGAAAAACACGAACCCGCTCGTATCGAAGCCCGTCAAGTAATAAAGGCTTTCCTGCGCAAACAGCAGAATGGCGTCCAACTTCTCGCGCCGCAGCATGTCGCGTGCGCGCGACAACCGGGCGTCCAACTCGCTGCGCTCGAAATGAAGGGTCATCTCCGGTTTGCTCCAACGCTTTCCCAGCAGAACTTGCGCCGGGCGTCGCCGGAGATCAATTCCGGCATCGCACCACGCCTGAATGAAAGGCATGCAGTTGCTCGGATTCCCGCCAAGATGAGAACGCAACTGATTGATTTTCTTGACTTGCAGGTGAGCAATGCGGTGAAGTCGGCAAAACAAGAATTCACCGGGCGCCGGTGCAGTACAAAGTGGAGGGTCAGACCATGAAGAAATTTGCCGTCGGTATTGCCGTGCTTCTCGGCACGGTCGCGGTGCTTGCGCCGAGCGACAGCAGTGCGCAGCAGAGCATCACCGTCTCGTCCTGGGGCGGAGCGTTCCAGAAGGCGCAGCGCGAGGCCTGGTTCAACCTGGTCGAGAAAGAGCTCGGCATCACCATCAAGGAGGACACGACCTCCGGCGTCGCCGATATCCGCGCGCAGGTGGCCTCCGGCCGTCCCACGTGGGATCTCTCGACGCAAGGCGCGCACACGTGCGGCATCCTCGAGAAGGAAGGCAAGCTCGAGAAGCTCGATCCCGCCATCGTCAGTGACGCCGGTGTGCCCAAGGACCTGAAGACAGACTACTGGATCTCGCAGATCGTCTATTCGATCGCCATCGGCTGGCGCACCAAGGCCTTCGGCGACAAGAAGCCGGAAGGATGGGCGGCGTTCTGGGACGTGAAGAACTTCCCGGGCCAGCGCTCCATGCGGCGCCATCCGATCTACAATCTCGAGGCGGCGCTGATCACCGACGGCGTGCCGATGGACAAGCTCTATCCGCTCGATGTGGAGCGCGCCTTCAAGAAGCTCGAGGAGCTGAAGCCGCACGTGCTCGTGTGGTGGAATTCCGGCGCGCAATCGGCGCAGATCCTGCAGGACGGCGAGGTGGATATGGTTGGCGCCTGGAACGGGCGCATCCAGGCAGCCATGAAGGAGCCGAACGCCAAAGGCGGACCGCTCGCCATCACGTTCGACCAGCAGATGCTGGTGTCGGATTGCTGGCTCATTCCGAAGGGTGCACCCAACAAGGATCTCGCCATGAAGGCGATCGCCATCATGATGCGCCCCGAGGTGAACGCGCGTATCTCGCTGTACATCAACTATGCGCCCGCCAACCTCGGCGGGTTCGAGACCGGCGTGATCTCCAAGGAGCTGGCCGAGCAGCTTCCCAACTCGCCGCAGAACATCAACAAGGGGTTTGCGCTCAACGTCGACTGGTGGGTCAAGAACTCCGACGAGATGGTGAAGCGCTTCGACGCGTTCGCGCAGAAGTAGACGCGCTCCCTTGCCCGGTGGCTGGCCCTCCTCCGACCTTCATTCGGGGAGAGGGCTAGCACCGGCTATGGCTCCGCACACTGGTGCTTCATTGCTCATTGCGTCCACCGAATGACGAGCGCAGCCACAATCTCACTGCCGATCTCGATCCGCGACGTCACCAAGACGTATGGAAAGATGGCTGCGCTCGACAACGTCAGCCTCGAGGTCGCAAGCGGCGAGTTCATTACGCTGCTCGGCCCGTCGGGCTCGGGCAAGACGACATTGCTCATGGTGCTGGCGGGCTTCATCCGCCCGGACAGCGGCGAGGTCCGCTTCGGCGACCGCGACGTCACGCTGGTGCCGCCGCACAAGCGCGACATCGGCATGGTGTTCCAGAACTATGCGCTGTTTCCGCATATGAGCGTGGCCGGCAATCTGGCCTACCCGCTCAAGCTGCGCGGCATAGCGCGGACGGACATCGAGAGCCGTGTGCACCGCGCGCTCGACATGGTCCAGCTTGCAGGGCTGGGGGAGCGCCAGGTCGATCAGCTCTCCGGCGGGCAGCGGCAGCGGATCGCCTTGGCCCGCGCCATCATCTTCGAGCCGCGCATCCTGCTGATGGACGAGCCGCTCTCGGCGCTCGACAAGAAGCTGCGCGAGCAGATGCAGATCGAGGTGCGTCACCTGCATCAGCGCCTCGGCATGACGACGGTGTATGTGACGCACGACCAGCGCGAGGCGCTGACGATGTCGGACCGCATCGCCGTCATCGATCACGGCCGCTTCCGGCAGATCGACAAGCCGCAGGATCTGTACGAGCGCCCCGGCAATCGCTTCATCGCCGAGTTCATTGGTGAATCCCATTTTCTACCCGTAGAGGTCAAAGGCGGCGCGGCCTATCTGGGCGACCGGGCGCTGCAGCTTTCGGAGCCTCCGCGACATGGCGCAGCCGCGCAGTTTCTTGTGCTGCGGCCCGAGAAGCTGAAAGTCGTGGATCAGGCGGACGGCGCAGGTTTCAACGTCTTTACTGGCCAGGTGAAAGAGCTGGTCTACCAGGGCGAAAGCTCGTTGCTTTACGTGATGCTCCCTGATGGACAGCCGATCGCAGTGCGCCATCCCGCCGGCAGCACCGAGCGCGCCCTGCCGCCTCCGGGTGCGCCGATAACGCTCGGCCTCGCGCCGGGCGACACCATCATCGTGCCGGCTGACGAGGCCTGACGCCCATGGCTGTCGTCGCCGAGCCTGTCCATACCCACGGCGTCCCCCAGCAAGGCGCCCGCAACGCCGCCGAGCTCAAGGCGCAAGAGCGCGCCGAGCAGTGGATGCTAGGCAGTTTGGCACTTCCGGGCCTCCTGCTGATCGCGGTGGTGGCGCTTGCACCCATTGCGTGGCTGTTCTGGCTCTCGTTCCGCGACGCGGAAGGCCTGACGCTGGCGCACTACGCACGCCTTCTTCACCCCTCCTACCTGATCACGCTGCAATCGACGTTCGAGCTGTCGTTCCTGGTGACGCTCATCTGCATCCTGCTCGGCTACCCCCTCGCCTACGCCATAGCCCAGGCGCGGCCTCGGGTTGCCGCGTTGCTGCTGCTGCTCGTGCTGTTTCCGATCTGGACCTCGTTGCTGGTTCGCTGCTACGCGTGGCTCGTGCTGCTGCAGCGGCGCGGCCTCATCAACACATGGCTCACGGACCTGGGAGTGATCGACGGACCGCTGCGCCTCGTGCACAACTTCCTGGGCACGACCATCGGCATGGTGCACATCATGCTGCCGTTCATGGTGCTGCCGCTTTACGCCTCCATGCGGGCGATCAATCCGGACTACGTGCGTGCCGCGGCCAACCTCGGCGCATCGCCCGTCAAAGCCTTCTGGCAGATTTTCGTGCCGCTTTCGCTGCCGGGACTCGCCGCCGGCATCGTCATCGTATTCGTGCTGTGCCTTGGCTTCTACGTCACGCCGGCGCTGCTCGGCGGCGGCCGGGTGATGATGTGGTCGATGCAGATCGAGCGCAACGTCACCTATTACGGGGACTGGGGGGCAGCGAGCGCCCTGGGCGTCGTGCTGCTGGTGATGACGCTCGGCATTCTCTGGCTGATCGGCCGTTTGGTCGGCTTCGACAAGCTGACGGGAGCGCGCTGAATGCTCTCACGCGCGGCAACCGAGACGCAGATCACGCACGGGCGCCGGCTGTGGCTCTATGTCGTGGTCGGCCTGATCGTGCTGTTCCTGATCGCCCCAAGCCTGCTGGTCGTGCCGCTCAGCTTCTCGGACTCGCGGTATCTGCAGTTCCCGCCGCCGGGGTGGTCGACACGCTGGTATGAGGCCTACTTTGGCTCCATCGAATGGCGCGAGGCGACCTACGTGTCCTTCGCGGCTGCTATCCTAACCATGATCGTGTCGACGGTGCTCGGGACGTTGGCCGCATATGGCTTGCATACGCTGCGTGGAAGGCTCTCCAAAACAGCCTATGCCGTCTTCATCTTGCCGCTGATCATACCCGGCATCCTAGTCGCCATCGGCATTTTCCTGTTCTACGCGCAGCTCGGCCTTAACAATACGTTGACGGGCATCGTGCTGGCGCATTCGGTCATTGCGATTCCGCTGGTCGTCATCACGGTCGCGTCGAGCCTCAAGAGCTACGACATGAACCAGGAGATGGTCGCCCGCAGCCTGGGCGCGAGCCGGCCGCGCGCGTTTCTCACGGTGACGCTGCCGCAAATCAAGATCTCGGTGATCTCGGGGGCGCTGCTGGCGTTCATCACGTCGCTCGACGAGGTGGTGATCTCGCTGTTCATCGCCGGCGGCGACAAGGCGACGCTGACGAAGCGCATGTTCAACGCCCTGCGCGACGAGATCGACCCCACGATCGCCTCCATATCGACGCTGCTCATTGTCTTGTCGGTGCTTCTGCTCGGCCTCAGCCAGTTCGCGCAGGCGCGCTCACGCAGATCAATTTGATGCTGCGCGCGTGATCCGTGGCGTGCCTGGGGTCAACGCCAGGCGGCATCAGGGGTAACACCGCGAATCCAGGCAGAATGAAGGCCTTGGGCTAGGCTAAACGTGATATGCTCGTTGACCGGTCCGGCTCCGGCTGGGCCAATTTTTCATTCAAAAGGTGCTTTCATGATTTTCGCTGGCCTTCTGGGACTGGCTCTTTGCGGCTTTCTTGTTTGGTGGGGCCGGCCCATCAACGGCGTCATCTCACCGCGCGTGCAAAGCATCGAGCTTTTCTATGGCACAACAATTTGCCTAATGTTTGCCGGAGCCCTGGCAATGATTGTTGCAGGCTAGTTGAATCGAGCCGGCCATACGGAGGCGTCATCAGCACGGCGCCAGTGCAGCACAGGCAAAGGGCAATGCTCAATGGGCCTATCCCGCGTCGCTCACCCGCCACATGAGACTGTGAGGGGCGTGCAATTCGCCATGCTCGATGGCACGGCGCTCGTCAGCATTTTGGTGGCGTACGCAGCCCTCCAAGCCCTCGAATGGTCTCCACCGGGATCGGGCGACTATCTTATCCGGTTTCAGAAGCATCGATCGGCCCTTGAACAGATCGCCAGCAACAAGCACAAGCGCGGAGAAATCGAAGACAATGGGTCGATCCTGATCCGAAATGGCGATCAATAAGACCTAGTAACATGGATGGCGGTCTAGTCGTCCCAACCCTGCCGCGTAAGCCATGCCATATGTGTCGACGCTTATGTCGCCGCCTCGCCGCTAATGAGCCGGGGCAAGAATAACGAAGGGGTTTCTTGAGAGCCGTGATATGATGCTGGCGTGCGCACATCGTTAACGCTGGCTGTTGCGTTGTTGTCTGCATTCCGCGAATGGCAGCACCGAAGGCCTCGGCGCACGACACTCCGATCTCCCATCGGTCGCGAGTGATCTTCGCACGACGGCCGCGAGATGGGGCGGGTGAGGGGCGAACCCCTCGGTTGGAAACCATAACAACATGCAAGTTCCGTCAGAACTCAAGCCCGCTGCTTGGGGCGCAGTCGGTGGTGCTGTCGCCCTCGCGGTGATCGGATTTTCATGGGGCGGCTGGGTCACCGGCGGCACCGCAGGCAAGACCGCGAAGGAAGCGGCCGACAGCGCCGTCGTGAGGGTTCTCGCACCGATCTGTGCTGAAAAATTTCAGCAGCAGGCCGATGCGGGCGCGAAGCTGGTCGACCTGATGAAAGCCAGCACGTGGGAGAGGGGCACCTTTGTCGAGAAGGGAGGCTGGGCGACGATGCCAGGAAACAGCTCACCCAGCACCGGCGTGGCGCGCGCCTGTGCCGAGCTTCTGCAAAAGCCGAAGGCTTGATCCGCAGATACGACGAGCGGGTCTGCGCCACACGCAGCCCCGCTCCCTCTGCGGTTTGCAATAGCGACGACTACGGCTTCTTGGTTGCCGAAGCCTCGAGAATGGCAATAAGACGGTCGAGTTTCTTGTCGATCTGACCGAGATGATAGGCGATGTATTCGGCAGCGTCGGTCATGCGGCCGTCGTTCTGGCTGAGAGCGCTCGAGGACGGCTCGGGCAAAAAGTCTTCATCCATGCGCCGCCTTGTCTCGTCCGACATATTCCCCTTCATTGATGCACTCCTATCGAAGATCGAGAAGCCGCAGCCGGTCCAAAACCCGCCGGCAGGTGCGCGACCACTGCTTCTTCGTCATATGTGTTGCAGCTTCCCAACGGTCTTCGCAATCGGAGAGTTCCCTGGCTTCTTCTTGTTTCAGCGCAAGCGCATTTTCAGGCGACGCTTCGCCACGAGACTTCGCTGGCGCCGAGAAAACGTGAGATCTGGCTGATTCCGACATGACACTCAAAGCCAGCAGCATGAAGATCAAATGCATTGGAACGCCTTGTGAGATAGAGCGCGGCTCGCAGCACTCTGGGCCGATCGGCAGGTTGGCGCCACTCTTACTGCAAGATCGTGTCGATGGATCACGGTACGCGTGCGGAATATAGTTGTGGACGCAGCCCTGTAAGACGCGTAGCGTACTTTGTAACTGTCAGATGCGATGCTGGTCTGCAACAAACAGGCCGAGGCTCTCGAAAGAGCTGCACTGACAAACTGGCAGATATCGAATGGTCACCCGCAGACTTGTGACCTTCCTTGGCTAAGCGGCCGATAGTGAACCTTGGTGCATTGTAACCTCGCGACCGTTGCGGCCGCGACGGGCGATGCCGTTTGTTGAAAGATCCCATGACCATCGGCTCCCTCGTGTCCGAACCGCACCTTGGCCGTCTGGCGCGGTGGGCTCAGTTCGCGGCGGCAGCCGCCGCGATCGGATTTCTCGTTTTGCTTGTTCTTGGCGCCTTTTGAGGTCTTCGGGATGGTCATCGATCGCACTTGGCGGAGAGGAGGATCGTATGCGTCTCAGCATTCAAGTTGTCGAGAGCAATTCGGGCCTGTCGCTCGTCACGAGCGATGGCCGGTTGCCGGCGATTCAGACGTTTGCGCACAAGGGGCACGCAGTCGCATTCGGGCGGGCACTGGCTTTCTCTCGCGGCTTGCCACTCTGGGTGTACGGACGGGACGGAGTTGTTGTGCGGCAGTCTCCGGAAACCCTCACCTATCCGACACGTCTGGAGTGAACGATCAAGACCCACTGCGCCGTTTAAGGATAGCCAGCTGCTCGTCCACGCCTGGCAGCTACAGTTCGATGGACCTCTGCGGTGACTTGAGGAGATTGCGATGACACCAATGCACCCTGAGGTTCGACTGCATCTCACCGGAGAATCGCAACATGCCCTTTTCATCATGGGCCGCGCGGTGGCCGCAATGCGCAGCGCCGGATTGCCGGAGAGCGATCGCCAGGCCTTTTTGAGCGAGGCCACATCGGGTGACTACGCTGAGCTTCTGTCGACTGTGCGGCGCTGGTTCACAATAGCCTAGGAAGATGCCCGCCGGCGCGACGATGAATTCAGGCAGCATGCACTGGAGTAGAAGGCGAACGTGACTAAATTGGCATCATTCGAGGCGGCCCGATCAGCGCGAGGCGACAAGCACGTTTGCGAGGCGTGCGAGACGCGATTTTACGACCTCCTGCGATCACCGATCATCTGTCCGTCATGCGGCGCGCTGTTCACACCACCCATAATCCAGGTTAAGCCACCGGTCGTTCCGAGACCACGATGGCGCAGGGACTTCACCCCCCGGCCAAGGCCTGTGGACGATGTCGATGCAAAAAGTGCCGTGCCATCCGATCAGCTACCTGATGATGAACTCAACGCTGAAGACGCCAAAACCCCGCTTGGCCCTGAGGACGATAGCGTTCCTGAGGAAGTCCAGGAGGATACGGATGTCTCCGGCCTGCTCGATGTTGAAGACACAAAAGACAACTAGCTCGTCAGTATTGGATGAAACGGTTCGCAAATGGGCTGGAGGTTCCGCTCGAGATAGCGCCTCGGCCAACGCCTCCCGGAGAGGACGGAATGACACACAAGTACAAGGTTGGACAGCTCGTTGATTTCATGCCCGGGAGAGCCGGCATTCAGGCTTCTGCGCGTCAGTACAAGATCCTTCGTTTGCTCCCGCTCGAAAACGGCGAGCATCAGTACCGCATCAAATGCACCACGGAAACTTTCGAGCGCGTGGCAACGGAAAATCAGCTGTCCCGGCGGGGGTAACTCTGTCTGCGCCGCGCGTGCGAGCGCCGAACATCCGACGGCTTGCTGCACGTTTTGATCGCGAGACAAAGGGAGCAATCTCAATGAACGAGCGCGTGACATCGAGAGCGGTCACGTTTGTGCATCCGTTTTCGCTGGATGGCGTCGACGCAGAGCTTGCTGCCGGCATCTACACGATAGAAACGATCGAGGAGCCCATTGTCGGCTTGTCCGTTCTCGCCTATCGGCGCGTGTCTACCGCCATTGTCCTATCCGCGAACGGCGGCCTGTCGAGACAGATCGTGACGATTGATCCGCAAGACCTCGAGGCGGCCGTGCAACGGGATGCCTCTGCTGCTGCCTCATCTGCCGTCCTCGTACAACGCTGAGAGGCGCAAATGAAATATGTTCCAATCATCGTGCCCCTTTTCCTGATCCTCGGAGTCGTTGCGGTTTCGATGTATCGCGCCGAGTCTCCAAATCGTCCGGCGATCAAGCGCGTGATGACCGCGCCAGGCAGCCTGCCGATGATCGCCAGTGCATTTGGCTCATTGGAAGGTGCGAGGTAGATGGACCCACCCGTCATACTTGATCGGCACCGAGGCATGGCCGCGCAGCAGGCGACGGATCTGCGGCGCCTCCTGACCGAAGTTGAGGAGAACGAGGCAACCCTGCGGCAACGTCAGGAAGACCTCGAGAGCCGGCTTGCCACCGCACCCGCAACCACATGGGTCGAGGCAGCCGAAAGGGCGCGCTATTTGCTGAAGCTGTTCTTGGACACGAGCCAGGGGCGGGACCCACGCCGGCAAAAGCTCGTAGCGAGCCTGCTGGAGGACTTTTCAAGGCTGTCGCGAGACGGCGAACACCCGACGCGTTAGCAACTGTGGCCTATCACCAAGGAGACCTGACGTGGCAAAAGGCAATCAAAAAGGCAATCGCGAGAAAAGAAAGCCTAAAGCCGTCAAGACCAAACCGATGGCTGGCGCCGCATCACCTTTCGCGCCAGCTCCCGGAATGAACAAGGGCAACGTTGGCAAGAAGAACCGCTAGACTGTCATACGGCATGCCTTGACGGCATCCAGTCATCGCACGTGACGCGTGAGCGGCATCGATAGAGCGGACTATTGCCGTCGCGTATACCTTTGACGGATGACACTGAGGATAAAGAAAAGGCTGCCAGCTCGCGCGGGCAGCCTCTTGTCTTACGTCTCCGAGCCGCTGGGTGAACGGGGCACCCAGCGTGTTCTGTGGGCGGAACCCGTTACATCATCCCACCCATGCCGCCGCCGCCATGGTCGTGACCGGCATGCCCATCAGCAGACTTCGGCGCTTCGGCAACACCTGCTTCGGTCGTTATCATCAGGCCGGCGATGGAGGCCGCATCCTGGAGAGCGATGCGTACGACCTTGGCGGGGTCGATAATGCCCTTCTCGATCATGTCGCCATACTCGTCGCCTTGCGCATCGTAGCCAAACGAGCCTGACCGCTCGTCCATGACTTTGCCGACCACGATCGAGCCCTCGACACCGGCATTTTCCGCGATCTGGCGAATGGGCGATTGCAGTGCCCGGCGGACGATATTGATCCCGGCGTCCTGATCCTCGTTCTCGCCCTTGACCGTGATCGCCTTGGACGCCTTCAGCAGCATCACGCCGCCGCCCGGCACAATGCCTTCCTCGACGGCCGCGCGCGTGGCGTTGAGCGCGTCATCGACGCGATCCTTGCGCTCCTTGACCTCGACCTCGGTGGCGCCGCCGACCTTGATCACCGCAACGCCGCCGGCGAGCTTCGCCAGACGCTCCTGCAGCTTCTCCTTGTCGTAGTCCGACGTCGTCTCCTCGATCTGCGCCTTGATCTGGTTGACGCGGGCTTCGATCTCCTTCTTCTTGCCCGAGCCGTCGATGACCGTGGTGTGCTCCTTGGTGATCGAGACGCGCTTGGCCTTGCCGAGCATGTCGAGCGTGACCGACTCGAGCTTGATGCCAAGGTCCTCGCTGATCACCTGGCCATGCGTGAGCACCCCGATGTCTTCCAGCATGGCCTTACGACGATCGCCGAAGCCAGGCGCCTTCACGGCCGCGACCTTCAGGCCACCGCGCAGCTTGTTGACGACCAGAGTAGCCAGCGCTTCACCCTCGACCTCTTCGGCGATGATGAGCAGGGGCTTGCCGGCCTGCACGACGGCTTCGAGCACCGGCAGTAACGCCTGCAGACTCGCGAGTTTCTTTTCGTGGATGAGAATGTAGGGCTCTTCCAGCTCAACGGTCATTTTTTCGGCGTTGGTGACGAAGTAGGGCGAGAGATAGCCGCGGTCGAACTGCATGCCTTCCACGACTTCCAACTCGCTATCGAGGCCCTTGGCTTCCTCGACGGTGATGACGCCCTCGTTGCCGACCTTCTGCATGGCCTTGGCGATCATCTGGCCGATGGCCTTTTCGCCGTTGGCCGCAACCGTACCGACCTGGGCGATCTCGGAGGCATCCTTGACCTTCTTCGCCTTCTTCTGGATCTCCTCAACCACCTGGATCACGGCTTTCTCGATGCCCCGCTTGAGGTCCATCGGGTTCATGCCGGCGGCAACTGATTTCATGCCCTCCCGCAGAATCGCGTGGGCGAGAACGGTGGCCGTGGTCGTGCCGTCACCGGCCATATCGTTGGTCTTCTTGGCGACCTCGCGCACCATCTGTGCGCCCATGTTTTCGAACTTGTCCTCGAGTTCGATCTCCTTGGCGACAGTGACGCCGTCCTTGGTGATGCGGGGTGCGCCGAACGACTTGTCGAGCACGACGTTGCGGCCCTTGGGGCCGAGCGTCACCTTGACGGCGTTGTTGAGGATCTCGACGCCGCGCAGCATGCGATCGCGGGCATCGACGCCGAATTTTACTTCTTTAGCTGACATATGTTGCTTCCTTGAGAATTAGGGGCAAGAACTAGGGGCAGGGAAAAGGCGCTTAAGCGGCCTTCTTCTTGGCGGCGGGAAGATCGGTGAGAACGCCCATGATGTCGCTCTCCTTCATGATCAAGAGCTCAACGCCGTCGAGCTTGACCTCGGTGCCGGACCACTTGCCGAACAGCACGCGGTCGCCGACCTTGAGATCGATCGGAATCAGCTTGCCGGCTTCGTCGCGGCCACCCGGGCCGACGGCGGTGATTTCGCCCTGCGAGGGCTTTTCCTTGGCATTGTCCGGAATGATGATGCCGCCAGCGGTCTTCTCTTCGGCGTCGATACG
>JBKKCB010000008.1:0-3272 GCA_046713545.1 Hyphomicrobiaceae bacterium | reverse complement strand
GCGACAGCCAATCGAGCTGAACCAGGCTCAGAAGATCCTGAACACGCTTGCGGATGGACACTTCGGGCAGTCGCAATTTGCGCGGCCTCACGCGCAACCCGAAGGCCACATTCTCAAACACCGTCATGTGCCGGAACAGCGCGTAGTGCTGAAACACGAAGCCGACATGGCGCTCGCGCACGTCGCGGTGTGAGGCATCCTGGCCATCGAACAGCACACGGCCGGCGTCGGCATGCTCGAGGCCGGCAATGATCCGCAAGAGTGTGGTCTTGCCGCAGCCCGAGGGGCCGAGCAGGGCGACGAGCTCCCCGCGGGGAAAGTCGAAGGAAACATCGTCCAGTGCCACGAAAGGGCCAAAGGACTTGCGGATCCCTTGCACCTGAATGCTCATGGCGCCTCGCTGAGTTGAGTCAACTGTGCGGCCCGCCATTCGACATA
Organism: Hyphomicrobiaceae bacterium; assembly: GCA_046713545.1. Taxonomy (GTDB): domain Bacteria; phylum Pseudomonadota; class Alphaproteobacteria; order Rhizobiales; family Hyphomicrobiaceae; genus CADEFX01. Next base: position 2,834 of record JBKKCB010000008.1, on the reverse strand, counting down.
GGTCTTGACGACCAGTGTTACCAGGGCGAGCAGGGCCAGAAGCGATGCTACGGCAAAGGCCGCCGCAAACTGGTATTCGTTGTAGAGGATCTCGACGTGCAGCGGCATGGTGTTGGTCTGCCCCCGGATGTGGCCTGAAACCACGGAAACGGCACCGAATTCGCCCATTGCGCGCGCGTTGCAGAGAATGACGCCGTAGAGCAGCGCCCATTTGATGTTCGGCAAGGTCACTTTTCTGAACATCTGCCAGCCCGAGGCGCCGAGCACGAGTGCCGCTTCTTCCTCGTCCCGGCCTTGAGCCTCCATCAGGGGAATGAGTTCGCGCGCCACGAACGGAAACGTCACGAAGACGGTCGCCAAAACTATTCCGGGGACGGCAAATATCACTTTCAAATCATGTGCTGCGAGCCATGGGCCGAACCATCCCTGTGCGCCGAACACCAGCACGTAGATCAGGCCTGCGATCACCGGAGATACCGAGAACGGAAGATCGACAAGCGTGATCAGGATCTGCTTGCCGCGGAAGTCGAATTTCGTGATGGCCCAGGCCGCCGCTACGCCAAACACCAGGTTCAAGGGGACCGCAATCGCCGCGGTCAGGAGTGTCAGCTTGATGGCCGAAACGGCGTCTGGTTCGACCAGGGACGCAAGATAGACAGTCCAGCCCTTGCGCAAGGCTTCCACGAACACCGCGATCAGCGGCAAGAGCAGGAAGATGAAGAAGAAGCACAGCGACAGTGTGAGCACCAAGCCCTTGACCCAGGCAGGATCGCGCGTTGCCGCTCTGTGCTCGAAGCGAGCAGCGCCATGGCGCTGATTGGAGAGTGTTGCCGACAGGGCCATCAACGAACCTTTTCCGACCGGCGGTTCATCCAGCCTTGGAGCAGATTGATGACCAGCAGGAGTACGAAGGAGACGACGAGCATGACGGCCGCCACCGCGGTCGCCCCTGCATAGTCATACTGTTCCAGCTTGGTGATGATGATCAGCGGCGTGATCTCCGAGACCATCGGCAGATTGCCGGCAATGAAGATGACTGAGCCGTACTCACCGACAGATCGCGCGAACGCCAGCGCAAAGCCCGTCAGCAGTGCCGGAAACAGGGCCGGCAGGACGACCCGGCGCATGGCCTGCCATCGGTTGGCACCCAGGCAGGCGGCAGCCTCTTCGATCTCGGCATCGAGATCCTCCAGCACCGGTTGAACAGTGCGGACCACGAAGGGCAGGCCGATGAATATGAGAGCGACCAGGACACCGAGCGGCGCAAAGGCGACCTTGATGCCAAGGGGCTCCAGATACTGCCCGAGCCAGCCGTTCTTGGCATAGAGGGCCGTCAGAGAAATTCCCGCTACGGCGGTTGGGAGCGCGAACGGGAGGTCCACCAGCGCGTCGACGATGCGCTTGCCGGGGAAGGAATAACGCACGAGCGACCAGGCCAGCAAAAAACCGAACACCACGTTGATGGCGGCGGCAAGCAGCGAGGCGCCAAAGCTCAACCGGTAAGACGCCAGGACGCGCGGGGCCGAAACAGCTTGCCAGAATGCCGGCCAGGACATGCCGGCCGTCTTCATGAAAACGGCGGCGAGCGGAATGAGCACGATCACCGAGAGATAGGTGAGCGTAAAGCCGAGCGACAGACCAAAGCCCGGCAGAACCCGGCGCGCAGTCGCAACCGCCATCAGCGCTTTACCACGATCTGGTCGTATATCGCGCCGTCGGCGAAATGCACCGCTTGCACGCTGGCCCAGCCGCCGAGGGCATCCTCAACTCTAAATGTCTTGATGGCAGGAAAACGGCCGGCATTCCTGGCCAGCACCGCCTCATCGCGCGGCCGGAAGCTGTGCTTGGCAATGATCTCCTGCCCTTGCTGCGAGAACAGAAATTCGAGATAGGCCGTGGCGACCTTTCGCGAGTTGCGTTTGTCCACCACCTTGTCCACAACGGCGACCGGCGGCGCCGCCTCGATGCTCAGGGAGGGATAAATGATCTCGAACTTGTCGTTGCCGAGTTCTGCGCCGATCGCCAGAGCCTCATTCTCGAAAGTCACGAGGGCGTCACCGACATCGCGCTGGGTGAAGGTCGTGGTGGCGCCCCGGCCGCCGCCGTCGAACACCGGCACGTTGGCGAACAGCTTCGTCACGAAATCTCTCGCCGCGATTTCGTTGTTATTGGCTGCCTTGAGCGCGTAGCCCCAGGCCGCAAGATACGTGTAGCGCCCATTGCCCGAGGTCTTGGGATTGGGCACGATGACCTGCAGACCGGACCGGGTCAGGTCGTCCCAGTCCTTGATGCCTTTGGGATTCCCCTTGCGCACGAGAAAGACGGTGATGGTCGTGTAGGGGGTCGCGTCGTGCGGGAACCGCTTGCGCCAGTCGGCCGCAACATAGCCGCCGCGTTCCACCAGAATGTCGACATCTGGAGCCTGGTTCATCGTTACGACGTCAGCTTCGAGGCCGCTGGCGACCGACATCGCCTGCTTGCTCGACCCGCCGTGAGATTGATTGACCGTGATTGCCTCACCGGTCTGAGCCTTCCAATAGGCGATGAAGGCAGGGTTGATGTCTTTGTAGAGTTCGCGCGAGACGTCGTAGGAGACGTTGAGGATGGTGCCTTGAGCCAAGGCCGTGACGGCCAAGACGAAGCTATACGCGATAGCCAGCGCGCCCCAGTCCAAGAGCTTTTTGAACGTCATTTTGAACACGCTCCAATTGATCCGAACGAAAACTAGGGCCGCCCATGAGCGGCCCTAAACAATTTGAACTGCGATGGATATTCCGCGGGCTGCAAAGCCGTACGGGTGCGCCTGGGACTACGGCCTCTACTTGCCGTAAATC
>JBKKCB010000007.1:0-8362 GCA_046713545.1 Hyphomicrobiaceae bacterium | reverse complement strand
GCTTGTGCGTCCTGCCGTGCTTCATGGCTGATCCCGAGCCGGGATTGACGCGAGTTCTCGCCAGTCAAGTCGTTCTGCAGAACTCCTTCTGGCTGATCACACATGCCGACCAGCGCAGCCTACCTCGCGTAAGGGTCGTGGCTGATTTCATTCACAGTGAGATCAATGCCGAACGATCGCTCTTTCTGCCGACCAACCACGCACAGTGAAATCTGCGCTATCGCGCAGCTACGACATCGCAACCTTTTCTGAACTCCGCAGCAGATCCTTGCGTGTCCCCGCCTGCACCGCATAACTGCGCGCCTCGATGTCCAGAAGCCGCGCGACATCGCGGGCCGCAACAATGACCTCAGCGGGATCGAGACCTGTCTCGATACCCATTTCATGCAACATAGCGACGATGTCCTCGGTCGGTAGATTGCCGACTGAGGCGACGCTCTTCGGCATGACGATGCCTCCGCCGATGCCACAGATCGAGCCTTCGATCCATCGCGCGCCGGCATCGATCGCGGCAATCACGTTGGCCGTGCCGTAGCCCGCAAGATTGTGGACGTGAAAGCCGAACTCGCAGTCGGGGTGCGCATCGGCGAGACGCGCAAACAATCGGTTCACGTGCCTGGGATCTTCCATGCCCACGGAGCCCGCCAGGTAGAAGCGGCGAATGCCCGCGTTCCTGAGTCGCGCAACCAGACCGGCAACCTTGCTCTCAGGGATAGCCCCCTCGTAGGGACACCACATGGACATGCCGAGCGCCATCACGAAGGCGAGGCCAGCCTTGTCGGCAATCCGAAACGCCTGGGTCGCCTGCTCCACTGCCTCGTCGAGAGTCATGTTCTGATTGCGGCGAAGATAGGCTTCGCTGACGGTCATCAGCCCCAGCACCTCGTCGACCTTGGCCGCCACCGCACGGCCGGCGCCACGCGCATTCGGCGCCAGTCCGCGATAGACCGTGCCGCTGCGGCGCTTGATGCGGGCGCAGACCTCCTCGGCATCGCGCAAGTTCGGAATGACGCGCGGATGCGCAAAGCCGGTCACCTCGATGACCGGAAACCCCGCCTGCGACAGGCGATCGATCATGGTAACTTTGGCGTCGGTGTCGATCCACTTCGGCAGGCTCTGCAAGCCATCGCGAGGCGCTACCTCGACGACCGTGATCCGTTCCGGAAATGTCATCATATCGTTCAATCCGCTTTGTCGAGTGGGATGCCGGCCGCTTCCAGTTCAGCGGGATCAAAGCCGAGAAGATCGACCAGAACCTCACGATTGTGCTGGCCGAGGCGAGGCCCGGTGCTGCGAATCTTGCCCGGCGTGCGCGAGAATTTACCCACCACATCCTGCATGCGCAGCATCCCCAGTTCGTCATCCTCGATGGGAATGACGTTGCCACGTGCCTGAATGTGCGGATCGTCCAGCACCTGCGCCACGTCGTTCACGGGCGAGATCGCCGCATCGTGCGCCAGGAGCAGCTCGATCAGGTCCTTTTGGTCGAAGCGCATGATGGCTTTCTGCAGCTCCTCGTCGAGAGCCGCCGCGTTCTGGATGCGCAGGCGATTATTCGCGAACCTCGGATCCTTCACCAGCTCGGGGACCGCGAGGGCCTGGCAGATGCGCTCGAAGATCGATTGCGCACTGCCGCCGATCGACACCCATTTGCCGTCGCGCGTCTGGTACGTATTGCGCGGCGCGGTGAAGGGCAGCCGCGATCCGGCCCGCTGCTGGACAAGGCCAAGCTGATCGTAGTTGATGATCTGCGGACCCAGCAGCGTCAGCAACGTCTCGTAGATCGCAAGGTCGATCACCTGCCCCTTGCCGCTACGGCGCTTCTCGTGAAGAGCCATCGACGCCAGATATGCAGCCATGAGGCCCGTCGTGGAGTCGGCGAGGCCGAATGCGGGCAGGAGAGGCGGCTGGTCGGGATAGCCGGTGATATGCGCATAGCCCGCATAGGCCTCGGCCAGAGTGCCGAACCCCGGGCGCATCCTGTTGGGGCCCGTTTGCCCATAACCAGTAATGCGCACGGTAATCAGGCCCGGATTGATGTCCATCAACACGTCGGGTCCAAGACCCCATTTCTCCAGTGTCCCGGTGCGATAGTTTTCCAGCAGGATGTCTGCGTCCTTGACGAGCTTCTTGACGATCTCGACGCCCAGCGGCGTGCGCAGGTCGGCGGTTATCGAGCGCTTGCCGCGATTGACGATCTTGAAGTACAGCCCCACGCCATTCTTGCTGTCGCCCCAATAGCGGATCTCGTCGCCGGTCAGCGGCCGCTCGACCTTGATCACATCGGCTCCGAAATCCGCCAGATGCATGCCGCACAATGGCGCGGCGAGAAAATTGGCGATGTCGACGACCTTGACGCCGGCCAGAGGCGCCGATCCGTCAGCAAGTGGCAGTACCATCGATTTCTCCGTCAGAGCCGTCATCGCCCCAGCCAGAGGCTGATTTCAGGGATGTACGTGATGAGCATGAGCGCGACCAAGCGGGCGAACCAAAACGGTGTCACACCTCGCACCACCTCCTCAACCGGAAGTTTGGAAATCCCAGCCATCACGAAAAGGTTCAACCCGATCGGCGGGGTCAGCGTGGCGATCTCCACGTTCGCAACGTAAATGACCGCGAGATGGATGGGATCGATGCCGAGCACCATGGCGGCCGGAAAGATGATCGGTGCCGTCAGCACGATCATCGAAATACCCTCGAGCGGTCCACCCAGAATAAAGAGAAGCACGTTCACCATGAACAGGAACTGCGCCTTGCTCATCCCCGATTCACGAATGAAAGAGGCGATGTCTGCGCCAATTCCCATTCGCGCCAGCATGAAGCTCAGAATGTTGCCGCCTATGATCACGAGAAAGATCATGCAGCTCTGCATCACCGCATTCTGCCCCGAGAGCCAGATGTCGGTCAGCGTCGTGCTGCGGTACACGAAGACGCCGATGAGGATGGCGTAGGCCAAGGCAATGGCCGAAACTTCGGTAGGGGTAAAGATGCCTCCGTAGATCGTGCCAAGGATCAAAAACGGCATGGCCAGACTTGGCAGGGCGGGCACGAGACGGCGCCGAAACTCCGGAAAGTCGGGCTTGGGAATGCGATGGCCGTAGCCGCGCCGCGCGGAGATCGTATAGGCGGTGATGATCAGCAGACTTGCCTCCAGCAGGCCCGGAATGATCCCCGCCAGGAACAGCTTGTCGACCGGCAGGCCGACCACCGCGCCGATGACGATGAAGGACAGCGAAGGCGGGATCATCACACCGAGAGTGCCGCCGACGGCCGCCAGTGCGGCGGCGAATCGTGCCGGGTAGCCTTCGCGTTTCAAACTCTCGACGGAGGTCGCACCGACGGCCGCGGCGGTCGCAACGGATGACCCACTGATGGCGGCGAAGAACACGCACGCGCCCAGGACCGTCACGGCCAGGCCACCGCGGATCGAGCGGGCCAAGGTGCCGATGAGATCGACGATCACGGTCGCTATACGCCCGCGCATCATCAGATCACCAGCCCAGATGAAAAACGGGATCGCGACCAGCGAAAAGCTGTCGACGGAGCTGAAGGCGTTCTGGGCCACCGTGGCCAGCGGGACGCCGGCTGTGAGGAGAACGAGAAGCGCGCCACAGACAGCCATGGCGACCGCCATGTGCACGCCGATCGCAAACATCACCATCATCAGGACGAGCACAGAGATGAGCAGCAGCGTCATGTGTCTACTCGATCTCGACCGATTTGGCGAATACGGGCCGCCCGATGATGCCGCGCCACAGCGCACCAAGATAGAAGATCAGGAGCATGGCTGCTCCGATGGGGAGGATGATATAAATGGGCCAGATCGGCCAATCGATCGCCGACTGCGTGAGCATGCCGTTGCTATGCAATTGCTGCACCTGCAGGATGCCGGCATAGAGCAGAAATCCCGAGAACAACACGCCGCAGATGGCCGAAACGACGTCGCACGCATGCTGCAGAGCCGGAGGCAGCTTGTCGCGAAAGATGTCGGCCCGGATGTGAAAACCATGCCGCGCCGATAAGGCCAGGCAGAGGAAGAACGCCCACACCACCGCGTAACGTACGAGTTCTTCAGCCCAGTCGTAGCTCACGCCCAGGACGAAGCGGCTGAATGCCTCGTACAGCATCAGCACCATCGCTACCGCAAGCAGTATGACGCCGAGGTTGAGGACGATGTTGTCCTCGAACCAATGCCATGATCGAAGAATAGAGCCGCCCTCCTCGGGCGGCTCTGCAGCCGTCAAGTCTCCCTGATCAGCCGCCATGGCGTTTCACGATGTCCTCGTAGGCCTTCATGGCGTCAGGGTAGCGCTCGGCAAAACTCTTGTTCACGCTCTCGACCGCCTTCTTGAATGGCGCCATCTGTTCCACATTGGCCTTCCAGAAGGTACCGCCCTGCTTCACCATCACTTCAATCTCTTCACGGTCCTTCTCGATGGCCTGGGCCCATTGCGTGGCCGCAAACTCGGCCATCGTCTCGCGGATGACCCGCTGATCCTCGCTGCTCAACCCGTCCAGCCATTTCTTGTCGACGGCAACAGTGTAGGCCAGGAGCGACATACCCGGGATAAGACTGCCCTGCTTCGCCGACGGACCGACGATGCGCGCCCAGGCCGAGCCCGACGTCAGAATGCCGTCGATGGCGCCCGTTGCAAGCGCCATGCTCATCTCGCTGGCCGCGATGGACGTCGGGCTCGCCCCCAGAGATCGCATCAGGTCGGACAGAATGCGGCCGCCGGTCACCCGTACCTTCTGCCCCTTGAGGTCCGCCACCTGCCGGATGGGACGCTCCTTGAACAGGAAGAAGATGTCTGCGCTACGCAGGATCGCCATCACCTCGATGTTCTTAGGCTCCGTGAAGCTCGAGACGAGCTTGGCAAAATCCTGCGCGAATGCCGGTTTCAGCATCGTCTCGTCGTTGAGAACGAAGGGCAGGATCAGCATGCCGAGGCGCTGGTCGATCGGCTCGAGATTGACGCTCGCGGGCCAGGTCATGTGCACGGCGCCGGTGCCGAGTGCGGCCACGGCATCACGATCGTTGTAGAGCTGGGACGCCGGAAAGACCTTGGCGGTGATCCGGCCGTTCGAGCGCTTGGCCAGCGCTTCGGCGAACTGATTCATCTCGGTGGTCTTCCAGTGGTTGGCCGCCACCTCGTTGGTCATGATGACTTCGAGGGCCTGCGCCTGCCCGGTCATCATGAAGGCCGCAGCCAATAGGCCCGCCGACCCTCGCCATAGGTATTGCATCGCTTCCTCCAATTGCCGCGGCCCTTTGGCCGCTGTTCTCATTCCACTCTAAGCTCAGCCTGCCTGCGAGGCAGGCTGGTAGTTGGCGACCTCGACCAGATTGCCATCCGGGTCCCTGAAATGGATGGACCGGATCTCTCCGGCCGCTCCAGTACGCGTTGCCGGCCCGGCTTCGATCACGATTCCGCTGGCCTTGAGCCGCGTCACCAAGTCCTCCACGGGATCATCCGAGATGAGACATATATCTCCCGTGCCGGCCCGTGCATGTGCAGCTTTTGGTTCGAACTCCCGGCCCACCTCATGCAAGTTGATCTTCTGATGTCCGAGCTGGAGCGCGGTTCGGCCCGCGCCGAATGTGACCGACGCGACACCCAGGTGACGTTCGTAGAATTGGCAGGTGGCGGCGATGTCCCTCACCGTGAGAACGAGATGATCAATTCCCGTGACTGGCATTGCCGCCTGTTCCATTGACCTCAGAGCCGATCGTGGGATGCATCGATCCAACTACAGGCGCAGAACCTTGCGTGCGTTCTCGCCGAAAATCATGCGCCGTGCGTCGGGCGGCAGCATGCGTAGGCTCTGTTCCGGCATGTCATTGTCCCAGTGCGGATAGTCGGAGCTGAACATGAGGAGGTCGTAGCCGAACATCTTGATGAGGGCGTGGAGGTCTTCCGCATGCGCAGGCTCGTCAAGCGGCTGCGTCGACAGGCGGACGCGCTCATGCACGTAGTCGATCGGTGATTTCGTCACCCACGGCGTTTCGTACCGCAGGCTCCTCCAAGTCCGGTCCATGCGCCACAGAAGCGGCAGGATCCACGCAAACCCGTATTCGACGAACATGACCTTCAAATCGGGAAACTTCTCGAATGTCCCGTTAAAGATCAGGCTCGCCAGATTGGACTCCGCAATCTGCGAGAAGGATACGTAGCGCTCGATATAGCTCTCCGGCCAGCCGACCGCCGTGTGCGGGGCCCCGTAGTAGATGCTGTCCGCTCCCGTGAGATGGACAAGAATAGGGAGGCCGCACCGCTGTGCTTCCTCATAGATGGGATAGTAGTGTCTGTTCCCCATGCGAATGTTCAGCAACGGCAATGATACCGCGGCAATCGCCGGGTTCTTGGCGAGCCTGCGGATTTCCGCGGCTCCCGCGAGCGGATCTTGCACTGGAACCGACATGGCGAGGCGCAGCGGACCGCTGCCGCTGAGCTGCCAGCGATCGAGGAAGAAGTCGTTGAAGGCCGAGCAGAGCACGACGCTCTCGTCTGGACCGGCCAGCGCGGCGGCCATCGCCCCCGGTTGCAGGCAGTTGAGGATCGCGCAGTCGATGCCATGCTTTTCGAGCAGATCGACCTTGATGTACTCGGGGTCCGAGCCGCCCGGCCCTCCGTCCGGCGTTTTGGCGTCGCTGCGCAGCGCGGAGCCGTTCGGGTGCTCGAAGCGAAGCGTAAGCGGAGCCACCGTGACGACCTCCGCCGCCTTCTGCCTGAAGCGGTGCTGCCAAGCCTGCGGCATGTACGGATAGAGTGAGAGCATGCCACCCTTGACCACAGGGTGTACGTCGCAGTCGATGATGCTCATTTTCTCGGTGGATGATGCCAGCGGCCGGTTCGCTTCCATTGTCTGTGAAGCCATAAATTCACCTTCGTAGTTTGCTCTGTCTGGCAGAGTTCAGTTCAATTTCACGTACACTTCGCCTTCGCGCAGCTCGGTCGGGAATTTGCGCAGTCGTCCGCGTATGATCCCAAAGGAGCTGGCTCCCGTTTCGATGTCGAACTCGTAGCCGTGCCAGGGGCACTTCAGGATCTTGCCCTCCCGGCCGTAACGCAGCTCGCCGGGGGCACTGGGAAGCATGGTCCCACCGATCGTGCCTCGGCATACCGGTGCTCCGCGGTGCGGGCAGACATTGAGAACGGCGTGAAATACGCCATCGCGCCCTCGAATAATTCCGATTTCATGTTTGCCGATGCGGACGATGCGAATGGCATCGATTGGAAAATCGTCCGCCCGGCCAACGTGAGCTTCAAGCTCGTCTCTCATCCATGACCTTCGACAAGGTGCTGCTGTTTCGCCGCCGCAAAGCGCGACCAAGAACACTGGTCCTCAATCTCCCCCGGGGCGCAATCGGCCTAGGCGAAATATTGCGCAACCGATGGGCGTTTTTGCATATTTGCGAGGCCCTGCACCCAATCACCTCCGCGCTCTTGTGGCCCGCGACGGATCGTGTTTGGATCACAGGCCGAATGGCCGAAGACAGGCCGAAGGGTATTCACAGGAGGAAACAGCAGCATGTGGGCTTTCACGCGTCGCGTGTTCATGGGGAGCGCTGCTGGCCTCTCATTCGGGCTGGCAATGGTGCTGTCGAGCAATCTAGCCCAAGCGCAAAAGAAGTATGATGAGGGGGCCAACGATACGGAGATCAAGATTGGCCACACGAACCCCTACTCGGGCAATCTGTCTTCTTACGGCCAGATCGGCAAGACGATCGAGGCCGCCTTCAAGAAGATCAATGACGACGGCGGCATCAACGGCCGCAAGCTCGCGCTGATTACCTACGACGACGGTTTTTCTCCGCCCAAGACGCTCGAAATGACGCGCAAGCTGATCGAAGAGGACAAGGTCCTGTTTCTCTTCAACACTCTCGGGACGGCGCCGAACACCGCAATCCATAAGTACGTCAACAGCAAAAAGGTGCCCCACATCTTTGTCTCGAGCGGCGCGTCGAAGTGGGGTAATCCGAAAGAGTATCCCTGGACGATGGGCTGGCAGCCCGACTACATCACCGAGTGCGCGATCTATGCCAAGCATATGCTTGCAACGGTGAAAGACCCCAAGGTGGGGGTCATCATGCAGAATGATGACGCTGGCAAGGACTTCGTGAACGGTTTCAAACAGGGCCTCGGCAAGGAGAACGAAAAGCTGATCGTACAAATCGCTTCGTTCGAGGCGACGGATCCGAACGTTGACAGCCAAATTATCCAGCTCAAGAGTTCTGGTGCCAACGTGCTTCTGATCGCTGGCGGACCCAAGCACTCGGCTCAGTCGATCAAGAAGGCCGGAGAGATCGGTTGGAGCCGGATGGCGACATATCTTGTCAATGTCTCCATCTCGATCGGAT
>JBKKCB010000006.1:0-3975 GCA_046713545.1 Hyphomicrobiaceae bacterium | reverse complement strand
GATCGCAGTGGCCGTTGACGCCTGCGTAAATCACGCAGACCTGCTCTTCCATCTTCACCGGCGAGAACTGGCCCTGCTTCAACAACTCGGTCAGCCGAGCGCCGCGGTTCAAGAGGCGCTGTGTGGTGGCATCGAGGTCGGAGCCGAACTGTGCAAACGCGGCCATCTCGCGATACTGCGCGAGCTCGCCCTTGATGCGTCCGGCAACCTTCTTCATGGCTTTGGTCTGAGCCGAAGAACCGACGCGCGACACCGACAGGCCGACGTTCACCGCTGGCCGGATGCCCTGGTAGAACAGGTCCGTCTCCAGGAAGATCTGGCCATCCGTGATGGAGATCACGTTGGTCGGGATGTAAGCGGACACGTCGTTGGCCTGGGTCTCGATCACCGGCAGGGCCGTGAGCGAGCCTTTGCCGGCAGCATCGCCCATTTTTGCGGCGCGCTCGAGCAGGCGGGAGTGGAGATAGAACACGTCGCCCGGATAGGCCTCGCGGCCGGGCGGGCGGCGCAGCAGCAGCGACATCTGGCGATAGGCGACGGCCTGCTTGGAAAGATCGTCATAGATGATGACCGCATGCATGCCGTTGTCGCGGAAGAACTCACCCATGGCGCACCCTGAAAACGGTGCGAGGAACTGCATCGGTGCGGGGTCGGACGCCGTAGCGGCGACGATGATCGAGTAGTCGAGGGCGCCCCGCTCCTCCAACGCCTTGACGAACTGGGCGACCGTCGAACGCTTCTGGCCGACCGCCACATAGACGCAATACAGCTTCTGGCTTTCGTCGGTGCCTTGATTGAGCGACTTCTGGTTCAGGATCGTGTCGAGCGCGACGGCGGTTTTGCCCGTCTGGCGGTCGCCGATGATCAACTCGCGCTGCCCGCGGCCGATCGGAATCAATGCGTCGATCGCCTTCAGGCCGGTGGCCATCGGCTCATGCACGGACTTCCGCGGAATGATGCCCGGTGCCTTGACGTCGACGCGCTTGCGCACGTCCGCCGCGATGGGACCCTTGCCGTCGATTGGATTGCCCAGGCCATCCACGACGCGACCAAGCAGGCCTTTGCCGACCGGCACTTCCACGATGGAGCCGGTGCGCTTGACGGTATCGCCTTCCTTGATGCTGCGGTCGTCGCCGAAGATCACGATGCCGACGTTGTCAGCTTCGAGATTGAGCGCCATCCCGCGGATACCGCCCGGAAACTCGACCATCTCGCCGGCCTGGACGTTGTCGAGGCCGTAAACGCGGGCGATGCCGTCTCCGACGGACAACACCTGGCCGATTTCGGAGACCTCGGCCTCCTTGCCGAAATTCTTGATCTGGTCCCTCAGGATCGAGGAGATCTCAGCGGCGCGGATATCCATCAGCCGGTACCTTTCATGGCGATCTTAAGATTGTTGAGGCGGGTGCGGAGCGAGCTGTCGATCATCCGGCTGCCCACCTTGACGATGAGGCCACCGAGGAGATTGGGATCGACGCGCGAATTGACTTGGACGTCCTTGCCGCCGATCGATGCGCGGAGCGTATCTTTCAGGGCTGTCATCTGGCCGTCCGTGAGAGCATGTGCCGAAATGACATCGGCCGTGACCTCGCCGCGATGCCGCGCAGCCAGTGAACGGAAGTTCTTGATCATATCCTGAAGCACGAACAGCCGGCGATTTCGCGCGACCAATCTGAGGAAGTTGATCGTCAGAGGACCGAGCGACGCCTTTTCTGCCACGGCGGCGATGGCTTGTGCCTGCTCGTCGGCGGTGAAGACGGGGCTGCGAACAAGCCGTCTCAGGTCTTCGCTCTCGTTGAGCATTGTCTGAAGGCTGAGCACATCCTGCTCAATCTCGCGCAACTGGCGCTGCTCGTTCGCCAAATCAAAAAGGGCGGCCGCATATCTGCCAGCCACCGTCGCCATCATCGGATCGTGTGTTGCCACGTGAAACGCTCTGCCCCTCAAGGGTTTCCGGGATCGCCCAGCCCATCGCTGAAAACCCCGCGTGGTGGGAATAGCCACCAGGATCGCCACCGCGAGCCCTTCACGGCGTTATCTTGTCGAGGCCGGGGTTCGTCTAGCATGCGGAAGCCGGGGCTTCAACGGGGGCGTGCATATGCCGCATCGCGGCCTGGTTCAGCGCTCGCGTGGCAAACGCGTTTGTTCCCTCGTTCGGGAACGAGTCTCACGACGGAAAGTTTGGATTCGAGCCGTTACCCCCAAATAGCAGTGCAAGCTTCAGACGAACACGAATATCCGTAGAGGAGTGCCAGTATGGCAATGTTCAGGATTGTACCCGCCGCACTCGTGGCGGTCATGTGCGCTGCGGCCCCCGTCGCCGCGGCCCCGGTGGGACCCGCCACGGCGCAGGCGGGTGTTAAATCCGGCGCAGACAGCGCCGCAACTGAGGTTCGCTATCGTCGAGGCTGGGGTGGCGGGTATGGCCGTCGTGGCTATGGGCGCGGCATTGGCCTCGGCATCGGTGCGGCCATCGTTGGCGGCATCATTGCCAACGAAGTCTATCGTCCGCGGGCTGGCTATTACTACGACGACTATGCCTACGACGGTCCCTACTACCGGCCCTCGCGGTACGCTGGTGGCGGCCGCGAACTCTGCGCCCAGAATTTCCGGTCTTTCGAGTGGAATACCGGCCTTTACACCACCTACGGTGGTGACAAGCGCGTTTGCCCTTACCTGCGCTAACTCAGCCTGAGTTTACGCGTGCGGGGTCCCTCCAGCCGGCAGCGGCTGGAGGGATTTTTTGTTCCAACGCAGCCTGAGCGAAATCGTTATTTTACAGGAAGTTATACGGATCGATGTCGACGCTGAGGCGGATGTCCCCCTTGATCTCCGGCAATTCGGAGAGCCACTGCCGCAGATAGGCTTGGATATCCATTTCGCGAGGCGCCTTGACCAGCAGCCGCCAGCGGTGACGTCCCCGTATCACGGCTAGGGGCGCCTCGGCAGGCCCAAGCACCTCGATCCGCTCCGCCGGAGGGGCTCGCCGCGCGACTTCACGGGCAAATCCTTCTGCGAGCTCTTTTTGCCGGGCCGACACGATCAGGGCGGCCAGCCGCCCAAAGGGCGGCAGCAGGGCTGACTGACGGATCCGAATTTCGCGCTCGATGAAGGCCTCGCGATCTCCCGAGATGATGGCCTCCATGACCGGGTGATCCGGCATATGGGTCTGCACGAACCCGGCACCCTGCATGAACGTGCGGCCCGCGCGGCCCGTGACCTGATGCAGGAGCTGGAATGTGCGCTCGCCAGCCCTGGGGTCTGCACCTTGCGCGAGGCCGAGGTCGCCGTCGACGACGCCCACGGTGGCCAAATCCGGAAAGTGGTGGCCTTTGGCGACAATCTGCGTGCCGATGATGATGTCCGTTTCGCCTTGCTCGATCTCCTTGATCACCTGCCGCATCTCGGTGAGCGACGGGATCAGGTCGGAGGAGAGCAGGGCGAGGCGCGCGTCGGGAAAGCGTTCTTTGACTTCTTCGGCAATGCGCTCCACGCCCGGCCCGCACGCGACCAGCGTCCCCTCCGCCGAGCACTTGGGGCACTTCTCGGGCATGGGCAACGAGAAGCCGCAGTGATGGCAGTGCAGGCGGCCGCGAAAGCGATGCTCGACGAGCCAGGCCGTGCATTGCGGGCAATCGAAGCGGTGGCCGCACGACCGACATAACGTCAGCGGGGCATAGCCGCGCCGATTGAGGAACAGGAGCGCCTGCTGCTTTCTTTCGAGGGTGGCCCTGACGGCGTCCACCAGGATCGGCGAGAGCCATTTGCCCTGCTCCGGCGGGTCTTTGCGCAGGTCGATGGCTTTGACGTCGGGCAGCTCGACGCCGGAGAAGCGCCCCGGCAGAACAAGATGGCGATAGCGCCCCGTGCGCGCGTTGACATGGCTTTCCACCGAGGGCGTGGCTGATGCGAGCACCACGGCGCAGCCGGCGATGTGGGCGCGCACAACGGTCATGTCGCGCGCCTGGTAGTGGA
>JBKKCB010000005.1:0-5535 GCA_046713545.1 Hyphomicrobiaceae bacterium | reverse complement strand
CGCCGCTACGCCGAACCGAGATACACCAGCCGCAACACCTGTGCCGATCCACCGGGTGACACTTTCGAGATCGGCCCCAAATGCCGTGCGATCGACGATGACATCCCAGGCCAGCATGCGTGGACTCATGTAGACGGCGCCGCCGCCCGTGACGCGCCGTGCGATCTCGACGCCCTGAGCCCGGCAGTAGTCCGGATCAACGGCCTGCATGACATCCTGGCTGCGCCCAAGGAGAACGCATGCGGGGTAGCGGTGAAACCGGATCGTATCGCGCATGGAGCCGGCCGCGTGCCGCTCCACCAGGGCCGCCGTCATGGCGACATTCCAGCGCGCCGGCCTCAGGCCGGTGTCGAGGATGCGTATCGATGCCGTCATGTGTCGATGACCGGCTCGATCTTGATATGACGTCCAAGGGTATCAAAAAAATGCCCCTCGTTCAGGATCATCCGGTCCTCGGTGACCTTGGCTTCCAGTTCCGCCAAACGCGAGCGCGCCGTCGGATTGTCAACGGGACCGCCCTGCGGACCCTTGGTCGGGAAGAACGCCGCGCCGTCCCACGCCTGGCCGGAGCCCGCGAACATCACCGTGATGTCATCCCAGGCGACCTCGTCGCCGATCACATGCAGGTAGGTGGAGCACAACGGCGCCACGCTGCGCTCGCCGATCTGGGCCAGAATCACCAGCACGGTGAACTCGCCGTGCTGGCGGACCATGGTCTCCAGCCACGCGTCAAAGTCGGTGCGCTCAGAAGTCGACAACGGGAACCTCGGGCACATACTGGTCGAACAGACTATAGAGGGGTTTGCCGCGCGCGCTTAGGAACC
The DNA here is from genome assembly GCA_046713545.1 of Hyphomicrobiaceae bacterium. GTDB lineage: Bacteria > Pseudomonadota > Alphaproteobacteria > Rhizobiales > Hyphomicrobiaceae > CADEFX01. The sequence goes on along the minus strand of JBKKCB010000005.1, from coordinate 4,711 downwards.
ACTGCTCAAATCTTTCCAGCTCCAGCGCCACATCCGCCGGCGTAGCGCCATCCACTCCGCAGCCGCATTGCCAGACAGTTCTCCCGAGCGGCCGCATACGCTCCAGGATCTCGGTCTGCGCAGCGCTTGCGCCGTTCCAGCCCAGTTCCTCGTGCAGACTCCGGCCCTGAGCGGCAATTGCCGCATCTTCCGTTTCTGCCGTGTCGGTGGCAGACGCCAAAACACGGATCAATCGCGTACGCCGGAAGGCAAACGCCCTCTGCCGCTCGGCGCGGGCCAGTTCCTCGGTCAGTGTCTTGCGCAGCTCCGCCTCGGCGTGCTGCGCGGTCTTCGCAGCCATCTCGAATTCGGTCACCAGCGCCTGGGCACTCGGTGTCATCATGGGGCCTCGCGAGAGTTTGGCGGAGGAGGATGGGAGTCGAACCCACCTGGGACCGTCTGACGGCCCCACCCGGATTTGAAGTCCGGTCGCCCCACCGGGAGCGGGACTCCTCCACTTGACGTTTGCGCCGCATGCGGCACGAAGAACTCGATCCGCGCCTCATTGATGCGGCGCAGGTCCTGCCGGCGGATCGTAAAACCATGCCGGTCGAAGAACTCCAGGATCTGGATAGCAACCTTGCGGCCATTGTCCAGACGATCCCGGAATTCGGCTGCGTTGAATTTGCCGGTAGGCGACTTCGACGCCACTTCGATGGCGATCTCGGCCATCCTCTGCACCACCGGCCGCAGGAAGAAATGATCCTGCGCGATCTCTTCGACATCGCCGCGCCGCGCCGCCATGCGCATGAGGCGGCGCACGAAGCTCTCATCCAGGGTCATGGCCTTGGCAATGTCGCGCACCCGCGGCGGCCGATAGGGCTCGGATGACAGGCGCGGATGAATCAGCGCCCAGATGCGTTCCTCGTCCGCCGAGAACTTGACCTGATGATGCGGCCTGCGCACCCACGTGCGATCAAGCGCGACCTCTCCGGCATCGACCAGCTTGCGCACAGCCGACATGAAGAGCGGCAGCGGCAGCGGAGGCTTGTCGCCCTTGCGCAACTGCTCCAGGCCGATGCCCGGCAAATCCGGCCGCTCGGCATGAAAGGCATCCAGCGCCTGCCCGATGCGCACGCGCAAGCTCTCCCACGTACCGGGCAGCATGGCCGCCTGGCCGTTTCCCAGCGGCAGCGTGACCAGCGATAGCTCGGACGCAAAACGCGCAGTTGTATCGGCCCCGATGGCTCGATCGCGGGCAAACGCATCAAGCTCGATCCAGCTCCCCGGCTCGGTCAGCAAACGCTCCAGCGCAGTAGCAGGCTCTCTTTGCGCAAGCGCTTCAAGCTTCGCCCGGCGCTCCGGCGTCCGCCGCCGGCGCTCGGGCGCCCGCAGATCGATCAGCGTACCACCGCCGATCGTGCGGCTCGAGGTCGTATCGCGTATGATGAAGCGATCACCAGATGCGGCAGCAATCGGCCGCTCCAGGACCAGTTGAACGAACTCGGTCTCGCCTGGCCGGATCGGCTGATCGCGCAGCACCACGACCCGGCCCGGCACTTCTGCCGCGGCATGATGCACTTTCACCGGAAACCACTGGCCGATGGGTTTGGGCTCCGCTTGCAAAATGCGCAGGCTCGCATCGACACGCGACGTCGGCACGTGCAGCCCTGGATCGAGCACGACGTCGCCGCGGCCGACAGCCTCCTTGCTGATCTGCGGTCCGCTCAGCACCAGCGCGCACCGTTGGCCGGCATCGCCATGCCCGACGGGTTCGTTCTGCGCGTGGATCGAGCGCACCCGCGCTTCGAGGCCCGAAGGGCTGACCAGCACGTGATCGTCAACGCGCACGCTCCCCGACAGCACGGTGCCGGTGACGGCAGTGCCGAGGCCAGCCAACGTGAACGACCGATCGACCGCAAGCCGGAACCTGCCCGCCTTCGGACGTCCTCTGACATGACCGAGCGCCGCATCGAGACGCGCCGCAAGGACATCGAGCCCGGCTCCCGTGACGGCAGACACGGGCACGATCTCGCATCCGGCGAGACTGGTACCGGCCAACACGCCCGCAATGTCTTGACTTACCGCAGCCAGTTGGTCCTCACCGGCGAGATCGCACTTGCTGAGCGCGACGACACCGTGCTCCAGCCCCAGCAGATCCATGATCGCCAGATGCTCGCGCGTCTGCGGCATGACCCCATCGTCGGCCGCAATGACCAGCACCACGAAATCGATGCCGGTTGCGCCCGCCAGCATGTTGTGCACGAGGCTCTCGTGCCCGGGCACATCCACGAAGCCGATGATCTCGCCACCCGGGCGCCGCCAATAGGCAAAGCCGAGGTCGATGGAGATGCCGCGCGCTTTTTCCTCGCGCAGCCGGTCGGTGTCGACGCCCGTGAGACGCTTCACGAGCGATGTCTTGCCATGATCGATATGTCCGGCGGTGCCGACGATCATTGCGGCACCTCCTGCGCATCCAGGGGAAGGCTCGCGCGACGCTCCGCCTCCTGTCTCTCCTCGGGGCTGCAGCTCTCGCGGACGGCCACATAGAAGCGGTCGGTAAACTGGCTACGGGCCGCCCTTGCCCGCGTGAGCCACGCCAGCGCCGCAACGCGGTCCTGTTCAACGCCGGCCCCCAGGTGGTACGCCGCGCCGAGCATCGCCTGGCCGTCGGCGTCGTCGAGCAGGGCGGCCTTGCGCCACCATTGGGCTGCCGCGTTGGCGTCGCGTTCGACGCCGAGCGCATTGTGATAAAGCAGTCCGAGACGAGTCATCGCCGCTGCGACGCCCTGATCGGCAGCTTTCAGCGCCCATGCGCGCGCCTGATCGTAGTCCGCCTCGCGGTGGTCGCTTTCGGCCAGGATCCAGGACAGCATGTCTTGCGCGTAGGGTTCGCCCTGGCTGGCGGCGCGCGCATACCATTCTTCGGCGATCGCGCGGTCGGGCTTTCCCTCCTCGCCGTTGAAGTAGAAATCCGCGAGCAGGCGCTGGCCCAAGGGATCACCGGCTTTCGCCGCCAGCGTCAGCCATTGGCGCGCCAGGTCGACATTGCGCTCCACACCCCACCCGTTCACGAATGTGCGGCCGATCTCCGCCTGCGCGCGTGCGTCGCCCGCATGGGCATCCGCCACCCAGATGCCGTGCGCCATATCGTAGTCGCCGCGCGCTGCCGCTGCGGCCGCCATCGCCATGCGGTCTGCAGGAGGTTCTGTCCTGCCTTTGACACGCCGCCAGAGGTCGAGGCCGAGCATGCGGTCAGCCCCCCGCCAGGCGATGTTGCAGTTGCCCGAGCTGATCGAGGAAATCCGCCTCATTGTCGAGACACCGCAGGTCGAAGTGCAGGGCTCCGTCCTTGACGTGACCGATGACGGGAACCGGCAGCGCACGGAACGCCGCCGCGAGCGCCTTGAGAAACGTCCCGGCTCCCTTGCGGCCGGCAGGGGCAATGGCAATGCCGGCGCTCGGGAGAATTTCGAGGGGCAGCGCGCCCGAACCGATCTGGCTCGCGCATTCGATGATGCTCACAGCGTAGCTCTCGCCGACGGCCGCAGCTACGGGGTCACGGAGGCGAGCCGCAAGCGCCGCGATCTCAGCCGTAGGCCGAACCAGTGATTTCAGCGTCGGCAGTGTTTCGGGCAGACGATCGGGATCTCGATACAGCTTGAGAATGGCCTCCAGCGCGGCCAGCCGGATCTTGTCCATGCGCAACGCACGCTTCATGGGATTCTTGGCGATGCGCGCAATCAGATCCTGCCGGCCGGCGATGATGCCGGCCTGGGGCCCGCCCAGCAGCTTGTCGCCGGAGAACGTGACGACATCGGCACCTTCGGTGATCGCTTCCCTGACGGTCGGCTCGGATTTCAGACCATAGCGTTTGAGGTCGACGAGTGCCCCCGAGCCCAGGTCATGGACGAACGGCACACCGCGCGCCTTCGCCAACGCGGACAGCTCTGTCGGCGGAACCGATTTCGTGAAGCCTTGAATCAGGTAGTTGGACGTGTGGGCCTTCAGGATCAGCCCCGCGCCATCTCCCAGCGCTTGCTCGTAGTCCTTCAAATGCGTGCGGTTGGTCGTGCCGATCTCGACAAGGCGCGCGCCCGCCCGCGCCATGATGTCCGGCAGCCGGAACGCGCCGCCGATCTCGATCAGCTCGCCGCGCGAGACGACGGCGTCCCTGCCTCCTCCGGCCAGCGTGTTGAGCACGAGAAGGACTGCACCGGCATTGTTGTTGACGATGCACGCATCCTCCGCGCCGGTCAGCTCGCAGATGAGCCCGCGGACATGGTCGTCGCGCTCGCCGCGCTTGCCGGTGGCGACATCGAACTCCAGCGCAATGGGTTGCCGCATGGCTTCGACCGCGGCCTGCACCGCCACTTCAGGCAGAACCGCCCGCCCGAGGTTGGTGTGCAGCACGGTGCCGGTGAGGTTGAACACGCGCCGGATGCTGGGGGCATCCTCGCGGTCCAGCAGCTCGAGCGCCTGTGCAGCGACGGCCTCCTTGCCGGGAACGGCTATCTCGTTTGAACGCATGGACTGCCGCAGCTGATCCAGCACCCTGCGAACGGCGTTGACGGTGCTGGCGTGGCCGAACCGCGCGGTTGCCAGTTCCCCGGCATCGGTGCGCAGGACATGATCCACGGACGGAAGCCGCGACGCCGCGACAGCCCGGAGCTCGGTCATGTCACGCTCACACAAAGCAAAGACGACGTGTGGTGCATGGCTCAGTATCCCA
>JBKKCB010000004.1:0-9792 GCA_046713545.1 Hyphomicrobiaceae bacterium | reverse complement strand
TTGCGCCTCCCCCGCGCGGTTCCTTGTTTTTTCGGCCCGGCCGCCCCCCCCCCCCCCCCCCCCACGTCCCCCCCTTTGAACTACTTCTTGGCGTCGGCCACGATGTGCTTCTTGATCACGTCGCGGTGCGCCTGGAACCAATCTGTTGTCTTGACGAACTTACCGCCCTTGATGCTCCAGATCTGCACCCAGCCTCCACCCTCGTGATCCTCAGGCGTGATCGTCAGCGGAGGGACAAGTCCGCCAAGCGTAAGACCCTTGATCGACTCCATGCCCTTTTTGACGTCCTCGCCTGTCGGCTTGGCACCGCCCTTCGCCTTGATTGCGTTCCGTACCGCTTCCACATGGATCGCCGCGGTGAGGACGCCGCGGTTGTAGTAGACGCTGATATCCTGCTCCTTCGGTGCCGGCTTGCCCTGGGCCTTGTAGACGGCATTGATGTCCTTGATCACCTGGAAGTCAGTGCCCACACCGGCGAACTGCATGGTGTGATACCCCTCCGCTGCGCCAAAGCCACCAGCAGCATTGATGTCCGATTCCGCCGACGCCCAAACGAAGCCGACCACCTTGCTGAGCGGGTAGCCCTTGCCCTTGAGCTCCTTGATCGCCACCGATGGCGAGCGGCCGAACAGGTGCGAGATCACGAAGTCCGCCCGGAAGCGGCCGGTGATGTCCAGAACCTGCGCGGCCACCTCGACGCCTGGAGGCGGTACCGCAAACGTCCTGAGCTCAAAGCCCTCGGCCTTGGCCAGATCCTCGATGACGGGGATCGGCTCGCGGCCTGCCGGATTGTCGTAGAACAGATAGGCAATCTTCTTGCCCTTGAGGTCGCCGCCGAGCTGGTCCTTGATGAACTTCACTGCGGCGCCGCCCTGCGACCAGTAGGAGGCCGCGATCGGGAACATGTAGGGATGGCGCACGCCATCCGCGGCGGCACCCGAGCCGAATCCCGGCGTCGTCCCGGGGATCTTGTCTTCTTCCAGCTTCTTGAGCAGCGCCGCCGCGTGCGGCGTGCCGTAGACGCCTTCGATGATGGCGCCTTCCTTCTTGAAGCGCTCGTGGGCTTCCATGCCCGCGGGCACCTTGTATTCGTGATCGATTTCGAGCACGCGCACCTTGTAGCCTTCAATGCCGCCCTGGCTGTTGATGAGGGCGACATAGTCGTGATAGCCGGGGCACAGGAACGGGCCGACCGTCTGTGTTGCGCCGGTGCGGTCGCACTGCAGACCGAACACCAGCTCCTTGTCCTGCGCGCGAGATGCCTCTCCACTCAGCAGCAAGGCGGCGGTGCCCGCCACCAGGGTCATCGATAGCTTTCTGGCCTGTAGCATGTGTAACCTCCCATGTTGCGTTGCTTTGCGCTTTTCGCGCTATTGAGCCTTTCAGTAGGAGAAAGGCCATGCTCTGAAATAATTCCTGATGTTGCGCCAAAGTCGATTGAGACCTTCCGGCTCCACCACCAGAAAGAGGATGATGAGTCCGCCGAAGATGGTCAGCCGGAGGCTGGCGGTAATGGCGGGGAGCTGTCCGGGATCGATGAACAGCGCGCCGAAACCCTCGACGGTCCAGCGGATCACGATCGGCAACATGGTGACGAAAGCAGCGCCGAGTATGGAGCCCAGAACCGATCCAAGTCCGCCGATGATGATCATGGCGAGGTAGTCGATCGAGACGACAATCTGGAACGCCTCGTAGTTGGCAATGCCGAAATAGTAGGTGTAGAGCACACCGCATACGCCGGCATAAAACGACGAGATGGCGAACGCGAGCAGCTTGTAGCGAAAGATGTTGATGCCGATGATCTCGGCCGCAATATCCTGGTCGCGGATGGCAACGAAAGCACGACCGATGCGGCTGCGCACAAGATTGAGCGTCGCGACAATCGCCAGAACGGCAAAGAACAAGAGGAAATAGTAGAGTTCACCCTGGGTCTTGAGGTGATGGCCGAGCACGGTCGGCCGCGGCACCTCGATGGACGCCTGCGCGCCTCCCGAGATCGCCGGCGTGTGGTTGATCACCCATTCGATGATGAGCTGGCTGGCCAAGGTTGCAATGGCCAGATACAGCCCCTTGATCCTGAGGCTCGGGATGCCGACGAGGGCACCAATCAGTGCAGCCATCAAGCCCCCGGCCGGAAGCGTGATCCAGAACGGCAGATCAAGCTTTACGGCGAGGTTGGCAGCCGTGTAGGCGCCGACCGACATGAAGGCTGCATGGCCGACTGAGATTTGTCCCGTATAGCCAACCAAGATGTTGAGGCCGAGTGCGCCAACGATGGCAATGAACACGAGATTGAAGATCGACAGATAGTACTCGTGAAGGATGAGCGGAATGACCACTACGAACAGCACCGCGATGGCGGCCACCGCCCAGCGCGCGATAGGCAACGGATAGAGCGCCATGTCGGCGGCATAGGTCGTCTTGAAGACACCGGACTCGCGATGCAACATCGTGCGGCCCCTACACTCTCTCGATCCTGCGCTGACCGAAGATGCCGTAGGGCTTGAACATCAGCATGATGATCATGAGCACATAGGGCGCGAAATCCTTGGTGCCGCCACCGACATAGGGGTCGAGATAGCCGGCGGCTATGCTCTCGACGAGACCGACGATGAGGCCCCCGACGATGGCGCCCACGATGGAATCGAGACCACCGAGGATCACCACTGGAAAGACCTTGAGCCCTACCAGCGCCAATTGCGTATCGACGCCCAGCATGCTGCCCCAGATGATGCCGCCAAGCGCGGAGACGATGCCGGCCATGGCCCACGCGATCGCAAAGTAGCGCTGGACGTTGATGCCCATGGCCAGTGCCACCTGCTGGTTGTCAGCCACGGCTCGCATCGCCACACCCATCCGGCTCTTCAGAAAGAACCACGAAAAGATGCCGAGAAATGCGATGGTGACGATGACACCCAGGGCCTGGATGGGCGGTATGATGGCACTCCACAGGTAGATCGGCGTATCGGGCAGCGGCAGCGACACCGCTTTCGTCTCGGCGCCCACGGTAATGGGCGGCAAGCCTCTGAGGATCGCGGCCAGTCCGATCGTCGCCATGATGACCGCCACAACGGGGCGGCCCAGCATCGGCCGCAGAACGACGCGCTCCAAGGCGAAGCTGAACAGGATCATGATCGCGACCGTCAGCACGATCGCGCCGAGCACCGGCATGCCGTTGACCGTGAGCGCCGCCGCCACAATGAAGCCGGCCAGCATCACGAACTCACCCTGGGCGAAATTGATGGCGTCCGTGGCCTTGTAGACGAGTACGAAGCCCAGAGCGATCAGCGAATACATGAGCCCGATCGACAATCCGCTCACGACGAGCGAGAAGGCAAATGACAGTTCATCGAGCATTGCTGTCCCCTGTCATGCTGCCTTGCGTGCCGCTGCCGGCGCTACGTCCTGGATTGCGATGGTCGCGTCGAGCGTGCTCTTGCGCCCGTCTTCGAACGTAATTTCCATGCTGACGTTCGCCCGGTCGGCGTTGCCATAAAAAGCATCGATCACGTTGGCATACTTTTCCGCCACGAAGCGACGCCTGACCTTGCGCGTGCGCGTCATCTCCGCATCGTCGGCCTCCAGCTCCTTGTTGAGCAGAAGGATGCGCCGCACCTGCAAGGCACGGGGCAGCGAAGCATTGATCTTGGTCACCTCCTGCACGATGAGCTGTGCGATCTCGGGCTTGCGGCTCAGATCCATGAAGCTGGTGTAGGCGAGTCCGCGGCGTTCGGCCCAGGCTCCCACCGTGCCGAGGTCTATCGCAATCATGGTGGCGACGAAGCCATGTCCGTTCCCGAACGCAACGGCCTCGCGAATGAACGGACTGAATTTGAGCTTGTTCTCGATGAACTGGGGCGCGAAGGGCGTGCCGCAGTCGAGCTTGCCGACATCCTTAGCCCGGTCGATGATGGCGAGCTGACCTTGCGGGTCGATGATCCCGGCATCACCCGTCCTCAGCCATCCGTCGGGCGTTCGTGTCTCGCGCGTTGCCTCGTCCTGCTTGTAGTAGCCGACGAATACGCCGGGACCCTTGATCAGGAGCTCGCCATTGTCATCGATCCTCAGTTCCACGCCGGGCACAGGACTTCCCACCGTGTTCGGGTCGGCATGATTGTCGCGTTGGAAGGCAACAAGCGCGCTGGCCTCCGTAGCACCGTAGATCTGCTTCAGGTTCACGCCGAAAGAGCGGAAGAAGCGGAAGGTATCGGGTCCGAGCGGCGCGCCTCCGGTATAGCACCAGCGGGCATGGCGCAGCCCCAGCTGATCGCGCACGGGTCCATAGGCAACAACATTGCCGATGGCGTAACCCATGCGCAGCGCCATGGGGACAGGCTTGCCATCGGTCACCAGCAGCTCGCGCCGCTCCGCTATCCTGCGGAATATCTCGAAAATCCGGCGCTTGAGCCAGGTCGCATCATCCGACTTGACCTGCAGTTGCGTCAGCAGGCTCTCCCAGATCCGCGGAGGCGCCAATAGAGCATGCGGTCCGAGTTCCCTCAGGTCGCGCTGCACCGTCTCAGGGCCCTCCGGAGTGCTGACTGTAATACCCGCCGCGAGCGCTGCCGCTAGTGAGAACATGACGTCCCCGACCCAGGCCATCGGCAGATAGGCGAGCCAATTGTCGCCCCGCTTCACCGACTCGGCTGCGATGAAGTTCTCGGCGGTCGCAACCATATTGCGGTGACTGAGCAGGACGCCCTTGGGCTGACCGGTCGTGCCCGACGTATAGGCGATCATCGCAATGTCATCGGCCTGACCGGCGTCGAGCTCGCGCTCGAAGACACCGCTCGAGGACTTGTCCAAATCCCGGCCCATGGCTTGGACATCGACATAAGACTTGAGCAAGGGATCGCGGTAGCCGCTCATCCCGCGCGGATCTTCGAACACGATCCAGCGCAATGCCGGCAGTTGCGATCGAAGCGAGAGGACCTTGTCCACTTGCTCCTGATCCTCGGCGACGATGACCGAGACTTCGGAATGGTTGAGCACGTAGACGAGTTCGGATGCGATGGCATCCTGGTAGACCGGCACGGCGGCACCCCCCACCGCCTGCGCAGAAAGCTGTGCCCAGTACAAACGAGGGCGGTTGTCGCCGACCACCGCGAGCTTGTCGCCGCGCTTGAAGCCGAGCGCAGCAAGGCCCAGTGCGAAACTGCGCACATTGTCGAGACAATCGCACCAGCTGTAGCTGCGCCAGATGCCGCGATCTTTCTCGCGCATGCCGGGAAGGCTGCCGAAGGAGGCTGCATTGCGCCGCAGCAGCTTGGGCAGCGTACATGTCCGCTCGTCGCCCGCCAGTGTCACGTTGGCTGTCCCCCCCGTTTGACGCCGAGATAGGCTTCGATAACCGCGGTGCTGCGCTGGACCTCGGCGGGCGACCCTTCAGCGATCTTGCGGCCGCGGTCGAGGACGACGACATGGTCGGAGATATCCATGACAACACCCATGTCGTGCTCGATCAGCACGACGGTGATGCCACGCTCCTGATTCACATCGAGGATGTAGCGGGCCATGTCCTCCTTCTCATCCTGGTTCATGCCACCCATCGGCTCGTCCAGCAGGATGATGCGGGGCTCGAGCGCCAGCGCACGCCCCAATTCGACGCGCTTGCGCAGGCCATAGGCGAGTGCGCCGGTGGGTTGCTTGCGCAGGTCCTGGAGCTTGAGGAAATCAATGAGCTCCTCGCATACCTCGCGATGCGCGATCTCCTCCCGCTGCGCGAGCCCCCAGTAAATGACGCTGCGCAGCACGCCCGAGCGCATGCGGACATGCCGCCCAAGCATCAGGTTGTCCAGAACCGTGAGCCCGCTGAACAGCGCGATGTTCTGGAATGTTCGAGCGATGCTCAGTGCTGCGATCTGATGCGGGCGCAGGCGCGTGATGTCGCGGCCTTCGAGCGTGATGCGACCCGTGTCCGGCGTGTAGAAGCCTGAGACCATATTCAGCAATGAGGTCTTGCCCGCGCCGTTCGGGCCGATAATCGAGAGAATGCTGCCGTTTGGAACGTCAATCGATACGTCGTCGACCGCGGTCACGCCGCCGAAGCGCTTGGACACGCGATCTATCGATAGCTGGATGTCTGCCCCACGGGGCGACGGTGGTTGCGCAGGGTCGATCAGAGGGCGTGCATCGGTGTCGACACGAGCGGACGAGGTAAGAGTGCTCATGCGCCGCGCCCGCGTAATATGCTGGCGGCGCAATGACAATCCGTTCGGGCACCCCGGTGCCACCGGCGGAGCCTCATGTCAGTCCCTCCCCAACGAGCCTCCGGCTATGCTGCCGGTTGACTGGCTCTTGCGTATGATCCGGGCCTGTTAGCCCGCACGCTCATGACGCCTGCTCGAAACGATTTCCAGGTTTTCCCTGACGGTTATCGACGGACCCTGTTTCGAACTCGCAACTCCAATTCCCCACATTTCGCAGTCGATTTGTCAACGCCGAAAATAATTCAGCCATTATATTGCGGCCAAGCACATCTCGACATTGGCTGGCATGCCAAGGGCCTGGCGCAGCGACTGATGGTAATGGATCATCGCCGGCTCGTTGCGCCCGTACACGATGTCAGTCTGTGCGCCCGACGTGAAGCCAATTTGCATGCTACGGCCTGCGGGAAAGTCCTCGGTCAGGACCACTTTCATCACCAGATCGAGGTTTTTCTGCCAGTGCTGCCGCTCTTCGTCTGTCGTCGGCTGCTTGGGAACATAGAAGCTCGTCTCCATGATGGCCCTGTCGGCGCGGCCCTCTGCCGGAAACACCCGATGCACTTCCATGTGGTCGCCCTGGGTGATCAGCAGCGTGTTGGGGAACAGCGCGTACACGGTGGTGGTGTTCCACATCAGATCCCAGCTGTCCTCGGGCTGGGTCTTGAGGCGCTCGAGCTTGCGACGCGGGAAGATGAGCCGGTGATTGCGGCCGAAGGGCTCGAAATCGGTCAGATTGCCGTGCAGGATATCAGTGAGCGAGTCGCGATGCAGGAAGCCGATGTGGTAGCCCTCGTGGAACGTGTCGACGAGGATCTTCCAGTTCATGGTCTCATGCACCGGGCGCCGGTCATAGAGGTGGTAGGACCCGAAATCATAGCTGGCGAGTTCGGGACCCAGCCCCGCCAGCCAGGGATCGATATCAAAGGCGTCCGTGCCGTCGGGCGTCGCGATAACCCAGACGAGCCCGTGCTTCTCGCAGAGCGGTAAGGATACGAGGCCACGTCGCTCGGCGCGCATACCGGGGAAGGCAGCCTCATCCGGAATACCGCGAATTTTGCCGCTGAGTTCGTACGTCCAGGCATGATAGGGGCACGAGAAGAGACGCGCGGTGCCACAACCGTCCACCACTTTGGCGCCCCGATGGCGACATACATTGAGGAAAGCACGCAGCCGTCCATCGCTGCCGCGCACGACCAGAATGGGCACGCCGGCAAAATCCTCGGTGCGATAGGCGCCGGGCGCGGCCCATTCCGATGCAAATCCCATCAGCAGCGGGGTCTGGCGAAACAGGGCTTCCTGCTCGAGCTTCAATCGCTCCGGATCCGTGTAGGCCGCAACCTCGTTGCGCCAGGGCGCATCGGCCACCGATGTTGTCTTGGTGTCGACATAGTGCAATAGGCGCTTCAGTAGCTTAACCTGCAGGCCGCGATCCATGTGGCGCTCCAACTTGGCACGGAAAGTCGATCTATCGTCGACGTTGGACCAAATCCTCGCAGAGCCCGCGTCTCGCGACAAGCCCGTGCTGCAAGGGCGTGCATGGGTCAGCCAATCCTAGCGACGCCGGAAAACTGGTCATCCGGGCGACGAGCGGTGGGCGGCGACGGGCCGGGAATAAGACGGCTTCGCAGGAAAGCTCATGATGGGACTGGCCGAGAGAGGTGATTTCGATTCGTGAAGGAAGAGCAGGGCAACACCGTGCAAGACTGCACGCTCCGGGGGAACGGGAAAACGGAAACGAGCGAGGGGGAAAGCTCGTGTGTTGGCCCTACTGGCAAAGCATCGACGCAAATCACCATTCGGCCAATCGGTGCGAATCCCGAATGTCGATAAGGCAAGCCATTATGAGAGCAATCCGTGCAAACCCCTTTTTGGAATAGCACTCACCAGGTTCTGCGCATCCAACAGCGGTTCGATTAAACCCCCGAATCAGCTAAACTGAGTGCCTCCATCTGAACTTGTGTTCGCGCTGATGCACACCACAGGAGCTGCTGATGGGCAAGAGGCAGTCGTCTCTCCGGAATGTCTTTGTAGGCGGCCTCCTTTGCATGGTGTGTCCTGCCGCGCAGGCTGCCGAAACAGGCCTTTCAACGTACGGATTAGGCGGCACCGCCTTCGGTGCGGGTGTGACGCCGCCGCCCGGCACCTATGTGACGACGGCGGTCGCCTACTACTCGGGCAACATCGAAGGCAACGTCACCATCGGCCGGCAAGCGGTCGACATCGGGCTAAAGCTCAACTTCCTATCCGTCGGATTGAATGGTCTCTATGTGCCCGAGACAAAAATTCTCGGTGGGCAGTTCGGTGTTTCGGTGACCGTACCGGTCGGATTTGTCGACATCGACGCAAGAGCATCCATCGGGCCTCTCACGGGGCAGCGTTCCGCTGATGGCCCGGGCCTAGGCGACATCGTGCCGAAGCTGCAGCTCGGTTGGCAGCACGGCAGTTTTGCCCACACCATCTATGTTCAGGGTGTCGCTCCGACAGGTCGCTATGAGCCCCGTTTTGCAGCGAACATCGGCCTCAATCGACCTTCAATCGATACCGGATGGGCATTTACCTGGACCGACACGAGCCGAAAGCTCCAGATCAATGGCTCGCTCGGCGTGTCATTCAATTTCGAGAATGACGAGACGAATTATAAGAGCGGTGACGAGTTTCATTTCGAATGGGCCATCGGACACGAGTTCGCGCCGGGCGTGATTCTCGGCATTGTTGGCTATGACTATCGTCAGCTCACCGGGGATTCGGGCTCTGGCGCCCTGCTCGGGTCCTTCAAGGGCAGCGTTGATGCCGTGGGCCTGGGCTTGAGCTATACCACCCTGGTCGGTGGAACGCCGTTCATTCTCAATGCGCGCCATTACCAGGAATACGGCGGCGAACGTCATTTCGAGGGAAGCATGTCGATTGCCACAGCGACGGTCCGATTTTGAGATGCTTGCCGATCACGCGAAGACGGCACGCCAGTCCCGCTTCATGCTGACGATCGGCCATTTTTGCCTTACCGCCGTGTCTAAGGCCTGATCGAGTTTGCCGACATGGGACTCGCGATCATAAGCGTACTCCCGATCGGCATCGTCATGGTGCACGAGACCGACGAAGCGCGCGCGATTTCCCGCCGCGGTCCACTCTAGCATCTGCAGATCCCCATCGGAATTGCCGAAGGCGAATAGCGGGCGTCGGCCAATAAAGCGATTGATCCCGACAGGTTTGCCTGGACCGTCATCGACGAATTCCATTTTTGCTTCCTTTCTGAGGGCAGGCTTGTTGTCCAGGCCGATCTGGTAGCTGACGACGCCTGACGATCCGACCACCTGCTCGGGCGTAATGCCATAAACACGCTCTGCGAACGTACGCATGAACTCGACGCCGCCGCCCGACACGATGAACGTGCGAAAGCCGTGCTCCCGCAGGTAATGGAGCAGCTCCTGCATCGGCCGATAAACCAGCTTCGTGTAGGGCCGCTTGAATTTTGGATGACGCGCCGTCGCGAGCCAATCGGCGATCGTCGCCTGAAATTCGTCCGTGGTCATGCCGGTGTGGGTTGCGGCTACGATTTCCAGCAGACCTTTCTCCCCCAGCCGTGCGA
>JBKKCB010000003.1:0-3390 GCA_046713545.1 Hyphomicrobiaceae bacterium | reverse complement strand
GCCTGGCGCCCAAGGGTTTTCCCCGTTTGAACAAGTTCGGGCCTGCGTTCTAGTATGCAGATCGCGCGCTATCGTGCCGCGACGGACAAACCGCCGGGGGCGAGGCTGATCGTGCACGCATCGCTGGTCGGGATCCACGATGTGTTGTTCACGAACAGATCGCAGCGCGTCAGTACAGTGCCCATATGGGTCTGCATGCACACGACCTCGCCGAGCCGATATTCCTGCCCGCGATAGCGGCATCGGCATGGAATAACCTGACCGGCCCCGTCTATCATTCCATGCCATGGCGACGTACGCCAATTCTCGACCGGCGCTGCTTGGCCCTGCTGGGATGCGGGTGGATCGGCGCGGGCCGCCTGCACGCAAATGGGTAGCGTCGCCACGACGATAAGCGCAGTAGCGCGGGACACTAAGAGCTTTAGCTTCGTTACCCCATGGCTGCAGGCTATCATGCCGGCTGGTCGTTGACAAAATCCTTGTGGAGGCCGCATGCGCGCGTGGCAGATCGTATCCCCCAAAGGCATTGACGCCCTTGAACTTTCGGAGCGTGCGTCGCCGCAGCCGGGGCCGGGCGAGGTGAAGGTGCGGGTCCGCGCCTCGTCCATCAACTATCGGGATCTCGGCACGGTGCGGGACCCCGTGTCACGCAAACTCCCCTATCCGCGTATTCCAAACTCGGATGCGGCCGGTGAGATCATTGCCGTCGGTGCTGGTGTAACCGGCTTCGGCAAAGGCGCGCGCGTCGCTTCCACCTTCTTCCAGCGCTGGACGGATGGCCAATGCTCTGCTGACGCCATGGCGAGTGCTCTGGGTGGCGCTGTCGACGGCGTGTTGGCCGAGGAAGTTATCCTCAGCGCCGATGGCGTGGTGCCAATCCCGGATCATCTGTCGTTCGACGAGGCGGCGACCTTGCCGTGTGCCGCTCTGACCGCGTGGAATGCCCTTGTCGAGGCCGCCCGCGTCAAGGCCGGCGACACGGTGTTGCTGCTGGGGACCGGTGGCGTCTCGATCTTCGCGCTTCAGTTCGCCCGGTTGCTCGGAGCGCGCCCCATCATCATTTCATCGAGTGACGCCAAGCTCGAGCGTGCCAGGGCCCTCGGGGCCGCACAGACCATCAACTACCGTACGACGCCTGATTGGGACCAAGCCGTGCTCGACCTGACGAACGGTGTCGGTGTCGATGCAACCGTCGAGGTCGGCGGCGCCGGCACATTGCCCAAGAGCATTGCGTCGACCCGTGTTGCCGGCACCATCTCTCTGATTGGCGTGTTGGCCGGCGGCCAAATCGATCCGGCCCAGTTCATGCGCAAGTCGATCAAGATGCAAGGCATCTACGTGGGCTCGCACCGGATGTTCATGGACATGAACCGCGCCATTGCATTCAGCGGTCTGAAACCGGTGATCGATCGAACCTTCGCCTTCGAGAAAGCGAAGGACGCGTTCCACACCATGGAGGCCGCGGGCCATTTCGGAAAAATCGTAATCCAGGTTTGACGGCCATGGTTGTCTGGCTCTGACAGGGGATGCTGAGGGATGCCGGGTACGGACGTGAGGAGGGCGGCGCTCGACTATCACGAGGCCGATCCGCCAGGAAAGATCGCCATTGCGGCCACCAAGCCGCTCGCCAATCAGGCCGACCTGGCGCTCGCCTATTCGCCCGGCGTTGCGCACGCGTGCGAGGAGATCGCGCGTGATCCGGAAGCCGTCTCGCGCCTCACGGCGCGCGGAAATCTCGTCGGCGTCATCACCAACGGCACCGCCGTCCTCGGTCTCGGCAATATTGGCCCGCTGGCGTCCAAGCCGGTCATGGAAGGCAAAGCGGTTCTCTTCAAGAAATTTGCCGGCATCGATGTGTACGACATCGAAGTCGCTGAGATGGAGGTGGAGCCTTTCGTCGAGGCGGTCGCCCGGCTGGAGCCCACATTCGGCGGCATCAATCTCGAAGACATCAAGGCGCCTGAATGCTTCGAGATCGAAAAGCGTCTTAAAGAGCGGATGCGAATCCCCGTCTTTCACGATGATCAGCACGGAACGGCGATCGTCGTGGCGGCCGGTATACTCAACGGCCTCAAGATCGTCGGCAAGGCCATCGAGGAGGCCCGCCTCGTGTGCTCGGGAGCGGGTGCCGCGGCGCTAGCCTGCCTCAATTTGCTCTGCGCCCTCGGCTTGAAGCGCGAGAACATCTGGGTCGCCGATATCAAGGGTGTGGTCTACAAAGGCCGCACCGAGCTGATGGACCCGCTTAAGGAAACGTACGCGCAAAAGACCGCCAAGCGCACGCTGGCGGAGATCATGCCGGGCGCCGATATTTTTCTGGGCCTTTCGGCAGCTCGCATCGTGTCCAAGGAAATGGTCGGCAGCATGGCTGACCGGCCGCTGGTGTTTGCGCTGGCAAACCCGACGCCTGAGATTCTTCCCGAAGACGTGCGTGCCGTACGTCCCGACGCCATCATTGCGTCCGGCCGGACCGACTATCCCAACCAGATCAACAACGTCCTGTGTTTCCCGTTCATTTTCCGGGGTGCCCTGGATGTGGGTGCAACCACCATCAATGAGGACATGAAAAAGGCGGCTGTCACGGCGCTGGCTCGTTTGGCTGAGAGCGAAGCGTCCGACATCGTGCTCACGGCCTATCACGCCGATACGTTCGTCTTTGGCCCCGAGTATATCCTGCCCAAGCCGTTCGATCCCCGTCTCATCCTGGAGATCGCTCCGGCCGTCGCCAAGGCGGCCATGGACTCTGGCGTCGCCACGCGTCCCATCATCGATTTCGATGCCTATCGCGAGAAGCTCACAAGCTTCGTTTTCCGTTCCGGTTTCGTCATGCGGCCCTACTTCGAAGGCGCGCGGCGCGCATCGAGCGAGACGCCAAAGCGTCTCGTCTTTGCCGAAGGCGATCATCCTTATGTTCTGCAGGCCGCCCAGCAGCTTGTGTCCGAGCACATGGCGCGTCCCATGCTTATTGGGCGTCGTGACACGATTACACGCATGATGCCGCATCTGGGCCTCAGGATGCGCCCGGAAAAGGACTTTGACATCGTCGATCCGGAAACCGACCCGCGCCTGCCTGTGCTCGCGGAGGAATATTACCGGCTGGTCGAGCGCAGGGGCGTGTCGCCGTCGCACGCACGCCGTGTGGCCCGCAACGGGTCGACGGTGCTGGCGGGACTACTCCTGAGACGTGGCGACGCCGATGCCATGATCTGCGGCGCGGTCGGGCGCTATCATACGCACCTGCGCCACATCTCGCAGGTCATCGGTAAATTGGATGGTGTCGGCGCCTTTGCGACCGTGTCGGCCCTTGTCCTGCCCAACGGTCCCCTCTTTATCGCTGATACGTACGTCTCCTCCGACCCGCTTCCCGAGCGGCTCGCCGAGATCACGTTG
>JBKKCB010000002.1:0-3495 GCA_046713545.1 Hyphomicrobiaceae bacterium | reverse complement strand
TGCACCGTGCGGAACACCAGTCCGCCCAAGCCGATGCCGAGCCACATCAGCGCCGTATGGTGCATGAATGTGGAGATGTCGGTGTGCGGCTCGAAAATCCCCAACAGCGTCGGATCGAAATACAGCGCTAGCGGCGACAGCGCCCACACGCTCATGAGCACGACCTTACGCTGCAGATTGTAGCCGAGCTTGATGTCTTCCTTGTGATCGTGCGTGGCCTGATTGATCGTGTCGTAGCTCTTCGGCTCGAAAAAGAAGTGGCCGATCTGGCGGCTCGTCATCCCGACCAGCCACGCCAGCAGCACGGCCGCGACCGGGTGCGTGAACACCAGCACATAGGCAACCGTGAAGCTGATCGCGCTCACCAGATGCAAGGCCTGATTGATGCGGCTGTGATGATAGAAGCGGTGGTCATCCCAGCGCTGCGTTCTGAGTTCCTCGAAAAAACCGCTCATTGTCGTTCTATGCCTCCACGTTGCCAGTTTGTGCGTATGCAGCACTGTTTCGAGAGTCCGTGCGCGGCGCGCCGGGACCCGGGACGACCTTGCCGAAGCGGATGAGGGAGAAATGCCCGAACGGCGGCATCGGCCGGCGCTCGATGAGGCGGATGTCCTTGTGGCGATCGAGCCAGGCGGAGAAATGCTGCCAGGGAAACTCGGAGCGCCACCCGAGCCGGTTTGTAACCGGGGAGAGCAGCCGTTCGGCCAGATGACGGGCACCCGCATCGGCGCCGACCCGGTTCACGAGGATGATCTCGCCGCCGGGCCTGACAACTCGCGCAAATTCATCGAGCGCGATATTGGGGTGCGGCACGGTGTTGACCACGTACTGGGCCATGATGACGTCGAACGAGGCGTTGGGAAAATCCAGTCTCTCGGCGTCCATGATGGACAGACCCTCGACATGGATCATGCGCTGCTCGTAGACCCGTTTGCGGGCGTTGCTCAGCATGCGCTCGGAGAGATCGATCCCCCACACGCGGCTCGCCGGCGAGTAGTAGCCAAGCGAGATGCCGGTGCCGACGCCGACCTCGAGGATGCGGCCTCCGACTTCCTCGCTCGCGGCCACGGCAGCCTGCCGCGCCCGGTCGAAGATTGCGCCGAAGACGACGTCGTAGACCGGCGCCCAGCGCCCGTAAGTCTTGGTGACTGTTTCGTTGTTGAGAGCGAACGCCATCATACCTCGCTTGTTTCAATGAGTGATCGCTGGCACGCGGGAAGCTCGAAGGGGTGATCGCACACCACGTCGGGCCCTTACGTGTACGCGAGTTGCGGTTTGCGGAACGGGACGACGATGCTCTCGGCATGGCCGAGAAATTGCCGGGCGCTCACCTGCCATGAGCGCGTGAGCGCAAATGCGCGACAGGCCGCGCGCGATACGTCGAGCGCCGCGAGACACGCCGTGCGCAGGTCGTTGTCGAGGACGCCGACGGGGTTGCCGCCGATCACGTCCTTGGGGCCGGTGACGGGGTAGGCCGCGACCGGCACGCCGCAGGCCAAAGCCTCGAGCTGGGCGACGCCGAAGGTGTCGGTCTTGCTCGGAAAAACGAAGACATCCGCGGCCGCAAGATGCGCCGCCAGCGTTTCCCCGTGCAGCTCGCCCATGAAGGTCACGCCGGGAAACCGGCGCCGCAGCTCCGATTCCTGCGGGCCTTCGCCGATGACGACTTTCGAGCCCGGGAGATCGAGCGAGAGGAAGGCTTCCAGGTTTTTTTCGACGGCGACACGCCCCATGCTCACAAAAATGGGGCGAGGCAGATCAAGCTCTACGGCTCTCTCTGGCCGGAACAGGTCGGTGTTGACGCCGCGCGTCCACAGGCCGAGATGCTTGAAGCCGCGACTGTCGAGCTCGGCCATGAGGGAGGCGGTCGAAACCATCGTCACGGACGCCGGCGCATGAAAGCCGCGCAGGACCGCGTAGCTCCACCATTCCGGAATGGGCGCGCGGGCGGAGATGTATTCGGGGAAGCGCGTCGTGTAGCTGGTCGTGAACGGCAGGCCGTGTTGCAGGCAATAGCGGCGGACCATGAACCCCACCGGACCTTCGGTCGCGACATGGATGGCATCGGGCGCGGCCTGCTCGATGCGGCGCGCGATTTCTTTCGCGCCGGGCAGCGCGCAGCGCAAGCCTGGATACGTCGGGACGGGTACCGATGAAAAACCTTCAGGCGTCAGAAATTCGACCGTGGCGCCGAGCCCTCGAGCGCTTTCCGCGAGGGACTGAAGCGTCCGCACGACGCCGTTGACTTGTGGTTCCCAGGCATCTGTTGCAACGAGCACGCGCATCGGCGCCATCCTTGCTCACGTCAACAACCGGTCGCCGACTCGCAGTGAGCTGTTCGCTCATGCAAGCCACGGTGAAAATCATCCGTACGCCGATTGCGAATCTCAGTTCATCGTTCGTCAAGATCTCTAATCGACGTCACAGTCTTGTGACAGTTTTTGCGAATTGCGCGCTTTCTCACGGGCCCCGGCGGCTGGGACGGAATGTCCGGGCGCGGCCCCGTACAGGTGTCGTGATGATCTGCGAGAGTTGCGGCCGATTCGTCAGGCAGGGGGCACGTCCGGAATGGTGCAGGCACTGAGCGTCAAGTCGCGAAGCAAGATCAGCTGGAAAGCGATCGGCCTGGCGCTCAACCTGATCGTGGTGTCGATCGCGTTCTTTGTTCTCTACAGAACGCTGCGCAACGTCGACCTGCAGAAGGTCTGGGCAACGATGTCGGAGACGCCGGCGTGGACGATCGCACTGGCCGGCGTGTTCGTGGCTGCCGGCTATGTGACAATGACGTTATATGACTACTTCGCGCTGCGCACGATCGAGCGACCCGACGTGCCGTATCGGACGGCGGCGCTGGCGGGATTCACCAGCTATGCCATCGGCCACAACATGGGCGCGACGGCGCTGGTGGCCGGCGCCGTGCGCCTGCACGTCTATTCGGCCTGGGGCCTGAGCGTCATCGAGGTCGCCAAGATCGCCTTCATCACCGGACTCACGTTCTGGCTGGGCAACACGTTTGCGCTCGGCCTGGCGCTGGCGTTTGCACCCGGCTTGGCCGCGGCCATCACGCACCTGCAGCCCTGGATCAACCAGATGCTGGGCGTCGTCGCACTGACGGTGATCGCCGGGTATGTGGCGTGGCTGCTGCCGCGCCCACGGGCCCTCAGCCATGGCGACTGGCGCATGGGCCTGCCCAACGCCCGCATGACGCTCGTTCAGATCGGGATCGGATGTCTCGATCTCGCTGCAGGTGCCCTCGCATTTTATGTGCTGCTCCCCGACGAGCCGGCCATCGGCTTCGCGATCGTGGCGGTGGCGTTCCTGATCGCAACCTTGCTCGGCTTCATCAGTCACGCGCCGGGGAGCCTCGGCGTCTTCGACACGGCGATGATCGTGGCGCTGTCGCAATACCCGACCGAGCAGCTGATCGCGTCGCTGCTGATCTTCCGGTGCCTGTACTTTATTCTGCCGCTCGCCGTGGCGGTGGCCATCCTGGCC
>JBKKCB010000001.1:0-2577 GCA_046713545.1 Hyphomicrobiaceae bacterium | reverse complement strand
GCGATTTGTCATCCCTGGAGGACCTCGCGAAGTACCCCTTTACGACCAAAGCGGACCTGCGTGACAACTACCCCTTCGGCATGTTCGCGGTACCGACCGAGCAGATCGTGCGCACGCACGCCTCCTCCGGCACAACGGGCAAGCCGACGGTCGTCGGCTATACCAAGCAGGACATCGATACCTGGGCGGGAGTGGTTGCCCGTACGCGCATCCGGCGGCCGGCCTGGCATGCGCGTCCACGTGGCCTATGGCTATGGGCTTTTCCCGGGTGGGCTGGGCGCGCACTACGGGGCGGAGCGGCGGGGTTGCATGACAATACCAGTCTCCGGTGGCATGACTGAGCGTCAGGTTCAGCTCATCCGGGACTTCGAGCCTGACATCATCATGGTAACGCCGAGTTATATGCTCGCCATCCTCGATGAATTCCGCCGGGTCGGCGTCGACCCGCGCAGTACGTCACTGAAGGTTGGCATCTTCGGAGCAGAACCCTGGACGCCCGCTATGCGCCAGGAGATCGAGCGCGCCTTCGACATGCATGCAGTCGATATCTATGGCTTGTCGGAGGTGATGGGGCCAGGCGTCGCGAACGAGTGCGTCGAAACCAAGGACGGCCTTCACATTTGGGAAGATCACTTCTATTCCGAGATCATCGACCCCTTTACTGGCAAGGTCCTCCCCGACGGCGAAATCGGCGAACTGGTCTTCACCTCGCTGACCAAGGAAGCCATGCCGGTCATCCGCTACCGGACGCGCGATCTTACCCGTCTGCTGCCCGGCACCGCGCGCAGCATGCGGCGGATGGAAAAGATCACGGGCCGCTCCGACGACATGATGATCGTGCGCGGCGTCAACGTGTTCCCGACCCAGATCGAGGAACTCCTGCTCAAGATCGAGCCGCTTTCGGCCCACTACCAGATCGTCCTGACGCGGGAAGGCCGTATGGATGAAATGGAGGTGCTGGTCGAGGTCCGGCCCGAAGCCGACACGGCAGAAAACCGCTCGCGGTCGGCAGCATTGCTCGCCGCGCGGATCAAGGACAATATCGGGGTTTCTGCCAAGATCAGCATCATTGATGCGAACTCGATTGAACGCTCGCTGGGCAAGGCCAAGCGCATCGTTGACAAGCGGCCCAAGGATTGAAGGAGATTCAATGTCACGCCCCCGCGCGAGCGATCACGATTTGAAGCGCCGCGCGATTCTCGACAGGTCTGCGAAGCTGTTCGCCGATCATGGTTATGCTGCGACCTCCATGTCGGAGATCGCTCAGGCATGCGGCTCGTCGAAGGCCCTGCTCTACCACTACTACAAGAACAAGGAGCAGCTGCTGCACGACCTGCTCGAGGCTCATTTTATCAAGCTTGAGGAAGCGGTTCTGGCGGCGGACGCGCCCAAGGCGCCGCCCGAAGAGCGTCTGCGTGGTCTCATCGCAGCTCTCCTCGCCGCTTACGAGGGCGCAGATGCTTTGCACAAAGTACAGATCAACGAGCTCAACGCGCTGCCAATGGCTCGCCAGCAGGAGCTAAAGAGCTACGAGCGTCGGCTCGTGGACTTGTTTGCGGGCGTGCTGCGTGACATCAATCCTGGCTTGGCGCGGGGTAAGCGCCTGCTCAAGCCAGTGACCATGTCACTGTTTGGGATGATCAACTGGTCCTATCTCTGGTTTCGCCCGGCGGGACCAATGTCCCGCGCAGCCTACGCAGATCTCGTCACGCAGATGACAGTCGACGGCATCTCGAATCTGGGCTCGGAGGCCGCAACCGCGCGTGGCCGGACGCGATCGCGCGTTACGTCTGCTTAGGGTCGGCCAACGTTCGCATAAGTGGACGAAGTAGACCGACGGTGGATCTAGAGCGTCAGCGGCGGCTTGCGCTTCGTCATCCGTGGGAGGGGGTCTCGCCGTGCAGAGTTTTTGGTGAATTGACGAGCGGAACTCTTTGCCTCGGTCTGAGTTGTTGTGAACGCCAGAACGCTCAGCCGCACCAAGCTGCTCGGTTGGTTCTGCGTGGAGGCAGTCATGGATACCACCACACTTCTGATCATAATTGTTGTGCTGCTCCTTATCGGCGGCGGCGGCTTCTATGGTCGAGGGCGCTGGTTCTGAGTACCAGCATCAAGTCCCATGCGTAGCTAGCGGCTGGGCTGGCGGTGGCTCAGAAAGACGGAGCGGCATACTCGCGCGTTCGGCGTGAATCGAGCTATATCGGCCATCGACTCGGCAGCCGTCACCGCCAATAACATCATCGTACCGGTCAGCCTGAGCGTCCACGTCCCAATGCTTGCAACGCGCGCGAGACCTATTCTCGTGCGGAGAATGGGCGTTCCTGCATCGTGGCCCGCCCGTCACTCTTTGCGGGCACGCGTTGGATCTCGCGATCAGAAAAACGGTCCAGACCCGGCCGGTGTCCTGCATGGTTCACCTTCCCCTCTCCAGCGGGAGGGGTCGGGCTTCGTATACCGTTCGAGCAGTCGGCAAGTGCCTTCGGGTGCGAAAAAGCCATGCGCGCTTTGTCCAACGCCAGCCGAACACCGTGATCACGTCGTCAGGATGACCTTGCCGATGACGCGGCGGCCCGAGAT